>JADIMV010000031.1 GCA_017694515.1 Candidatus Aphodosoma intestinipullorum
CCGTTTTGATTTTCCACAAACGCGGTTTGCAGTTCACTCTTATGATGAAAATATAAGTTTTCGTCTATGAATTGTGCGTCCCGTCGGCCATATTCCGCCCTCATGTCCTTGAAATAGCCCGCTATTACTTCGGACATGAGAACAGAATATGTCTCAACGGTGCATCCCAATCCATATAGACGGTAAAAATCAAAACAGTTTCTAAGTCATTTACTAAAGTAAACTCCTGTTGCCCTCACCCTCAATGCCTTGCATCTTATCAATTCTGACACACCTAAGGGGCTGTGCCAAAATTTACCATTTTGACACAGCCCCCCTCTTGAATATTGAATAAAAACCAAAGTACTCATTCCATAGTGTGGCGGCACATCACTCCTGGTTGAGTGTCACGCGCTTGAAGGCTATGGGAGTGCAATGGTTGGCCTTTGCATAAGCAGCCACAGACATTTTGTTGTCCTTGATGAATTCCTGCTCCATGAGCGTTGCCTCCTGGAAGAACTTGTTGAGGCGACCCTGAGCTATCTTGTCAAGCATGTTTTCAGGCTTGCCCTCCTGACGCGCCTTGTCACGGCCTATCTCAAGCTCTTTCTCTATAATTTCAGCCGGTACAGAGTCGCGGTTAAGCGCAACAGGGTTCATGGCCGCAGCCTGCATCGCTATGTCGCGAGCGACCTGACGCTCTACGTTCTCCTCGGCAAAGGCCACTATAGTGGCGAGCTTGTTGCCCGGATGTACATAGTCTATCGTATGCGCGCCACGGACGAATTCGTAGTAGCCAAGCTCCATCTTCTCGCCAGTCACGCCGGAACGCTCTGTGATAAGGTCAGCCACAGTGCGGCCATTGATAGTAAGAGCCTTGAGAGCCTCGATGTCAGCGGGCTGCGCCTCGATGGCCGCATCAAGCACTGACTTTGTAAGAGCAATGAAATCGGCGTTCTTAGCCACGAAGTCAGTCTCGCACTTGATGGCCACGATAGCGGCAAAGCCGCCTTTCTCACCTGCAAGTACACATCCCTCGGAGGCCTCACGGTCGCTACGCTTGGCCGCGATGGCCTGGCCGCGCTTACGTATGAGTTCTATCGCTTTTTCCATATCGCCGTTCGCTTCGGTAAGGGCATTCTTGCAGTCCATCATACCAGCGCCGGTCATCGTGCGGAGTTTTGAAATCTCCGCCATTGTTACTGCCATAATATCAAAAGATTTAATTGGTTATTAAATAGTTATGTCCTTATTTCAGAAAAGCGCCACAAAACATACTGTCTCAGCAGGATGTCCCGTAGCGCTTTGTCAATTCAAAACCGGTAGAACTACCGTTTACTTCTCCTCAGCGGCAGGAGCTTCAGCTGCTGTGTTTTCGGCGCGGGGCGCTCTCTTGGCGCGGGTGCGCTTCTCTCTCACCTCAGGTTTCTCGGCTGCCTCTTCACTGTCAAGTTTCTCAAGCTTACGCTCCATAGCACCCTCTTTGAGGGCAGCTGTCATCTCAGCTACGATGAGCTCGATGGATTTCGTGGCATCATCGTTGGCCGGTATGACGAAATCGATACCGACAGGATTGGAGTTTGTATCAACTATACCGAACACAGGTATTCCAAGGCGTTTAGCCTCTGCAACAGCTATGTGCTCTTTCATCACGTCAACCACGAAAAGGGCTGCCGGCAGGCGGCTGAGGTCGGCGATAGAACCGAGGTTCTTCTCGAGTTTCGCACGCTGACGCGTTATCTGCAACCTCTCGCGCTTTGAGAGGGCATCGAACGTACCGTCTGTGGTCATCTTGTCGATAGTACCCATCTTCTTGATGGCCTTACGGATAGTCGGGAAGTTGGTGAGCATACCACCAGCCCAACGCTCCGTGATGTAAGGCATTGCGGCATCCTTAGCGAGTTCTGCCACTACCTGCTTGGCCTGTTTCTTCGTAGCAACGAAGAGTACGCGCTTGCCGGATTTGGCAATCTGCTTCATAGCGGCTGCGGCCTCATCTATCTTTGCCACTGTCTTGTGGAGGTCGATGATGTGTATGCCGTTACGCTCCATGAAGATGTAAGGAGCCATCGCCGGATTCCATTTACGTTTGAGGTGACCGAAGTGAGCACCTGCGTTCAATAAGTCTTCAAATGTTACTGCCATAATTTTCTTTGTTTTTCTTGTTTACTTTCCTTTTACTTTTTCTGATGCGCTGACTGGCATCGGCATTCGTTTAAGCAATCATCAAGCAGCCGCCCCGTGAGAGGCGAGTCTAAATGATTTAGATACTAAACAAACTATCAGGCCGCCACAGCAAAGGCTGCTGCCGTACGGGGAAAGACTCTTCCCAAAGCGGCATAGCAAGGCGGCAACGCCGGGCGTTAACGTTTCGAGAACTGGAAACGCTTGCGGGCTTTCGGCTGACCAGGTTTCTTGCGCTCTACGCGGCGTGCGTCGCGTGTGAGGAAACCTGCAACTTTGAGAGTGTGCTTGTCCTCGGCGTTTATCTTTACGAGAGCACGCGCTATCGCAAGGCGGAGCGCCTCTGCCTGTCCGTTGAAACCGCCGCCGTTGAGGTTGACCTTAATGTCATACTTACCCATCACATTGAGGAGGTTCAACGGCTGATTAACGATGTATTGCAGCAGGGGCGAAGGGAAATAGTTGGCAAGCTCGCGCTTGTTTATCACGATGTTGCCGCTTCCTTCCTTTACATATATGCGTGCGACAGCAGATTTTCTTCTACCTATTGCGTTTATCACTTCCATATCCTATACCTTATTTAATCTTGTTCAAATCAATCAGTTTAGGCTGCTGTGCGGCATGCGGGTGCTCAGCACCTTCATAAATGTAGAGATTGCGCATGAGAGCATCGGCGAGGATGTTCTTCGGGAGCATACCCTTAACGACTTTCCTCACGAGGCGATCCGCACCTTTCTGCATGAGGCGTTGTGGTGTGATGGAACGCTGGCCTCCGGGATAGCCTGTGAATGAAAGATAGACACGGTCTGTCCATTTCTTGCCCGTGAGCCTAACCTTGTCGGCGTTGATTATGATGACATTGTCGCCGCAGTCTACATGAGGAGTGAAGCTCGGTTTGTACTTACCCCTCAGGAGCTTGGCAACCTTTGAAGCCATACGGCCCAATACCATATCCGTAGCATCTACCACGACCCACTCTTTTTTTACAGTCGCCTTGTTGGCAGAGACGGTTTTGTAGCTTAATGTATCCACGATAAATTAACGTTAAAAAAATGATTTGATAAACATTTCATCAGGCAAAACACCGACAGGCAGGATGGGCTAATTCATCATGCAAGCAGCTAACCACCTGATTATTAACACCTATAAGGCATGGATAATATTTCGGACTGCAAAGGTACGACATTAATTCGGAACAGGCAAGAGGAGGGACGGGACGAGTTGCAATTTTTTCTTTGAGAGTGTTTGACTTTTACGGGGTTGCGTGAGGGGCGAGGAGGCCAGTTGTTGGGGAGGGGCTGGCCGGGGGCTTCGGAGGGGCTTCGGCGAGAGTACGTGTTTTTAACCTTAAATAACAGTCAAGAGAGGGTCACGACAGACGGACGGAGGGGGAATGAAGTGAGGGCGGAAGGGAAAGAGGATAGCATGGAGGGACGACGGAAATGGAGACCTCAGTGACGGGGAAAATATGAAGTTACGACAGGGCGTATACGCTTACAAGTGCGGAAGCGGGAGATATGGCACGGGGAGAAAGTAACTTGGGTTAAGCGGGCGAGAGCGGGAAATGGTGTAATTTTGCAGCGCGTTACGGAGAAGGACGGATTCGGACGGAACGAGGGAGGAGAAAGAGAGAGGAGATCAGAAACAGTACCATATTTTTAAGGAGGATCAGAGATGGAAATGAAGGACAGTATCGATTTCGGCGGCATGAATTTGGGGAAGCTGTTCAGGAAACTGCTGCTGCCTACGCTGGTAGGCATGGTGTTTTCTGCCATTTTTGTGATTACGGACGGGATTTTCGTGGGACACGGGATAGGGAGCGACGCGCTGGCGGCGGTGAACATCACCGCACCGCTGTTCACGATAAGTACCGGCATCGCGCTGATGTTCGGCGCGGGAGGGGCGGTTGTGGCCTCGATACACCTATCACGCGGGAAGCGGCGGACGGCGAGCATCAACATGACACAGGCTGTGGCGGGATGTGCCATATTGATGGGCGTGCTGAGCATAACTGTGATGGCATTAAGGGACGAGGTGCTGGTGTTTTTAGGGAGTTCCGAACGGCTTATGCCATTGGCGAAGGAGTATCTGGAGTGGTTCACGCCGTTCCTGCCCTGCCTGACGATATTGACCGCAGGCACTTATTTTGTGAGGATGGACGGCGCACCAAGGTATGCTATGATGTGCAATGTGACCGCTGCAGTCATCAATATCATACTCGATTATGTATTTATCTTTCCGCTCGGCTGGGGGATGTTCGGGGCGGCACTGGCCACAAGTTTAGGTTATGTGGTAGGGGCGATGATGATAATCTACTACCTGTGGCGGAGAGGTAAGGAGGTGAGGTTTACGAGAATAAAGATGAGCAGGAAAAGCCTGAAGCTGACGCTGAGGAATATAGGATATATGTGCAACATGGGATTCTCGTCGCTGCTGAGCGAAGGGGCAATCTCGTGCATGATGTTCGTGGGTAACTATGTGTTCATGAGGCATCTGGGGGAGGACGGAGTGGCAGCGTACAGCATAGTGTGCTACCTGTTTCCTATCATATTCCTCGCGTTCAACTCGGTAGGGCAGTCGGCACAGCCGATATGGAGCTTCAACTACGGCAAAGGGGATACGGAGAGGGTGCAGGCGATGCTGCGGATGGCGATGAAGGCGGCTGTGGGGGGCGGCATTGTGATTGCCGTCGCACTGTCGGTATGCAGGACGGGGATAGTGGGGATGTTCCTCCCGCCGGAGGCAGCGGCGTACGGTTACGCGGCAGAGGGATTGCCTCTGTTCGCCTCAGGGATGATATTCTGCGCCGTCAATATAGTGCTAATCAACTATCTGCAAAGCATTGAACGGCCTGCGCCGGCCAACTTCATCACGCTGCTGAGGGGTTATATGCTGCTGGTTCTTACGTTCGTGGCACTGCCGGAGATTACGGGCAGCACGGCGGGGATGTGGCTGGCAGTTCCGGCAGCGGAAGCACTGACATGCATGGTGTCCATATATTTTATTGTCAGGGGCAAAAGGAGAAGATGAAAGAGGTGGGAAGGGAAGCGGCATCCGCACAAGCCTCATGCGACACCTCCACGCCGGATGAGGACGTATAACACGCCAGAAGTACACGTATAGCTCATCAAAATACAATCCGTCAGTTGCCGTAATTTTAAATTTAACATATCCATCCACATGACGACCATTATAAATACCCAATTAATACAATATTAAACATCAACATCACCTATACACTGATAAATCAAACATCATATAACTTAAATCCGCCTCACATTTAACTAAGCCTGCAACCAGACACAAATAGCGAGAAAATAAGCAGAAGAAAGCGCAATTTCATACGTAAAAACATATCAACACAACCACATTAGACCACTCAAATAGGTACACGCGTATATATTCTTTTAGCTACCTTTGCGACATGGAATTAAAAACATTAGGACGGAACATCCGCAAAGCGCGCCAGATGAAAGGTCTGACGCAGGAAAATGCGGCCAACGACTTGGGTTGCTCTCTCAACACTTACACTAAAATTGAGCGCGGAGAAACTAACGTACCATTTATGCGCTTGAACCAGATTGCAAAATATTTGGGTGTAAATGTCGCTGATCTGGTAAGGGAAGCAGGCGAACCTGACATCAGGAACATAGCTGCCGAGCTCCTTATCATCAGGAACGAGATTGAAGCAATCAAAAAGATGTTGGAGAGATGAAATTCGCCGTTTGAGAAACGGTACACAGTTTCATCGCTGCACCCGGTGCGGCAAAAAAAGAAAAAGAGGTCATCATCAGCACGATGTATGACCTCTTTCTCTTTTCTCGTCCTGCCGCCCCGTATCAGACGGCATATATGCACCAGAGCCTCCGCTCCCGCCTTCCCGGATATCTGACATACCGGGAAAGCGGGACAAAAGGCACATTATACTTTTCTGAGGCAAGTGGGGATGACTGCATATCAGGCATACACCTCCCCGGCCGCAAGGTCAGAGCAGATTGCTTGCCAGCTCGGACAAGAAACTGCGCTCGCCTTTTTTGAGATTGACATGGGCAAAGATGTCCTGCCCTTTCATGCGGTCTATCATATAGACCAGACCGTTCGACTGGATGTCGAGATACGGGGAGTCAATCTGATGTATATCGCCCGTGAATACCACCTTAGTGCCCTCACCCGCACGGGTGATGATGGTCTTGATTTCATGCGGGGTCAAATTCTGCGCCTCGTCTATTATAAAATATGTGTTGCTCAGGCTGCGCCCGCGTATATAGGCGAGAGCCTCTATGACAAGCCTCCCCTCGCGCTGCAGCGTATCGATGACCTGCATCTCCTTGCCGGTGTACGAAAGGTTGTATTTGATGACATTCAGGTTGTCGAACAGCGGCTGCATATACGGGGCAACCTTCTCTTTCGCATCGCCGGGCAGCGCGCCCAAATCCTTGTTTGACAACGCCACAATCGGACGGGCGAGGAACAGCTGTTCGTAGCGTTCGTTCTGTTGCAGCGCGGCGGCGAGAGCCAGCAAAGTCTTGCCCGTCCCGGCGCGACCCGTCAGCGCGACAAGCTGAACCTCAGGGTCAAGCAGCACATCCATCGCAAACGCCTGTTCAGCATTGCGCGGCTCTATGCCGAAACTGCGTGTCTTGCCCACGCGGTGCACATTGCCGTCCGACGCGACATAACGTGCCAGCACACTGGCGCGATTGCTCTTCAGCACAAAGCAGTCGTTCGGCTCTACGTCGGACTTGAACGGGAACTCATCCAGCGGCACTCCAGCCTGACTGGCATAAAGTTTGTCTATAAGTTCAGGTTCGATGTTCTCGAACACCTCATGTTCCTTCTCGAACAGGTCTATGCTCTCCACCTTGTCAGAGAAATAGTCCTCGCACTCAATGCCGAGGGACCGCGCCTTCATACGCAGGTTTATATCCTTGGTCACCAGCACAGTGCGCTGTCCCTTGTGCCGTTCTGCCACCGTGATGGCCGCGCCGAGGATATAGTGGTCGGGCGTGCGCGTCATGAACGCCTGCTCCAGCATCTCCGGGAAATAGTTCCGCGTCAGGACATACAGCGTCCCCTTGCCATCACCGAGAGAAGCCCCTTTCTTGAAAAAGTCCTTGTCTACAACCACCTCATCGAGTTCGCGGGCGAACTGGCGCGCATTGAAGTTTATCTGGTCAGTCCCCTTCTTGAACTTGTCAAGCTCCTCAAGGAGCACCATCGGGAGATAGACATCGTTCTCCTCGAAATTATAGATGCATCTGTAGTCGTGCAGCACCACATTGGTGTCAAGCACAAAATTCTTCTTACTACCCATAGCTAACGGAAATTAAGGTTAAACTGTCCGCACACGCACGACGGCCGCATTGCCGCCCATGCAATTTAGCGCGGAAAAATCGCTGTAAATATACGGATAAATAATTACATTTGCACCGCTTTTACGAAAAATTTCCAGCAGATGACATACAAGGAAGCGATAGACTATCTATACAGCCAGGCCCCTATGTTCCAGCACATTGGCAAGAAGGCCTACAAAACGGGGCTCGAGACCACCTACGCCCTCGACGCGCACTACGGGCATCCGCACCGCGCATACCGCACAGTTCACATTGCCGGCACAAACGGCAAGGGCTCCACGTCGCACATGATGGCCGCCATACTACAGTCGGCAGGCTACAAGACAGGGCTCTACACCTCGCCCCACCTCAAGGACTTCCGCGAACGCATACGCATCAACGGACAAATGATACCGCAGGAATATGTATGCACCTTTGTCGAAGGGGCAAAAGAGACCATAAGCCGCCTCAACCCCTCGTTCTTCGAGATAACCACAGCCATGGCGTTCCGCTATTTCGCCGATGAGCGCGTCGACGTGGCCGTCATAGAAGTCGGGCTCGGAGGCCGTCTCGACTGCACCAACGTCATAACGCCTGAGGTGAGCGTCATAACGAACATCAGCATAGACCACACCGATCTGCTCGGCGACACTCTCGAAGCGATAGCACACGAGAAAGCGGGCATCATCAAGCCCAGCGTACCCGTCATCATCGGCGAAACGCAGCCCGAGAGCGCACCGGTCTTCATAGCCAAAGCGCGTGAAGCCGGCGCACCCATACACTTCGCCGACAAGGAAATGAGCGATGTGCCGCTCCCGCCGTGCGAAATGGAGGGCATCTATCAGGAGAAGAACCGGCGCACCGTGCTGGCCGCAATCCGTGCGCTACAGGACAAAGGATGGAAAATCAGCGCGGAGGACATCCGCGAGGGACTCGCCAATGTGTGCAGCCTCACGGGCATCATGGGCCGCTGGCAGAAACTCGGGGAGCACCCCGCCATAGTCTGCGACACAGGGCATAATGAGGCCGGCATACGCTTCGTCACCGAACAACTCAGACGGCAGAAGTACAACCGCCTGCACATAGTGATAGGCGTTGTCAGCGACAAGAAGATAGACAAAATCCTCCCACTGTTGCCGAAAAATGCTACCTACTACTTCACCAAAGCACAGATACCGCGTGCGCTCGATGAGAATGCGCTCATGGCGCAGGCTGCGGAATACGGACTGCGCGGCAACAGCTACCCTACTGTCGCACAAGCCTTTAATGCTGCAAAGGAGAACGCCGCACCCGATGACTTCATATTCATCGGCGGCAGCAATTTCACTGTAGCGGAAATATTGTAAGAATTACCGGCAACTTTTACGCGGAAAAATTTGGCGGTTATCCAAAATCTTGCTACCTTTGCATCGCTTTTCCGAAACGGGAAGCCGTATGGTCAGGAGAGACCGCACGGGTGCTTAGCTCAGCTGGTTCAGAGCATCTGCCTTACAAGCAGAGGGTCGGGGGTTCGAATCCCTCAGCACCCACCTCATAGCATAGGGATTTAAGATTAATAAGTTGACAACAGCCTTTCTCCGGAAAGGCACGGGTGCTTAGCTCAGCTGGTTCAGAGCATCTGCCTTACAAGCAGAGGGTCGGGGGTTCGAATCCCTCAGCACCCACAAAAATGAGAAAGGATGTACGCCTCAGAGTGTACATCCTTTATTTTTTACGGCGGCACTGCCCCCTCTTCCACAATCTCACATCTTACGTATAGTCACCAGCTTCTTCTCCACACAAAACTCAGGGTCATGCTTCCGCCTGTCGGCCATCCAGCCTTGCAGCTCCCGATAACTCAGCTCTCTTGGCAGCCTTTCCGAGGTCTCACGGTCTACGGCCTTCACAAACTTATTCGGCGAGAAAAGCACATACAGCGCATTATGCTCCAGCTCGCCCTCTGCCGTAAAGACATACTCCTCCACTGTCCCGCTCATACCGTTCTTCCGCGCATATTCCTCCGAGAACAATACATAGTCCCGCCCCGCCTTGACATGGAACACTCCGTCCTCATCATACCTGTCCGGCAACAGACAATAGGCATTCAGATTTTCATCCACCAGATACACTGACAGATACCCCGACACCGGCGTGATAAAATGCAGGTAAAAGGAATTGCCGTCCACAAACTCCGAACTTTCACACCCATCATCTGTGCAGTTTCTCAACAGACGGGCTACAAAATCCGCCTTTGCCGCCTCCAGCCGCCTTGCGCGCCCGCGTACCTTCACTTCTATTATGAGCATATCATCCTCGAAATGAATCTTATACTCCGGTTCGCCTATCGTCTCGATCCACTCTCCCATAACCTCCGAACCGCCGAGCGACAGCAGTTCTGACTGGCTGACACTTCCCGTCTCCGTGCCTGTTTCATTTCGCACCACCGTCAGGTTCGTCTGTGAAACGATTGTGCCGAACTCTGCCGCAAGAGCCTCTATCTTCGCGCGTTCCAGTGCAATCGACTTCGCTTGCGCCACCGTCACCGTCCCGTCCGACCGCAGCACATACTCGCCCTCCACCGTCACCGCCTTTTGCGCCGCCACACTCTGGCATGCCAACATAACGACCGTGGGCAGGACTCCCCTAAGCAGCCCTGCCCACACGCTCCTGTATATCTTCATCTCAAATCCCGAAATACATGTCAAGCTCCTCTTGCAGCTCCCGTCCCTCGCTTTCGAGTTGCTGACCCACATAGTCCCGCGCCACTTTCTTTGCCGCGTCGCTTGAGTAGGCTATTCTCACAAGTACCTCCTTATTGCCGTTCGGCAGGCTGCGGTAGCACTCCGTCACCGGCAGGATACGCCCTATCCTCTGCATGATGACATTCTTTCCTGCCACTAATGTCTTCACCACCGATGCCGCCTCGCCCGAGTCCAGCTGCCTGTTGGCCACGGAGTTTTCCACTATCGATGTCATGGCCGTCTCTATCTGCCCCACGAGGTTCTGCTTGGCCAGCTCCATGGCCTGCATCTTCGCCGCGTCATAGTTCTGACCCACGGACTGCGCGTCCGCCATGATGTACTTCGGGTAATTGTCCGTGTCATACTCATACTGCATCGTGTATGCCCTGTCCAGCTGTTTTTCCAGCGGCAACGCCCCGGGCGACACGCTCCATCCCTCCTTTTTCAGCCTGCGTGCCTCTTTCCTTGCGGCTTTCACGCTCCTCTCGTTCAGAGCCTTCTCCGCCTCCCGGTCTGTCGCCTTGCGCTCCTTCCGCGCCTCTTTTAGCGCGTCCGCACGCGTTTGCCCATACGCGGCTATTCCTGTCCCGCTGAGTGCCAATACCATGGCCAGTACAATCGCTTTTCTCATAATTCTTTCTCCTTTTTTATGTTACTGATATACAAACCTTCACCGTGCCAGCTTTATGCTTCGCCACGTCTCCGCCACAGCCCCCGATGTCAGTACCGTCGGTGTCTGGCTCTTCCTGTTGACCACGGCCGACCTCTGCCTGACGTTCTGTATCACATAGTCGCTCAGCTCACCGAGGGTCACATCGCCCTTGCTCTCCTTCAGCTTCTTCAGGAGATAGTACGTGAACATCCCGTGCTTCATCTCCTCATACGGCAGGGCTGTCTCCTCGCCCGATGCCGCGCTCAGCACCACCACGTTCCCTGCCGTCGGCGCTTCCTCCTTCGGCTTCACCGCCACTCCGCGTGCCGATGCCAGCATGCCTCCCTCTCTCGATGCCCCGCTGAAACATGCGTCGAGAAACACGGTCGTTGTCCTTGCCCCCATCTTACCCAACTCGCTGTACAGGTCGTCGAGCGACAGTGCCGCGCCGCTGTGCGCCCCGTACGAATCCACCGGCAGCAGATACGCCTCCTGCGTCCCCTCCATCGGTGCGCCGTGTCCGGCATAGTAGAACAGCACATTCAGCTCCCCCCTATACGCTGCGGCTATCGACTTTATGTCGCTGATGGCCGTAAGCATATCTCCGTATGTGGCATCGTTGTACTCTCTTATGTTCTTTTTCGGCATTCCCAATGTCTTTTCACAGTATTCGGCGAACATCTGTCCATCCCTTTTGGCATAAGGTACACTGTCAAGCCGCTTGTAATTCTCGTTTGCTATGATGACCGCAAATGTATTTCTGTTCCTTGTTCTCGCTTGAGGTACGTTCGCATCAACATTATCGGGGCTTTCCATCCAAGCCAATTCCTCTTTTGCGTCTTCGTTTCTCTGTTCTGCGGCCATACTCTTCGATTCCTCTGCTTCACCGTAAAGCGGGACACTATTGCCATTGGCATATAATCTACCAAGTTCTTCTTGTGCCTTTGCAAGTCCCTGTTCCGCAGCCTTGTGATACCATTTCACCGCCTGGCTGTAATCCTGTGGTACGCCCAAGCCACTATAATAACAAAGGCCAAGGTTAAATTGAGCATCTGCAACCCCTTGTTCCGCAGCCTTGCGATACCATTTCACCGCCTGACCGTAATCCTGTGATACTCCTCTGCCTTTATAATAGAAAATACCAAGCTTTAATTGAGCCTCTGCACATCCCTGCTCGGCAGCATTGCGCCACCACCACGCCGCCTGTCCATAATCCTGGGATACGCCATGACCATTACAATAGCAATTACCAAGGTTTAATTGAGCAACTGTATTTCCTTGCCCTGCTGCCATGCGCCACCATTTCACCGCCTGACCATAATCCTGAGATACGCCCATGCCGTTATAATAGCAGTTACCAACGTTTAATTGAGCATCCACACTTCCCTGCTCAGCTGCCATGCGCCACCACCTCACTGCCTGATAATAATCCTGTGATATACCCCAGCCGTTATAATAGCAATTACCAACGTTTAATTGAGCCGTCACATCGCCATCCAATGCTTTCGCTCGCAGTTCTATATCATAGGATGTTACCTGCCCGTACATCATAACCTGACAGGACAGCAACAAAACGAAAAATACCATTACCCTTTTCATCTCTTTCTTATTTTATTATTACACTTTTTCCTGAAATCCTTTCGGATAAACGAAATGCCATGCTTTTTTCTAAGACATTCGAATTTCTCCAGCAGCTTATTCTTTGCCACCTTATCACCCACTAATTCTTCCCCCTCAAACCTGTACACCTCATACACAAAGAGCCAATAACGTTCAAAGTCCTTTTTATTTTTGCACAGTTCCTTTGCCTCATTCACCATCTTGTCCTTGGCAGTCTCATTCCCATCTTTCCTTGCCCTAAGATAGGCCAGCAGCATAAATATGCAGTCCTCGCTTCCGACAGCCTCCTTGGCTATATCATCACATCCAGCCTCAGGTCTATATTCATGCTCTATCGACCAGTACAGCGCATAACTGCACGCCTCCCACAGACGTTTCTCTTTGCCAACCCTATACAGGTCATCGCCCATCTTCTTTATATCCTCGACTCCTACACCTTCCATCTTCAGTACACACTTATCCGCCACATGAACTAAATAAGGATAGGCCAGCAGCAGATGGTGCATACGGCTCAGATACCAGCTTAAAGCACTTTTGTCCAGTTTAACCTTTCTTTTTTCGTCATCATCGTCGCTTTTGGGAGAGAGCATCTTGACTGCGTATGTTATAACAGCGAAATCATCTTTCCGCTGCGCAAGGTTCAGGGCTAAGTCAAGGAATGCCTTCACCTCTTTGCGTTTTAAGACAATCTCTTTCTCTTTTGTTCTCCCGCTTAATGACGGAAAACCGTATATCGGAACACTCCATTCATCTATCAATGGAGGCTGCTCCTCCACCTTTGTCTTTTTGATGTTGATAGACAAGTCATGCTCTTTAAGCTCCTTCGTAAGATCCATCAAAAAGCTATCTGATTCGGAGTAGGTTCTTACATGGAATGATGGAAAACTGTTCAGCTGATTGATCCAATCCTCTCCTGCCGCCGTAGGCAGCTCCACTATCCTCGTCTTTTTTATATTGAGGGTTAAGTCATACTCCCTCAGTTCCTTTGCAAGGTCGGTCAGAAATGCCTCTGCCTCTGCGTAAGTCGTGGCATAACAGGTATAGTCGTCTATATGGCGGATATATTTATATTTCTTGCTGAGCTTGCTGTCTACGGCAGTGAGTACAATCTCCGACAACAGACTTGATGCGTGAGGGCCTATCAGCAGGCCGTTCGTCTCCCCGTATTTGACACTCCGAACGCACTTGTCTATCTTGTTGTACCACTCTTTCTTATCATTAGCCTTAGCCTTGGCCGTATCCTTTTCCACTAACACCCATGGCAACGAATGAGAATATATGCTCGAGAAACAGTTTGATATATCCGCATGAACCTCATATCTGGCAGTGGTCATCATATCCATCACGACATCCTCCTTATCTCCACGCTTTTCATAATTCATCTCGAAAAGCCCATCCTTGCCCTGCATCTTGCGTATATGGATGCGGCTTACTTTGTGACTGTCGTTTCCAGTATTCTGTTTGAGTTTCTCTTTAAGCCTATCCCAGTTGTCTGCCAATGACTTGCACAGGTTTGAATATGCAAAAGGATTCGGTATGCCGAGCTGCCTGACAGCATTCGTGTTACGCGGGCTTTCGTAACGTATATAGTCACAGGCATCAATATCTCCGAACTTACATCCTTCTTTCTTATTGAACGGATACCTTTTGCAGAACTCTTTACTGCTCAAGAAGGCCGGCAGCTTATCAGCAAAAAGCCCATGGCCGAGCAGTCCGGTGTAAAGCTCCTCGGCAGTGATTTCATCCATATAGGCAGAATAGCTCTTCTCTTTCATATATCGTATAACCGCATGACTGTTTCTACGGCACAAAGGTAAGCACTAAAATTGGCGCATATACAAAAAAAAAACGGTTCATAAATCTTACTAATTCAGACCGTCAGCATACCGTTTCTACACACATACGCTTCACATCACAACGAAACAGCAAATCGCGAACCCGCGCCTGTCTCCCTCACCGCCCCGACTCAGCCTGCATATTCCTCAGCCCGCTCTTGCCTCCCGCCGTCCGCCCCACTGCTTCAGTTGCCCCGCTCCGTAACCACACCTCCTCCCCTCCCGCTCAGACCGCCTCCTCACACATCCCCGCACCCTTTGTCCGAGTACAAATTAAAGTTAAAAACACGTACTCTCGCCTTATCTGCTCCTTACCCTCTTCCTAACTCCCGCCAAGGTCTCCGCACCCTTTCTTCCCCCGCAATAAGACCTCTGCAAAAGTCCGTTTTGGGTTAAAAGAGAATGCCGAGGGGCGCGGACACAGTGTGAATGATTGTCGAAAGAGGAAGAGTGTATTGGGCATTATGATAATGTGTATGAATGAAATGCCGGAATGAGTGTCATATAGAACTGAAGTCCCGAGCCATAAAACATTGCCAGCCTTTGCCAGTTCCAAAATAAACACATACATTTGCATGAAATAAAACTTACTGCCTATGTATCTGCAAAACGAGACTTTACGCCTGCGCGCACTCGAGCCGGAGGATCTCGATATCCTCTACCGCTGGGAGAACGACCCGCGCCTGTGGACAGTGAGCTGTGCCACAGAGCCTTACTCGCGCTACATTCTGAAAGAATACATCGCGTACAGCGACAAGACCATCTACGAGAAGAAACAGCTGAGGCTGATGATTACGCTCAGGCAGGGAGGTACAGTGGTTGGCTCGATAGACCTCACGGACTTCGACCCGTTCCATATGCGTGCCGGGGTGGGCATACTCATCGATGAACAGTACCAGAGGCGGGGATATGCCGGGCAGGCACTGCGACTGCTCACGGACTACGCGCTCCATTTCCTGAAACTCAAGCAGCTGTACGCATACGTTCCATCGGACAACGGGGCAAGCCGCGCTCTCTTCATAAAAAACGGCTTCACGCAGAGCGGCACTCTACGCAGCTGGCTGCGCGAAGGCGACTCATTCAAGGACGTGGAGATATACCAACTGGTGGAGAGATAAACCCAAAACGGTCATTAGAATTGGGTTATAATATAGTGCGCCTCCGCTGTTTCAGAGACAGCGGAGGCGCACATAAGTTTCAAGGCAGAATCTATTTCACAGCACAGATTGCCACATAGTCGCCACGGTCATAGCCTTCGACGGGTTCTTCTACTGCGGCGTTGCTGTAGAGCGGGTGACGTGTCAGCGTCTGGGCAAACTGCAAGTCGGTAAACCCGCAGTCGCGCAGCGTGTCTATCTTCTCCTGAGTCGTGCGCCAGTGTGCGCAGCGGACAAGCTCTATCGGATAGGGGTCTTTGGGGTTAACGCCGCGCAACAGTTCATGCCCCCACGTGTCCACGGCCAATGCAAGATTGTACATTATGCCGTAAGAGCTCTCTTTCGGCACATCGATAAGCACTATCCGCCCTCCGGGCTTCAGTGCCTGACGCGCCTTGCGTACAGCGAGGGCGAGGTCAGTGATATAACTCGGAGTACCGTTAAACAGCACTGTGTCATACACTTCAGTGCCGAAATCGGTCTCCTCCGCCGTACCGGGCACTACATTAAGCCCGCGAGAGACGGCTATCTCTCTCATCCCCTCGGACGGCTCTATGCCGTCCTTTATCTCTATATCAAACTCATCGGCCAATATCTTCTCGAAGAGACCGCTGCCACAGCCCACACTCAATATCCTACCCGCGTCTTTCAGGAAATGCGCCACGAGCTTCACCTCCGAATAAAGCAGATTCTCATTGTCCATGAACCACGCGTCATACGCATTGGCATAACGGTCGAAATTTGATTTCCTCACTTGTTGTTCCATTGATTAAAAACTGATTATACTTATCTGTAAACTATCCAATTCTACCTGTAAGAGCCTGCCGGTCAGCACTTCGCCATAACCGGCCAATATCTTTATCGCCTCATTGGCCTCAAACGAGCCTATAACCGCAGGGGTAGTACCTACCACTCCCATAGGCTCACACTCACCGACACACGTTTCGTCCGGGACGAACAGCTCCCTGTATGAACGCGGATTGTCCCCATAGTGAAAGACGCTCACCTGCCCTGACATCGCGCATATCGCGCCGAACACGTACGGCTTGTTCAGCCTGCCGCAAACGTCATCTACAAGGTAGCGAGTGCGGAGATTGTCGCACCCGTCAACCACAATGTCGTAATGAGAAATGATACTCTCCGCATTACTTTCGTCAAGACGGCACGCGTATGTCTCGATTTCCACGTCAGAATTGAGCGCGGCGAGCCGCCTCGCAGCCATCTCCACTTTCGGCAAGCCAACCTCGGACTCGGCATAGAGTATCTGACGCTGCAAGTTGCTGACAGAGACCACATCAGCATCCACCAGCCCTATGCGACCCACTCCAGCCGCCGCGAGATATAGGGCTACGGGAGAACCCAAGCCGCCCACACCGACAACGAGAGCCGTGCTCCGTGCCAGCCGACGCTGACCGGCCTCGCCTATCTGCGGCAACATAATCTGCCTCGAGTACCGCTCCAAACCTTCGACATCCACTGTCATAAACTAATGCTGAACGCCCTTATCTGTCGAACGACTGATCCCAGTCCTTCCACACCGGCTCACGGCCAAGGGCTTTCAGAGCCGCCGCCACTTCGGCAGTCGTGCGGTCATCACTTATATGGAACTGCTCAAGCGCCTGCGGATAGGTGAAATATCCTCCGGGCTCGGTCTTGCTCTCCGCACTCATGGTCGTAACGCCGAGAGTAGCCATATTGTCACGGATGGAGGCCGGCTCACGGGTAGAGTACGAAATGTCCACATCGTGGTCGAAAATCCGCATCGCGAACGTCACCTGAGCCAACTGCCTGTCGCTCATTATCACATTAGGCTGAAAACCCTCGTTCTCGGCGGGGCGCATACGCGGGAAATTCACGCTGTACTTAGTCTTCCAATAGTACTTTTGCAGATAGCGCAGATGGTATGCCATCATCGTTATGTCCGTCCGCCAGTCTTCAAGGCCAATCAGCACACCCATGCCTATGGAGTGGACACCCGCCTGCCCCATACGGTCAAAGCCGTTCACGCGCCACTCGAAATTGGCTTTCTGTCCGCGAGGATGGTAGACATTGTAACGCGCCCTGTTATATGTCTCTTGAAAACAAATCACGCCGTTAAGCCCGTGGCCAGTAAGTTCCTTATACTCTTCGGCAGAGAGCGGCATCACTTCGATTTTGAGGTTCGAGAAATAGCGTTTCGCTATGTCGAGAGCCTTAGCCAGATACGGCACGCCAGCCTTCACCGGGTTTTCGCCGGTGACTATCAGCAGGTTCTCATACGGGCCGAGTCTCTTTATGGCTTTCAGTTCATTCTCTATCTCCTCCATCGTCAAGATGGTGCGCTTCATCGGGTTCGACGCGTGAAACCCGCAGTAGACACACGAGTTTGTACACGAGTTCGTGATATAAAGCGGTATGAACATACTCATCGTCCTGCCGAAACGTTCGAGAGTATATTTGCGGCTCAGCTGCGCCATCACTTCCAGATAAGGCTCGGCCGCAGGCGACACCAGTGCCTTGAAATCATCGACATTCAGCAGACCCTTGCCCAACGCCCGGCGCACATCGGCCTCCGTCTTGGCATAAATCTCCTCCGTGGTCCTCTCCCACGATATTTTGTCCAACTCTTCTGAAAACATTGCCATTCAATATATCAACAGCACATCCGCCAGACGTTCACTATCGGGTAAACGCCTGACATACTTGCTTATATAATCCATTATTCCTTTTTCAAGCACTCAACCGAGGAAAGCCGTGAGCGGAGAGCTTGCACTGGCCTCAACAGCAGTCGCGCCGAGACCGGCGAGATAGGCTTCACGCCCGGCCTCGACAGCCTTTCTGAACGCCGCAGCCATACGCACGGGGTCATCCGCAACGGCAATGGCCGTATTCACGAGAACGGCGGCAGCACCCATCTCCATTGCCTCCGCAGCGTGGCTCGGTGCGCCGATGCCCGCATCGACTACAACAGGCACGGAGGACTGCTCAATGATAATACGCAGGAAATCACGTGTCTGAAGCCCCTTGTTCGTACCTATCGGCGCGGCAAGCGGCATAACAGTAGCCGCACCAGCCTCCTCGAGGCGTTTGCATATTACAGGGTCGGCCTGACAGTACGGCAGCACGATGAAGCCCATCTTCACAAGCTCCTCAGTCGCTTTCAGCGTCTCCACCGGGTCAGGCAACAGATAACGCGGGTCGGGGTGTATCTCGAGTTTGAGGAAGTTAGTGCCGAAAGCCTCACGCGCCATCTGTGCCGCGAAGACGGCCTCCTCAGCCGTGCGCACCCCCGATGTATTGGGGAGCAACTGTATGCCCGGCAGATTGGCATGCACCAGCATATCATCATTCTTGTCTTCAAGCTCAATACGCTTCATCGCGAGAGTCACCATCTCGCATCCGCTCGCCTCTATCGCCCTCTGCATCACGGCGTTGTCAGCGAACTTGCCCGTGCCGAGGAACAGCCTCGACCCGAACTCCTTTCCTCCTATAATCAGTCTGTCCATATCGTCTGTATTTATGATTGTCAGTATTTTATCTCAAACCAAAGAACACGTTCCATATCGTCCTCCGCGCCATCATACACACCCGTGATACGCCCCTTCTCGTCATATTCGTATGAAAAGTTCTCCACAACACCCTCATCCATACCAATATGACGCACACTCTTCAACGGTATACCTACTTTCACGCCCGTAAGGCCAAGACACGCCACACGACTCGAATACTGCATCTCGTGGAACAAGTCTATATTTGTCGGCAAATTAACCGGCTTACCGTCATAATACTCAAACTCAAAGCCGTACTCCTGCGACACTTCTCCATCAATTATTTCCTGACAGTTCATTTTAACAGGTACGTCTCCGCTCCACTCAAGTATGGTTACACTTAAACGCTCCGAATCACCAACACCAAGCTGACGTACCTCTTTAAGGAGATGCCCTGCATCGTCATACTCCCATCTGCTCTGATTGTCCGCATCGTTTTTCAGACGCAATATGCGGCCGTCCTCCGCCTCATAAATATCTTTCCGGACAGAGTCCTCTGCGAAGACCTGTACCTCCACCTCGTCGCCACGGTAAAATACCTCCACGCCAGGCTCGCCGAACTGCATCATTCTGAATGATGTCACACGCCCCTCCGCATCAGAGATATAGTTCATCACAAGAGGCTCATCGTCAATAAAATAGTCTGTCACGCTCTTTACTATTACACGGTCAGACACATTCGGCCTCTCCTCGCACGCTGTCAGTACAACAGCCACCATGAGTGCCACATAATACACTAATCTCTTCTTCATATCGTATCCTTTTTATTCCAAATCAAAAAGAGGGACGCGCCGCTCATCGTCCGTCCCGAGGCCGTAGACTGCATAGATGCGGCCGGGTTCGTCCTCTTCATAGCAGACCTCCTCATCGCCACCAGAGAACTGCCCCAATATCCCGAGGGCGATTTTCTCCTTAGCCTTGTCAGGCTTGCCTGCCCTTTTTGTTTTAGCCATACGCTATTCCTTTTCCCAGTCCCGCAACACCGACAAGAACCGCCGTGTCTCCGCCACGGGGTCAGCCGCGCCGAGTATCGCGCCAGAGACGGCCACGCCGGTTACCCCTGTACGCATAATCGACTCCACATCTGCAACTTCTATGCCTCCTATGGCGACTATCGGCAAAGTTATCCCGGCCTCGCGGCAACGCTCCACAGCCGCCACGTAGCCCTCAACACCCAGCACGGGGCTGAGCCGCTTTTTGGTCGTGGTGAAACGGTACGGGCCCATGCCTATATAATCGACTCCCTGCTTCCATAGACGCTCGATGTCCTCGAACGTATTGGCCGTACCGCCGATTATAGTATTGTCTCCCAATAACCTACGTGCCTCGGCAGGGGGCATATCCTCCCGTCCGAGGTGTACACCGTCAGCCCCGATTTCACGTACCAGTTCCACATGGTCGTCTATCAGCATAGTCGCGCCATACTTATCGCAAAGGCAGCGCAGAGCCTTGCCCGCACGAACAATCTCTTCGGAGGCGGCATCCTTCATGCGCAACTGCACCCAACGGCAACCGCCATGCAATGCGGCCTCCGCACCCGAGAGCGTGGAGTAACGCCCGTTCTCATGAGTGATGAACTGCAAACCGAACCCTTTCATCCTATTATTTCAAACTTGTCCGCCGACTTCCAAAAGGGCAGCCGGTTGCGTACCTTTTCAAGGTAGGCCATATCAATCTCGCCCGTGCGTACACCGCTCTCCCATTCGTCAAACTCCAAAAGCCTCTTGCCCCGAGGGTCAAGCAGCACTGAATGGCCGTTGTGCTGCACACTGTACGAGTCAGTGCCAATGGCGTTCACGCCTATGACATAAGCCTGATTTTCCATGGCACGCGCCACGGTCAGCGCATTCCACGCCTCTATGCGGTCTTTCGGCCAGTTGGCCGTGTATATGAGCACATCGTAGTCATCGCCCGTCATATTCCTGCTCCACACGGGGAAACGCAGGTCGAAGCATATCAGCACACGGAACTTAACTCCTTTGTATTCCACATCGAGATGCCTGTCGCCCGGTGTGAAGAACTTCTGTTCGTCGCCGATGAACAGGTGACGCTTGTCGGCAAACTCTATCCGTCCGTCCGGAGTGCAGAAGAAACCACGGTTGTATGCACGGTCGCCGTCAGAGGCCATGAAACTGCCCGCCACGGCGTAACCGCCGTCACGCGCCCAGCGTTTCACGGCGCGTATGGCCTCGCCATCAGTACTCTCCGCCAATTCCGGCTTGTCTACACTGAACCCTGTCGAGAACATCTCCGGCAGCACGATAAGGTCAGTCCTGCCATACAACCCTTCGGCTATCGCACCGAAGACCCGAAGGTTACGCTCCTTGTCTCCCCAGACTATCTCCTGCTGTACTAATGTCACTCTCATAACTCTCTCCTCCACAATCATTTGAATGCCGCCGGCACGCCAGTGTCGAAATCCATACGCTCACCCGTCACGGGATGGACAAACGATATGCTCCGCGCATGAAGGCAGACACGCCCTATCGGGCTTGTCTGCGCCCCGTACTTTTTATCTCCCGCCACGGGATGGCCTATCGAGGCCATCTGTACACGTATCTGGTTCTTGCGCCCGGTCTCAAGCTCTATTTCGGCAAGCGAATAACGCCCGTTGTCTTTCAGTACCTTATAGTTTGTCACGGCTTTCTTGCCGCCGTCGTCAACAGGGCTTGACGTCATTTTCAGCGACTTCGGGTTTTCCGTCAGCCAGCTCACGACCTGCCCCTCACGTGGCTCGGGGACACCCTCGAGTACAGCCACATAGCGGCGCGAGATGATGTTATCGTTCCAGTTCTCCTGCAAACGCGCCTGCACCTCCTCACTCTTGGCGAAGAGCAGCAGGCCAGAGGTCTCACGGTCAAGACGGTGGACGATGAAGACGCGTGCGCCGCGTCCGCCCTGCGCCCGCACATGATCCATCATATACGAATAGGCTGTACGCTCACCCTCCTTTCCTGTAGACATGGTCAGCACCCCGTTGCGCTTCTCCACGACAGCGAGGTGTTTATCCTCGTACACTACCCTGATTTTCCACTTAGTGCTGTCACGCCGTGCGCCCACGCTATGCAAGGTCAGCGCATCGCCCGGCCTCAGCGGGGTGTCGTGCGCCGTCTCGGTCTTGCCGTTCACGCTTATCTGCCTGTGGGTCAAGTAGGACTTCACCTCAGTGCGGCTCTTTTCCGGAAAGAGTGCAATGAGATATTCCAGCAACCGCGCCTCGCGCTCCACACGGAATTCCCTATCGGGCTGCACGCGCCGTCTCATTGTCTTTTTAGCTCTCTGGGGCATATATACTCTAATAGTTCTGTCTTTACAATAGCCTTACTTCTCCCTGATGATGAACACATCCTCATCGGCTTTTTTCATGTAGTACTTCTCCCGCGCAAAGCGTTCGAGGTTCTCCACGTTGTTGCCGAGAGCCTCGATGCGGGCCGAATCCTGCGCCATGCGTTCGCGGTAGTACTCCGTCTCGCGCTCTATCTTGGCCGTCTGACGCTTCACCTTCCAGCGTTTGTAGAGGCTGCTGTCGTCAAAAAAGGCAATGAAGACCACGAACAGCACAAACACTATGATGTATTTGTTGTTCAGCCGGCTGTTCTTCAGGCGCACTAATATGTCTTTCAGTCTCTTCATTGTCACGGATGCGCACACACAATATCCTGCAAAGTTAATAAATTATTCAGCGAGACTTCAATGGGCATGTCCGTTTTTAGAAAGATTATTGCTGATTAGCAGGCAGAGGGGGACGGATGATGCTATGACACAGCGCGGCACGGGGAGGGAGAAGTTACGGAGGGGCTTCGGGGGCCCTTCGGAGGCGCTTCGGCGAGAGTACGTGTTTTTAACCTTAATTTACTTTTGAGGCACGGGCAGAAGGAGGGAGATGCGGACTGCTTTCAGGACAGGGAGGGGGATGCGGATGGGTAAACCCCAAACGGATTTAACGGGGAGCGGGAGGGAGGGTTGTCCATGTTGGCGGAAATGAGTACCTTTGCGGACGGTAATTGTATGAGAATCGCCTTCTACCCGCCCAGCATTGCGCCGGGATACGGGGCCGATTGAGAAACCGGCGGCAGGGGCGATATGTTTAACCTCAAAATCCTGACAATCAATATGGGTAATTTAGTGGCAATCGTAGGACGTCCCAATGTGGGGAAGTCCACACTGTTCAACCGTCTGACGCAGACGCGCCGGGCGATAGTCAATGAAGAGGCCGGCACCACACGCGACCGCCAGTACGGGCTGAGCGAATGGAACGGCAAGGCGTTTTCCGTAGTAGACACCGGAGGATGGGTGGTCAATTCCGAAGACATTTTCGAAGAAGAGATAAACCGGCAGGTGGCAATAGCCATCGAGGAGGCGGACGTAATCATGTTCGTCGTGGATGTGCTGAGCGGCATCACAGACCTCGACCAGTACGTGGCCGAAATCCTGCGCCGCTCGAAGAAGCCGGTCATGGTAGTGGCAAACAAAGTGGACACATTCGACCTGCAATATCAGGCGGCGGAGTTCTACGGCTTAGGCTTGGGCGACCCCTATATCATGTCGGCCATCAACGGTCTCGGTTCAGGCGAGATGCTCGACAAGCTCGTTTCATTTTTCAGTGACGACAAGGAAAGCATCGAGGAAGAGCTGCCGCGCATTGCGGTAGTGGGACGGCCTAACGCGGGCAAGTCGTCAATCATCAACGCATTCATAGGGGAGGAACGACACATCGTGACCGACATTGCCGGGACGACACGCGACTCCATCTATGCCCGTTATAACAAGTTCGGCAGGGATTTCTACCTTGTCGACACGGCGGGGATACGCAAGAAGGCGAAAGTGAATGAGGATATAGAGTATTACTCAGTGATACGCGCCATACGCGCCATAGAGAACTCCGATGTCTGCATACTCATGATAGACGCTACACGCGGCATAGAGAGCCAAGACCTCAATATCTTCTCGCTCATACAGAAGAACCGCAAGGGACTTGTGGTATGCGTGAACAAATGGGACCTCGTGGAGAGCAAGACGGCCAAGGACATAAAGCGGTACGAATCGGCCATAAGGGAACGGCTCGCGCCGTTTACGGACTTCCCCATCGTCTTCGCCTCCGCGCTGACCAAGCAGCGCATTTTCAAGGTTATGGAGACGGCCATGCAGGTGTACGAGAACAAGAAACGACGTGTCAGCACGGCAAAGCTGAACGAGTTCATGCTGCCGCTCATAGAGAACTATCCGCCGCCGGCGTACAAGGGAAAATATATCAAGGTGAAGTATGTGGCGCAGATGCCGGACACACAAGTGCCAACATTCATACTGTTCGCCAACCTGCCGCAGTATATCAAAGCCCCGTATCTGCGTTTCCTCGAGAACAAGCTGAGGGAGACGTGGGAGTTCCACGGTACGCCGATACTGATATTCCCGAGGCAGAAGTAGAGAGCAAGCCTGAGACAAAGAGCAGCCCTTGCAAACAGTATATAAGACTATTTGCAGGGGTATTTTTATATCCGCAACAAAAACTTATCGGCTAACTTACGAAAGTTCACAAGAAAAAAGCCCCAAATGTTGCAATATATAGAAACTTCCGCTATCTTTGTATCATGGAACGTTCTGTACTATACTATAAAAGCTATTTCATAGACTTCTATAATTCACTTGAAGCCGGAGCGCAGCGTAAAATAGCGTATGTCATAAGTTATATAAAATCTGAGAAACGATGGAATGAAGGTTATGTAAAATTCATACGTAATGGCATATTTGAACTCAGAGCAATCCATAACGGCAATACATACAGAGTATTTTTCATCATAGATGAGGGCAATATCATACTATTACTTAATGGATTCCAAAAGAAGACACAGAAAACACCAAGGCAAGAAATAGAAAAAGCCATAAAGCTAAAGGAGGAATATTATGCAAGCAAATGAGAATATACACAGCTTCGATGCCATATTGGATGCACAATTCGGCAAACCCGGCACGTCAGAGCGTGAGACTTTTGAGCGTGAAGCAGAGGCATATTGCATAGGTCAGTTAATACATGACGCGAGAAAGCAAGAGAAAATGACACAGAGTGAACTTGCCGAAAAGGTCGGGACAAACAAATCATATATCTCCAAGATAGAAAACGGGAGTGTCGAGCCAGGTATAGGGATGTTCTACCGCATTATCCACGCTCTCGGTCTGCGTGTAGACATTGTAAAACCTGTAATGGAAATTTGAAAGTTAGCTGATTAATTCCAAACGGTAATGTGGAGTTAATTCAAAAACAGCAATGAAATGGCGCAGGTACATGGTCATCCGATGTTACCTGCGCCTTTTCTATACTTTCCGAATATTTATCCCCAAACGGTCTAATGACGATTCGGATTTATTTCACTAAGACTTTTATTACTGCATGCTCCATGCCTTCGCACTCTACCTCGACGAGGTATACACCGCGCACGGCACGGAACGTCTCCTGATAAGACGATGACCTGCGCTGCTCCATCATGCGTCCACTCGCATCGTAATAGCGGATGACACTTTCGCCGCGCATACCCTCGACAGTGAACATACCCTCATACGGAGTATAAACATGCACACCGTCAAGCACAGAGGTCTCATCAATGCGGCGGAAAGAGATGGAGAAACGGCTGTTCACCTCGCCCGCCTCAGGCAGATAGACTGAACAGGGCACTTCCTTGAGGTCAGTCAGCGTGCCGAGCTGTGCATCTTTCAAGACAACAACCTCATAGTCATACGTATCGCAGTCATCAGGTATGCGGAACTCGAAGTTGCCCGGCGCACTTACCGAGACACCTACGGCCACGCTGCCGTCAATGTCTACCGCAGAGAGCAGCGAATAGCGTCCGCCATCGCGGAGCATATATATTTGAGGCACATCTGCCTTTCCGTTCATCCACTTCACGCCATCGGCATTCACATCGAAGCCGCTCTTCGATTCTGCCGCCGGCACTGCCGTAATCTGTATCAAATCCGCGTCCGCCTCATCACCGGCATCAGCCCGGGCGAACTCCACGGCAAGGTTACCCGCGTAAACGGCAGCCTCGGCCACATCGGCAGCCCTGTGGCGGACAGGCACAGTCTCCGAAGAGGCAAGAGTGGCTGTCTGAGTGAATACAGCACTGCCGGCAGGTATATTGCCATCCTGTACCGCACCAGTCTCCCTATTCCATGTGGGCAGGCCGCTGATATACCTGTCCTTGTAGACATATATCACGCGCTGGTAGTCCATATCCTCATAGTTCATGGTGCAGAGGAACGGCGAGCCGAAGAGATTCCATCCCATATTCTCGGCATGGGTGAACTTCTCACTTACAGCATCGGGAGAACTCCACGGTTCAGCATGGTTGTGCTGTGTCAGCACGAAAGCCTTGTCTCCGGCATCTTCCTTATAGTCATTGCCATAGAAACGTACCTTACTGTCAGCCTCAGCCTCGAGGAGCAGACCCTCCATGCCTACCCTGTCCGCCTTCAAATCTGTCAGGGCAACCCACGCGGTGCTATTCTCGCCGTCATACCTGTAGTCATAAGCCGCACGCACCGCGCCGTCATAACGGCTTACCGTAACGCCAGCAAGGCCTTCCGTACCATCAACTTCAGTTTTCTCTATCGTGAACGGCATGGATGCAAGGTCTGTATAGGCATTTGCCTCCGTCAGATTGCGCTCCACGGCGAAGTTGGTCAGAGCCACGCTATTGCCGTTGCCAAGCAGGCCAGCACCATGCTCAAGGAGAAGGAAGCCGGGATTGAACTCACTGCCCGCGCCATAGAGACCGTCACCGAGGCCAAGCTCAATGCCCTCACGGACGTAGACCACATGACGGTCACTCGGACGATCGGCATCCTGAACAGTGGTGTTCGCGGTGATGTTCCACAACTCGAAGCAGCCGTAGTCCACCTTACCGTTGCGCACACGCTGTGAGCCAGAGAGGTCACGGCTATGGCCTGCAAACGTCATACAGTCAGCTATCACAGACTCCTCGGCCTTGTCGATATTCTCATAGGTCTCCTTAGGCTGATATGCCCAAATATCATCGTTCACATAGCCGTTAGCCACAGCGGAAGGATAGTTGTTTATATTATCCGCGCCCTCGGGCAATTCGCCGGGTGAAGTGACATTCACATAACTGCCATTGCCTCCAGCAGTGCCCGCAACATAAGAGTTGTAGACCGTACCGCCATCAACAATAACATTGCCAACAACCGAAGTGGAGAGCATAGCTCCACCTGTCACGTCAGCCTCCTTAACCTCAAAGCCATCGAAGAGAGAGGCTGCACTGACAATAAGGTTGTCGATTGTCGAACGCCCATCGGCGGCAATCACGCCATCGCGCTGCGATATAAGACTTGCAGCCTTATCATCATCATTCTCACCAGCCGCCACCTCGTTATTCATGCCGCCATAGACCTTGACATCGGGGACAGCAAGGTTCACGGCAACACTCTTGACATTCCTGTCCGCAAAGACATAGGCATTGCCTTCATTCGCCTCCGTGTAGAGAGCCGCAAGGTCTACCGCACTCTGAAGGTCGCCAATGGCATTGTCCCAAGATGTGCCATCGGCATTGCCGCCCACGACATCATGCCTCACATAGAGCAGCTGCTGTAGCGGCGCACCGTACTCGTAAGCACCGAGGTCAATGGCATCGCCAGTGAGACGCGGGAGGTTGGCAAGGTCCTTATCCGCCATCGGGGAAACCTGCACGTGCGTGGAGTAGAGA
>JADIMV010000032.1 GCA_017694515.1 Candidatus Aphodosoma intestinipullorum
CTCCCCTCCCCGCGCACAATATAAAATAAGTTAAAAACACGTACCCTCGTCTTACCCGCACCCTGTCTAAAACCTGACACAAACGCATAACTCCATCACCTCATCCCAAACATCTCCACCCCACGTAACCGCCCCCGCCCGGACATAATACGGATTCACAAAAAAACAAACGCGCCGTGAGAGTTCTCCTCCCACAGCGCGTCATCTTCATGCACCGCCGCGTAAGCACAGCGGCATTATCCCTATCTCAGCCTCTCATACGATTTCACCAGCGCGTCATCCTTGGCTATTCCCCTTATGGCCAATACATTGAGCACTATACATACAAGCGGGAACACCGCAGGCAGAAGCGGATGCACCGCGTCCGCCGCATATTTCTCCTTGAAATAATACAGATAGAAAGCGTACATACCGTAGTAGCCCAACATAAGCAGTGAGTTGAACACCGTAAGCCGTATCTGCAACTGGCGATGCTTGTATAACCAAATGGAGATAAGCGTAATAAGAGGAATAATGGCCGAAATCAGAGTCAACATCCATGCGTGTTCCACCACTACGGCCTGCTCCTCCTCCCCGCCGGCTATAAGCGCACTGGCCGCCGTACTGCGCTCCAGCCCTCTGACCGACAGCTCATAATAAGCATCAGCCGATGCAAGTTCCAGAACCGGAGAC
Source organism: Candidatus Aphodosoma intestinipullorum (assembly GCA_017694515.1). Classification (GTDB taxonomy): domain Bacteria; phylum Bacteroidota; class Bacteroidia; order Bacteroidales; family Paludibacteraceae; genus Aphodosoma; species Aphodosoma intestinipullorum. The sequence goes on from JADIMV010000032.1 coordinate 673, forward strand.
AACAGTGTCACCATAGATAATATCAGCACCACGAGCAGATATATAGACTGTATACGTTGTATCATCACCCTTAATTTTATATATTTATTCTGTTAATTATACTTGTCTGACCGAGGCCGCATATCCACGCCGCGACTGACGGGTTGCCATTCCCTTGCCGCGTTCATTTTGAGAATATACCGAACAGCCCCCTCTTCTTCTGTCCGCCTGCGGCATTGGCGTACGCCGTCTCGAACGTCTCTCCATACTTCACCATACGATAAATGATGCCCCAGTCGGGCAGTCCACCCACATTACGGTCGTCTATGAACATATCGACATCGAGCTTGCGCGGCCTCTGTGCCTCGCTCTCCCCGTCCGGATAGATGCTGTTCACCGCATAAAACTCCAGCCCTTGCCTGCGGCAATATTCGATAGCCTCATCGAGGAGCTGCCCTTCTCGCACTGTCCACAGCACCAACTGATGATGGCACTCGCTCTGCAACTTTTTCAGCACATCTATGGCAAACGGTATGGGACGCCCGATTTTAGGGTAGGCGTGTTCCACTATCGTCCCGTCGAAATCTACTGCTATTAACATAACGTCTACTGTATATACTTAACCCTCAGATTTTTCCGGCTCATCGTCCATACGGTACATATCCTTCCTCTTGGGCTTCGCGAATAACATCCCTACAGCCGATATGCCCGCCATATACAGCATTGATGTCTCACGCAACATATAGAACAGTAGGACATTAGCCACAAACCCTAGCCCTATAACCGACACTTTCGCCACTCCGTACCACATGATGCGGCTCTCTCTCTCGGCGCGGTTCTCCATCGCCCTCGCCTTCCGCTCACCGACACTGTACAGCTTCAGCGCAGCGGGCAGGGTCAATATCGTATAGAGTATCATGAATGTGTACAACCCTCTGTTGAGCGGATCGTCATGCTGCACATACACACCCATCTGCCCCGAATAATGGTAACCGACCATAGCCGCCACTATTGCCAGCAACAGCATGGCATAGTAGACCGTCATCACGATATAAGTCTTGTTCGTCATCATATTGTCTGGTATGAAACCCTGTTTACTATCGACCTCCCGAGCGTCACCTCATCGGCATATTCCATGTCATCGCCTATGGCAATGCCGCGCGCTATCGTGGTGATTTTCACATCGAAGTCCGCCAGCTTACGGTAGATGTAGAAACTAGTCGTGTCGCCCTCCATTGTCGGGTTGAGCGCAAGCACCACCTCGTCCACCCCGCCATCCGCCACACGCTCCACAAGCGACGCTATCTCAAGGTCTCCCGGCCCGATGCCGTTGATTGGCGAGATTATCCCCCCAAGCACGTGGTACAGGCCTCTGTACTGTCCTGTGTTCTCTATGAGCATCACCTCCTTGACCGACTCCACCACACACACCGTGCGGCTGTCTCGCGACGCATCTGCGCATATCCCGCACACCCCCGCGTCCGACACATTGTGACACACCTCACAGTAACCCACATCATGCCTCAGCCTGTGTACGGCCTCCACAAACGCGTCTGCCTCCTCCACCGGCTGCCGCAGCACATGAAGTGCCATACGCAACGCCGACTTCCGGCCTATTCCCGGCAGTTTGGCAAATGCGTTAACCGCCTCCTCGAGCAGTTGCGACGGGTATTGCTGTATTGACTGCGATGCCATTCTTTCAGTTCGCGCACAGCTAAGCGATGTGCGCCCTCATTTTCTGGCGCAAAGTTACTATAAATAATGATTAACCGCACAACCCGCGAAGAAAATCCTGCACCCGTTTGCGCCGTTCTCTCTCAGATAGGCCATACGGATACAAAAATGGCCGCAACACCCTGTAACATATCCGTTTGTGTTGCGGCCTTCTTTTGTGCCGTCCGCCAATCCCCAACCGCAGAAAGCCGCTCCGCGATGGCCGCTCATGCTCACTGTGCAACGTTCATTCCGACTTCTTTATGTCGCGTATCATAAGCTGCGTGGATGTAAAGCCGTTGAACGTATTCTCCTCTATCGTGTAACAGATGTCTACCGGCGTAAACGACTTAAGTTCTTTACAATATTTCCCCATACGGAAAGCAATGCCGTTCATCACGCTGTCGCCGCTGCCGTCCACAAGTTCGAGTTTCAGGTGTTCGCCCCCCTGCCCCACAATCTTGCTGCCGTCGTTATGGTCATACACGCGGCGCGTGCAGAAAGTGGGCTTCGGATTGCCCGGCCCGAACGGCTCAAAGCGTTTGAGGGTATTGACAAAACGCGGCGTTATCTCCTTGAAAGTCAGTTCGGCATCGATATCTATGTGCGGCCTGAGCTGTGTTTCCGTTATGTTGGCCGACACATATTTCTCAAACTCTTCGATGAACATCGCGAGGTTCTCCTCCTTCATGGAAAGCCCTGCGGCATACGTGTGGCCACCGAAGTTCTCGAGCAGATCCCGGCAACTGTCTATCGCCTTGTAAAGGTCAAACCCGTGTACCGAACGCGCCGACCCGCTCACTATGCCGTTTGCCTTTGTCAGCACGACCGTAGGCTTGTAATACTCCTCCGTCAGCCGCGATGCCACTATGCCGACTATCCCCTTGTGCCACTCCGGGTTATAGACCACAAGCGAACGGCGCGTGCGTACCATCTCATCTGTCACTGCCGATTTCGCCTCCTGCGTGGTCTTCTTGTCTATGTCGCGCCGCTCATCGTTGTAGCTGTTGATATCCGAACTCTTTTCCCGCGCGAAACGCTTGTTTTTCGACACAAGGAGTTCCACGACCTCACGCCCGGACTGTATCCTCCCCGATGCGTTGATACGCGGGCCTATCTTGAAGACTATGTCATTGATTGTTATCTCTTTGCCTTTCAGATGGCACACCTCGATAATAGACTTCAGGCCGAGACTCGGCATCTCGTTCAGACGCTTTATGCCGTAATAGGCCAGCACACGGTTCTCTCCCGTAATTGGCACAATGTCGGACGCTATGCTGACCGCCACGAAATCAAGAAGCGGCTCAAGGCACGCGAACTCTATCCCGTTGCTCATAGCGAATGCGTGCATGAACTTGAAGCCGACACCGCACCCAGAAAGATGCTTGTACGGATATGTGTCGTCCGCCCGCTTGCTGTCCAGCACAGCCACTGCGTCTGGCAGCACATCGTCCGTGGTGTGATGGTCGCAGACTATGAAATCTATGCCGAGCGAATTGGCGTACGCCACCCTCTCTATGGCCTTTATGCCGCAGTCGAGCGAGATGATGAGCGTGACGCCTTTCTCCTTCGCATAGTCCACGCCTTGCTTTGACACTCCGTAACCTTCAGTGTAGCGGTCAGGTATGTAGAAATCGACATCCGACGTATACTGTTGCAAAAACGTATAGACCAGCGCCACAGCCGTAGTACCGTCCACATCATAGTCACCGTAAATGAGAATTTTCTCCTTATGCGCGAGGGCGCGGTTCAGACGCGCCACGGCCTTGTCCATATCCTTGATAAGGAAAGGGTCATGAAGCTGCGACAAATCAGGACAGAAGAATGCGCGCGCATCCTCCATTGTCCTTATCCCACGCTCTATCAGCAATTTGGCCAATACTTTAGAGACACCAAGCTGTTCTGCTATTTTCTTCTGGTCTGATTCTTGTTCCGGCGTTAAGTTTTTAAAGATCCATTGATTAGTCATTTATATATTGTTTTTTTGATATCGGAAGAAACCTCCGGCCGCACACCGCACCTCTCGCCCCTGCACACACGGCTCCATGTCACGTCCCGTCACGACGGCACTGAAAAAGTAGCACATCCCGTAAAGTCAACAGCCTCGGCCTACGCCTGCCTCACCCCCCTCATATACCTTCGTGACAGCGGAAGTCGGATACAAGTTTACGGCTTTTATCTATACGCATCCTGTCTTGTATCGCCATGGGCAAAGATAATACAAACCTAAGGCAGAACCTCCTGAACTTGATCGGTAGTTCTGCCGAGGCGCATCCTATCTTCGTTTCACAAAGATAGTGAAAGCCGAGTGAAAAAGCGGCAAACTTGTTTGACTGCTTTTGCCGAGACGCATCCTATCTTCGTGCAACAAAGTTACACCTTTTTGCCGGATAAACGTGCGGAAACCATCCCGAATTTAGAAACAGTTTTGATTTTGCCGTCCATAGCTGCCGAAACACGTACCCTCACACTATCTATTCCTTATCAGCACCCCAGTGAAACACGTACCCTCGCCCTATCTCCTTCCTGTCTGCACCCCATGAAACACGTACTCTCGCCCTACCCTCCCGCCGTCATCTCCAGACCCCGGCAATCGCCTCCGGACACAGATTGCTCCCGTTCTTTAATTACTTCATGCCTTAATACTTGTAAGCCCCAATCCCTTTCCTTATCTTTGCAGCATCAACGTTGCCATGCATTCCGATTGAGAAACAAATCATTACACACTAACAAACCACACATTCTCATGCAAAAGACTTTCGACAACGCCCCGCTCCTGACCGCCGATAGCGTCATTGAGCGTCTCCGTGCGCTTGCCGACCCGGACAAGGCTGCTGTTCTGGCGCGTTTCTTCAAAACCGGTAAAGGGGGATACGGCGAGGGCGACAAGTTCCTCGGAATACCCGTACCTCCTCAGCGGGAACTTGCAAAGCGGTGTACACTGCTGCCTCTGACAGAAATAGAACGGCTGCTCGAAAGCGGATACCACGAATGCCGCCTCACCGCGCTGCTGACATTGGTCAGAATCTATGGCAAGGCTAAGGACACGGAGACGAGGGAAAGCATATACGACTTCTATATCGCTCATTATGAAAGGATAAACAACTGGGATCTCGTTGATTTGAGCGCACCGCAGATTGTCGGCGGGCACATACTTCGCAACAAAAGGTACGGAGAACTGACAACCTTTGCCGCAAGCCCGTCGTTGTGGCTTCAGCGCATCAGCATCGTCTCTACATACACACTGATAAAAGCCGGAGAGTTCACCCCGACATTTGAGGTCTCAAAGGCACTGCTACATCACAACCACGACCTGATACACAAAGCCGTAGGATGGATGTTGCGCGAAGTCGGAAAAAGGGATATGGAAGCTGAGGAAGCCTTTCTGCTCGATGGCGGCCGCTACCGGACAATGCCGCGCACCATGCTCCGCTACGCCATAGAGAAATTCCCGGAAGAGAAAAGACGGATGTACCTCTGTCTCTTATACACATCTGAC
>JADIMV010000033.1 GCA_017694515.1 Candidatus Aphodosoma intestinipullorum
ATCGTGCACTCGAGACACCGCTCCGTACACAACTTCATCATGAACATCTGTTCGGCCCTCACGGCTTACTGCTTCTTCGACAACAAGCCGCAGGCGTTGCCGGTCCAATTCGAGAGCAGCACGCAATTTGCTCTGTTTTAAGCGGCCGTTATCCCGAACTCGCGTAGTAATGGTATTGCCTGTGATGCCATATAGTTCATTCCATCTGTCGGCATCCTGTATGCGGTATCTGATGTCGTATGAGTCGGCAGAGCCTTTCCATGAAATAGTGATTTCTCCCTCTTTGGCGGATACGTTTATATCATAAGGCTTTTCGCACAACCCTTCCGGCGTTATGCTTATATTGTCTACACAGGCTCCGGGGTTCAGGGCTGCGGACAGGCCGTTGTTCCATGCGAAAAGGAGTTTGTGCGGTTTTCCGTCGGAGATGAAAGAGCCATATGCGGAGTTCCATACGGAACCGGTCATTTTGATGGAGTCACTGACTTTCAGCGCGTAGTCTGTCACAAAGTTCGGCAGGCTGCCATTGGGAGAGGAGTAGACACTGACATCATCGGGTGTCCAGCAGCAGTAGAGGGCGTTTGCGGTGTTGTCACCGGCCTGCCAGTCGAAAGAGAGTTCGTAGTTGCCGGCGGGCAGTTTCAGAGTACGATATGCGATTACAGTGAGGTCAGACGCTATATATGAAGCAGTGCGGCCACTGTCGGGAGAGATGTAGAGCCCGCGTTGTCCGCCGTTGTTGGCTGCGGTGTCTATCATCCATTTGTTCACGCAGTCCGGGCCGTAGAGTCCGGCATTGAGTACCCAGTTACTGTTTTCCTGTTCGTCTTCAAAATCATGCGAATAGCTGTCGTTCTGCGACATGAGCGGCAGTGCGGCTGCCGAAATGATGAGTGTACATAGTGTTGCCCGAATAAGTGCAGCGTATTTTATTTTCATCTCCTCTGTTTTTTAACTGTTTGTCTTTCCTGTTCCCTTTGCTATGTTAAAATTAGTGGTGCGTATACCTTGACTGCGTAAAAAATGCCCTTCGTTTTAGTATTGTTAATGCCTTTAACTTCATGTTTTTTCGCTTGCCGTACCGGTTTCCTGCCTTCCTGACGTAATTTCCCGTGATGATGTCCTGTTGCCTCTGTGTGTAACGGGATGTTTTCTCCGGTTGCTTTCATCATAGATTATTTGCGCCAGTTGCGTGATGTGCCGGCTGTATACAGGGTTTGTTTTTCCCTGTAGTACACTTGTTCCTATTTTCCCTGCCAAGATATATTTCCAAGGGCGTAGTTCCAAAGCAATTTGTCAAAAAAAAAAAACGGATATGCCGTTAAGTTAATACGATAGAACAAAGGGGGTTGTGCAGTTCTTGTGTGTTGCCAGTGTCACAGAAAGTAAGTAATTTTGCACCATAATGTGGGATAACTGTAGTGTCATGTCATGTGAGGCTAATGAATATGGGCAATGGTTTAGCGCAATGCTTGGTTTGCAGTGTGCCGGGTGGATGGTTTCACATGATGATGTTTCTTTTTCAGGAGAGTAGCTGTTTCGGTTGACGGTTGCTCTTTTTTTTGTTCACACGTATGATGACAGAGTAAGATAAGGAAGATACAGATGGAAAGGTTGCTTCTGAAAAACGGGCTGATATACCGTGGGTTCGGGTTTGAACGTTGCTGCGTTCTCATCGAGGGCGGGCGCATAGCCAAGATAGCTACGGAGATAGACGCAGAGGGAGTGCAGACCGTGGATCTCGCGGGGCTGACCATGCTGCCGGGATTAGTGGATGTACACGTGCACCTGCGCGAGCCGGGCTTCGAGTATAAGGAGACTATCGCGAGCGGGAGCGCGGCGGCGGCGCGGGCTGGCTATACGGCCATCTGCCCGATGCCGAACCTCAACCCGGTGCCGGACAGCGTGGAACACCTGAGAGTGCAGCTGGACGCGATAGAGAGAGACGCGAGGGTTAGGGTGCTGCCATACGCTTCGATTACGGCGGGGCAGAAGGGCGAGGGCGAACTGGTGGATTTTGAGGCTCTTGCGCCATACGTCATCGGTTTTTCAGACGACGGAAGAGGAGTGCAGAGCGACGACCTGATGCGCGAGGCCATGCGCCGCTGCGCCAAGACTGGGAGGCCGATAGTGGCCCACTGCGAGGTGAACGACCTTCTGCGCGGCGGATATATACATGACGGAGAATATGCCCGGGAGCACGGCCACAAGGGTATCTGCTCGGAGAGCGAATGGAGACAAGTGGAGAGGGACATTAACCTTGTACGCGCCACCGGGTGCAGGTATCATGTGTGTCATGTCTCGACGAAGGAGAGCGTGGCACTCGTGCGCAGGGCGAAGGCCGAGGGGCTGCCGGTGACGTGCGAGACCGCGCCGCACTATCTGCTTCTGAACGAGACCAATCTACAGAACGACGGATGCTATAAGATGAACCCGCCGCTGAGGGGTGTGGACGACCAGGCCGCCCTGATAGAAGGGGCAGTGGACGGCACAATCGACGTGATAGCCACGGATCATGCGCCGCATTCGGCAGAGGAGAAGAGCCGGGGGCTGGAGAAGAGCGCGTTCGGCATAGTGGGGTTAGAGACGGCTTTCCCGTTGATGTTCACCAACTTCGTGCAGAAGGGGGTGATGTCCATGGAGCGGTTAGTGCAGATGATGTGCGTGAACCCGCGCCGTATTTTCGGCATACCCGGGGGGCTCAATGTGGGCGATGTGGCCGACATTGCGGTGATGAACCTTTCTGCGGACTATGTGATTAACCCGAAGCACTTTGTGTCGAAGGGCAAGTCGACGCCGTTCGCGGGATATAAGGTGCAGGGCGACTGCGCCATGACGATTGTGGACGGGAGAGTGGTCTTCCGGGGCTTCGACGTGGCGTGAGCGCAAGGCTGCTCCATCGCCGGACGGTGGCATGATGGGGGTGCGGCGGAGGATGAGCTGCGGAGTATAATAAATTTTGCCGATACGGGTTGCGAATCTGACGCTTTTTGAACGAAAAAGGCGAGAAAGTAACGGACTCCTAAGGAGAGGCTTGGGAGGAGATAGCTACGGGCTTGCTGGGAGTTAGGGAGAGCCTTGATTTTCAGTGGGTTATTGGGTAGATAAAATATATCGTCAAAATGGACATGCAGAATGCGATGGTTATTATACGGTTTGACAGTGGCTGTTAAAGAAAGATAAAACGTCAGATTCCGGGTGGCGCGAGGCGGAGATAATGCACGGTGTACCTGCGCGGTGCAAAACAACAGAGAAGGAGTGTGGAACGGGAGTTACGAATGCAGATAAAAATAATCAATAATATATGATACCATACAACAAAAAGATTGTTCTTGAAAACGGTTTGGAGTTTTACGGCTACGGCTTCGGAGCGGACCGTGAGGCTGTGAACGAAATCGTGTTCAATACGTCGATGGTGGGCTACCAGGAGATAGTGTCCGACCCGTCATACACTGACCAGATGGTGGTGATGACATATCCGCTGATAGGCAACTACGGCATCACGGACGAGGATTTCGAGACACGCATACCCACGATGGGCGGGCTGATAGTGAGGGAGTACAACGCGCTGCCGTCCAATTTCCGCTATACGAAGACGCTCTCGGAGATACTGGAGGAGTATAACATACCGGGCATATCGGGGGTGGACACGCGCCGCATCACGCGCATCATCCGCAACGAGGGATGCCAGCGCGTGATAATAACCGATGCAGGTGTGAGCCGGGAGGAGGCTCTGGAGCGTCTGCGCAATACGCCGCTGAAGCACGACCAAGTGAGCCGCGTCACGTGCAGGAAACGGTGGTTCTCGCGCACGCCGAACCACAAGTTTGACGTGGTGGCCGTGGACTGCGGCATAAAGTACAACATCGTCCGCTGCCTGAACGCGAAGAGCTGCAATGTGACCGTAGTTCCGTGTACAAGCACGGTGGAGGAGATACTGGCGTTTCAGCCCGACGGGCTGTTCCTCTCGAACGGGCCAGGCGACCCGGAGGATGTGGCTCACGTGATAGAGATAATCAGAGAGCTGCGCGGGCGGCTTCCCATATTCGGCATCTGCCTCGGCCATCAGCTGATCTCACTCGCCTACGGGGCGCAGACTTACAAACTGAAATTCGGCCACAGGGGCGGCAACCATCCGGTGAAGAACCTGCTCACGGGGCGTGTGGAGATGACATCGCAGAACCACAACTACGCCGTGGACGCGGATACGCTGAAAGGGTCGGGGCTGGAAATCACGCACATCAACCTGCTGGACAACACGGTTGAGGGGCTGCGGAGCGTGGAAGACCGCCTGTTCTCGGTGCAGTACCATCCGGAGAGCGCACCCGGGCCGCAGGACAGCAGCTACCTTTTTGACCAGTTTATAGACCTGATGAGGAAGTGAGCGGAGAGAGGTGTTGTTTTGATAATAGATTAAATCATAAGAAGTTATGCCAAAGAGAACAGATATAAAGAAGGTGATGGTCATCGGGTCAGGCCCGATTGTCATCGGACAGGCGGCAGAGTTCGACTACGCCGGTACGCAGGCCTGTCTCGCCCTGAGAGAGGAGGGCTATGAGGTTATCCTCGTCAATTCGAATCCGGCAACCATCATGACGGACACACACATAGCCGATAAGGTGTATATGGAGCCGCTGACGCTGGAGTATGTGGCCAAAATCATACGTTATGAGAGGCCGGACGCGATAGTGCCGGGACTCGGCGGGCAGACGGGGCTGAACCTCGCCGTGCAGCTGGCCAAGAAGGGAGTGCTGGACGAGTGTGACGTGGAGATACTCGGCACATCGTTCGAGAGCATAGAGAAGGCGGAGGACAGGGAGCTGTTCAAAGAGCTGTGCCAGAGCCTTGGAGAGCCGGTGCTACCGTCGATGATAGCCAACAGCATGAAAGAGGGTGTAGAGGCGGCGGAGCAGATAGGCTACCCTGTCGTGCTGCGTCCGGCGTTCACCCTCGGCGGCACGGGCGGCGGTTTTGCCGACAACGAGGAGGAGCTGAGGGAGATAATGCGCAACGCGCTGTCGCTGTCGCCCACGCATCAGGTGCTTGTCGAGAAGAGCATCAGGGGCTTCAAAGAGATAGAATACGAAGTGATGCGCGACGCGAACGATACGGCCATCACTATCTGTAATATGGAGAACATAGACCCTGTAGGTGTACACACGGGGGATTCGATAGTGGTATGCCCGTCGCAGACACTGACGAACAAGGAGTATCAGCTGCTGAGGGATTCGGCACTGAAAATCATACGCGCCCTGAAAATAGAGGGCGGATGCAACGTGCAGTTCGCACTCGACCCGCTGTCGTTCAACTACTACCTCATAGAGGTAAACCCGAGGGTGAGCCGTTCATCGGCATTGGCCTCGAAGGCAAGCGGCTACCCGATAGCCCGCGTGAGCGCGAAGATAGCCGTCGGGCTGCGCCTCGACGAGATACAGCTGGCCAACACGCCGGCATCGTTCGAACCCGCACTCGACTATGTGGTCACGAAGATAGCGCGTTTCCCGTTCGACAAGTTCGCAGACGCGCAGAACACACTCGGCACGCAGATGAAGGCCACGGGCGAGGTGATGAGCGTGGGGCGCACGATAGAGGAGAGCCTGCTGAAAGCCGTAAGGTCATTGGAGACTGGCGTATGCCACATATACCATAAGAAGTTCGACCACGAAGAGCCTGCCGCGCTGCTCAAATACATCAGCACGCCGACAGACGACAGGCTGTACGCCATCGCGCAGCTGATACGCCTCGGGGTGGACCTGGGCATGATTTACAATGTCACGAAGATAGATATGTTCTTCCTTGAGAAATTCAAGAACATAGTCAGGTTCGAGAGCGTGGTCAAGGCTCATCCGTTCGATGTGGAGACACTGCGCGACGCCAAGCGCATGGGCTTCAGCGACAAGTATATAGCGCAGTGCTGGGCATCGAACGAACATGACATCTACCGTCTCCGCGAGAAAGAGGGCATCTTCCCCGTCTACAAGATGATAGACACGTGCGCAAGCGAGTTCAGTTCGTATGTGCCATATTTCTATTCGACATACGAGGATGAGAATGAGAGCATCGTGAGCGGGAACAAGAAGATAGTGGTACTCGGCTCAGGGCCTATCCGTATAGGGCAGGGTGTGGAGTTCGACTATTCCACAGTGCACGCCATCTGGTCCATACGTGCCGCCGGGTATGAGGCGATTATCATAAACAATAATCCGGAGACTGTATCGACCGACTATACCACGTCGGACAAGCTTTATTTTGAACCGCTGACGGTAGAGGATGTGATGAACGTCATCCGGCTCGAAAAGCCGGAGGGCATAGTGGTGTCACTCGGCGGACAGACGGCAATCAACCTTGCAGAACCGCTACACCGCCTCGGTGTCAAGATAATAGGCACGGACGTGAAGGCCATAGAGAACGCGGAGAACCGCGACAGCTTCGAGAAGATAATGACCACACTCGGCATACCTCAGCCTAACGGCGAGGCCGTGACTGACATAGAGGCCGGAGTGCGCGTGGCGGAGAGGATAGGCTACCCCGTACTCGTAAGGCCGAGCTATGTACTTGGCGGCCGCGCCATGCAGATTGTGAGCAATGAGGAGTCGCTGCGCCATTACCTCCAGAGCGCGGTGGAAATCAACGAGGACCAGCCTGTGCTTGTCGACAAGTATATCATGGGCAAGGAGCTGGAGGTCGACGCCATCTGCGACGGCAAGAGGGTGTTTGTGCCGGGGATAATGGAACACGTGGAGCGCACGGGTATACATTCGGGCGACAGCATCTCGGTCTACCCGACATTCAGCGTGAGCCAGGCAGTCAAGGACAAGATACTGGACTACACTGTGCGCCTCGGTCTCGAGATAGGCATCATCGGCCTCTACAACATACAGTTCATCGCGGACGACAAGGACGATGTGTATGTCATAGAGGTCAACCCACGCTCAAGCCGCACTGTGCCGTTCCTGAGCAAGGCGACCAATGTGCCTATGGCTGACATAGCCACGAAGGTGATGCTCGGACATTCGCTCGAAGAGCAGGGTTATCTCAATGTGTATCAGGAGGAGAAGAAACGGTGGTATGTGAAAGCTCCGGCTTTCTCGTTCTCGAAGATAAGGGGTATCGACGCGTACCTTTCGCCGGAGATGAAGTCCACGGGCGAGGCGATAGGCTATGACAACAAGCTGACACGCGCCCTGTACAAGGCTCTCCGCTCGTCGGGCATGAAACTGGCGAACTATGGCACACTGCTCGTGACCATAGCCGATGTGGACAAGCCGAAGGCCCTGCCGCTTATAAGGCGTTTCTACGACCTTGGGTTCAATATTGAGGCGACACGCGGCACGGCGGACTACCTGCGCCAACACGGCATACGCACGCGCACGCGCAGCAAGCTGTCGGAGGGGAGTACGGAACTGTTCGACGCACTGCGCCAAGGGCATATCAACTACGTTATAAACACGATGGACATCAACCATATATCTACGACACGTGACGGGTATCAGATTCGCCGCTGCGCTGTGGAGAACAATGTGTCGATGTTCACGTCACTCGAGACGGTGCGCGTGCTTCTCGATGTGCTGGAGGAGATTACGCTCGGCGTGTCGACTATAGACGCGGACGCGAATGCGTGACGACAAGAATATGTGGGAAAAATACGGCCACTCTTTCAATTGGAAGGGTGGCCGATTTGTTTTTATTGTATAGTGCTGTTTTGTAGAATGTAGATGTTTCTAAAGAAGTTTTCTATTTCTCTGATCTCAATTCTCCCCTGAGATATTTCTGTTTTGCGGAGCAACAAATATGCGCTGTTGTTTTCGTCTACACGATGTTCAAAGATATCCCTGCCGAAATATGTATTCACTATTGTACGGTAGAAACGGAACCTTTTGGTGTTTGATATTGTGTTTTCATTGGGACTATTGACCCCGATGAATGCGAACGAAGAACGTGTGTCCTGTTTGAAGTATTCATACATTATATGTATGCAACTCAATATGATTCTTCTTGGTTCGAAGTCATTGGTCATAAAACTGTACTTCTGGTTGAGGTGTGACTGCGATTTCAGGTAGAATTTTATGCCGTATATATGCCTTTCATATACTTCTACTTCTACGAGATATGTTTTGCCGCTTTTCTGCGATTTGAATCTCCATAAATCTATCTTTATCATGCCATTGCATTTCCCTTTCCGGTGCATGATAAATACAGAACCGTAATATGGCGGCAAAATTTTGGTCACGGCACAAGGTATTTGTATACAGGTATCCTGTATTTTTTATGCTCCTTTGCAGTCAGTTTCCTGAATGATATGTGCAGTTTGTCACCGGTGTTTTTCTGCGGGGAGACAATTATGTCAGTTTTTTTATTGCCCATAATAGTTTAGTCTTTATCGGTGTTTCCATTAAACCTAAGACGATTGAGTCGTTATCCTATATACAACGACTTATCTTCATGCAAATATAGGAAAAAACGAGATATAAATCAAGGTGTCAGAGAGAAAAATCTTTCTATCGGTCGTTGATGCGTTTTATCCTGATATTGAAATAGACGAGTATCACGGGATAGCCTATGGCGGCGAGGAGCAGCATCCACAGCACATTGTCGCTGCCGCACACTGTGCAGAACAGCAGGGAGGCGAAGAGGGTGTCGGTGAGAAGCCTGAGACATGAGACCATGAGCTGTGCGGTTGAGTAGACCTCCTTGCGGTGTTGGTCACATATAGTTACGGGGTAGTTGAATATCTGCGGGAAGCGGTTAAGCAGACCGAAGCCTATGTGCATGACTACAAGGACGATGAGCGGTGTCCATATCGTGCTTTTGTCGCCAGTGGCATCCATTTCTCCTGTTATGCCGTAATGCACGGGGACTGTATCGGAGAGCGAGGGGTAGGCTGCGGCGGTGTAGATTAGAGCTGCGGCGGTTATGATGTGCGCCGCTATGTCGGTTGCTGTCCTGATGTGGCGTTGGGTCATGGATGCCGGGTGTCTGTATTGTCAATGTTTGGGCTTTGTATTCCGGAGTCTTCATTCCCGTTGCTCTCCACGATTTTGTAGAGAGCGGGGGCGACGAGGCGGATTTCTTCGTTGAACCACTGCATGATGCCTGTCCCGGGCGGCAGGTCCAGCTCCCTTTTCAGGCGGGAGAGGCGGCTGTGGATGGTGGCGGAGGTGGTGCAGCCAAAATAGTAGGCTAACTCGTTCATTGAAAAGCTGAGGTGTTTCAGGAATAGTATCGCTATGTCTTTCTCCTTCATCAGCGGGTAACGGTTGCGGAGCGTCTGGCTGAGGTTGTTGGCAGCTATGTCGATGTGCTTAATGACCGTGGTTAAGTCGTGGCTTTTGAGGGAGCGGAACTCTTCGGCGAGAATCGACATATTTTTCGCCTGCATTTCGGCGAGCTGTGCTTTTGCCCGTTCGGCGTTATGGCGGAAACGGCGGTTGCGCCGCTTCATGAATGCGTATACGGATATTGCGACAATGAGGGCAAGGAGCATGGCCGATGTGGCTATGACGAGCCATATGAGCATCTTTACCTTGTACTGTCCCTCGTGTTTTTTCTCTATCTGCCTTTCCACGGATTTTTCAAGGGCGATTATATTCCGGCTGCTGCTTTCGCGGAAGAGGCATTCGTCGCCGTCATCGTAGAGCATATATTCATCGAGGGCGCGGCGGTAGTCACCCGACTGTCTGTATATCAGAGACATGAGGTAGTGATAGAGCGGGGCGGCGGTCTTATCGGCCTTGAGGTTGTCGAGGTATGGGGCGGCGGAGAAGGTGTCCCCGTTCTTGATGTTGCCGAGGGCGAGGAGGTAGTCAAGGCGCGGGGAGGGTGCGTAGCTGTAGAGCGGGGATGCGAGGGCTATGATGGAGTCGCCGCCCATGTGGTCGGAAAACTTTTCTGCGAAGGCGGCGCAGAGGCGCATCTGCTGCACGGTGTCGAGGCTCATGAAGAAGTCGGGGCGCACCATGAGGGCGGCATAGTGACGGGCGGAGTCGATGTCCCGATGGGAGAGCATCATGTCGCGGTAGCAGTAGCCGAGGTATGTGAGGTTGGAGTCGCGCTCGAAGAGGCCTGTCGCTTCACGTAGCAGTTCCATCTTGCGCTCGGGATAGTAGACCTCGTAGAGTTGCGATATGGAGTAGAGGATATGCCCCATCACCTCGTCATGCCCGAAGGGACACCACTCCTTTGCCTGTTTCAGGTTGTATATGGAGCGGGACTGGTCGCCCCGCTCTGTCCAGTAGTAGTCGCCCCGGCGTGCGTAGGCGATGGCGGCGAAGAGGGAGTCGCGGTGAGAGGAGAAATAGACGGTCAGGAGGCCGAGTGTGTCAGGGTCGAGTTCCCATGTGTCGTAGAGGCGGTAGCGGAGCAGTGTGCGCAGATGTTCCTCGCGTGAGCCGTGCGGGGAGTGTATGGAGTCGAATGAGGCGAACAGCGTGTGCCCGTGGTCGAAGTCGTAGAAAAGGTTGCGCTCGGCGTAGAGCAGTTGTCCGGTCACGTCCTGTTCGTACTCGCTACGGCCGCAGCCTGCGGACAAGACCAGCAGGAGCAGTGGGATGAGCGGCAGCAATGTGCGGCAGAGGTGTATGTGTAAACGGTGTTTCATAGTATTGATGTTGTCAGGTGAAATGCAGACGGATGACTTGATGTCCATCTGCATGGTGCAAAGTTAAGAAAAAAAAACCGAGACGAGGGTGAGTGGGGATGGGAAATGTGCTTTTTTCGATGGAAACAGGGGAGGATTATGGGGCGGAGTGTGGCGGGACAGGGCGGGTTTTAAGTGTTGTAATGAGTTAAAATAACGAGGAGAATATACGCCATAGAAAGACCGTCAATAGTTTTTCAAGTAAAAAAACTATTGACGGTCTTTCTGTTAATAGATTAATTATAAGCGGATAGACTATTGATGAAAAGGAGGCTTCTGCAGATGATGAAAATCTGGATTTCATCAATAGCAGATTTTACTGTTTTTCTTTGAGGGCGTGATTTTGAGCATCTAATTTTGCAAATGCCTGATGAAGGGCAGAGTTCCTTATCGGCAAAATGTTTAATCTATAATAATTATACCACAATGAAAAAACTTTTTTATGCGGCTATGCCGCTGATGGTTTTCTTTTCAATGGTCTCATGCGAAAAGAAGAATGTGAATGAACCAATGGCTGATGCCGGTATCTGCCGCTAATGCGGAGCTGCGACATGCGGCAGAGATTGTCGCCGAAATGGTAGGAGAGAATGCCGAATATTTCTCCTATATAGATGCGGCGGTTAGGGACGAAAGTCTGGAGTATATGGAGGACAGGGTGTTGTTCCGTGACCTCCTTTCTGCGGATGTGGAGACTAAGAGCGCGAGTGTATTGCCATTTGCTGAGGACTTTGCACGGCTGGCCGAGAGCGGCGACGCTATGACCAAATCAGGAGAGGAGCAGATGGATGCAGAGAAGCTAATGGCCTATCTGCGGGATAACAATATAAGCATATACTGCCCGTTCCCGCTCGAGGATTACGCGGAGGACAACAGGATACCGGCGATATGCACGATAGTCAGCGACAATCTCGACAGTCTGCCGGGCGTGCAGTACCATGCAGACGGTACGTTCGAGGATGTCATAGTGAGCCAAGCGTATGCAGATGAACATCCGGTATGGATAATCAGACATGAGGATGACTATATATTTGATTCATTGAATCTGCGAGGAAATGTAAGTGGAGAAATTTTAGAAGATGATGTACGTGTTCCTCGTGCAAATGTAGGGGAAGTTGTATATAAACCTCAGGTAAAGCATTACGAGACTATTGTAACGAGCCTATATTGTTCAGATTATTATGGCGGTGTAGGAGAAGGTGAGTTAAAAATAGTCTTGTGTTTTAATTCGACAGAACCAGCTTATAGTCAAGAGAAAAAATGTTTTGTGACGGCCTTGAACAATCTCAGATCAACATTTGTGCCACGTAAAAATGTGAGATGGGCCAAACGAGGTTATGATAAAGGATGGGTACATGTAGGTTTTTCTTTTTCAAAAGATTGGACGAAGCAGGAGTTTCAAAAATATATGGCAGCTTACGAAGAGGATCCACGAGGTTCTAAAACTAAAAAATATATTGCAAATTTAGGATACGAGGGAAAAGGTGTCGATGCAGGTGCAAATGTAGAAGTAAGTGTTACCGTATATGAGGATGATGATATAATAACATGTGAGCCAGTGCCGCGAGACTGGTTTTTTGAAAAAGTACTGAAATATGGTAGTGCAACTTGGTATACTGATGATAAGGTGACGAGAAAAACTGCGCTAGATGGAAATTATATGATGAGTGCAGGAAGTGGTTTGTTGCTCTCGGTGAAATGTGAGAAATGGTATACTCCTCAAACATGGAATCCTGGGATAGAAGGAGGTACTGTCATTAAACCGGGAGGAACAGTTGTCGGAAATATCCATTAATATATTAAGCTATAGAGATATGAAAAAGAATACGCTTTTAGTTTGGATTATACTCTTGCTGGGCAGTATTGGATGTTTTGCCCAAGAGAATAGGGAGAAGAAAATCCCTGTAAATATTAATTTCAGAGCAGGTGTCGGAGCTGTGAGTAGTGACATTATAGGGTACGATGGTTATGGAGCTGGGGCTAATATTGCAGGATATGTAGAACTTCCGCTTTCAAAGAGATATTCCGGGTGGAATGTGAATTTGGGTCTGAAATTGAACTACAAAAACCTGAGCAACCAAAGAGAGTATAGCATTGGAATTAATGACAGACAGGCGAATATATATTGGACGCAGGAGGCAAATATGTTGTTTTTGGATGTACCGGTGATATTTTCCTATGATTTTACGGTGAATGAAAGGAGTACATTCAGACTCGGTTTTGGGGCATTTTATTCTCGCTATGTTACAGGCTGCACTAAGGTTTTGGAGACGGGAGAGAGTTATCCTGCAAATCTTACCGTTGGAGGTGTACCAATTAGCGACCCGTCGGCCTCTAATCCATTAGAGAGTACAAGACCGTACTATGTAGTGGATAGTTTTGTGCCGTTTATAAACAATGCAGGTCTGATTTTCGGTGTCGGATTTTATGTGAATGATTTTTATATAGGTGCTGAGTATGAGATGTTGTATAATGGTGAGACTCAGCTGGATTTCAGAACAACCTTTACAGCTACAGCTGGGTACAGGTTCTGAAATAATAGTTTTGCGGATTTGATTTTAGCCGGTGCGGACGTGAGGTCACGCACCGACTTTTTTGTATGTGGTGAGAGATA
>JADIMV010000001.1 GCA_017694515.1 Candidatus Aphodosoma intestinipullorum
TTCCGTAACTTTGTCTTTGGTAATCATCGCTTGCGTATTTTGTAATGTTTTGATTTTCAGCTGTAAAGATACAAAATAACGGCGAGATTACCAACTTTTTTCCTTCCTTTTATTATCCCGAACTCGCGTAAGGAGAGAGTAACGGGACACCTTGTGTCACAATATGTTACAGACGGGATGAAGACATACTGGGAATGGTGGCTGGAGAAAGAGATGTGTGTTGGACATCTTGAGAGTGTGTGTGAAAAGGCTGGAATGCAGACGTGAGTGTTATATCGTACTGACATTATACTACTATGAGAGCTACACTATATGAAACTACGTCTTTATCGTTTGGTTAATAATATCTAAATAGTAATTTTTTAACGAGCTACCTGCGGTCTTTTTAAGTTAAATCACTATATTTGCCACGCAAAAACGCAATAATACTGTTAAGATTAATATTGACACATATTTATGAGTGAAACAGTGGATATCAGGGAGCTCAATGTGCGCATAGAGCGTCAGAGTTCTTTTGTGGATGCCCTTCTGATGGGTATGAACCAGACGATTGTCGGTCAGAAGCATCTTGTAGAGTCATTGCTTATAGGGTTGCTTTCCGGGGGCCATGTGCTGCTTGAAGGTGTGCCGGGACTTGCCAAGACCTTGGCGATAAAGACGTTGGCTAAACTGATTGATGCCGATTTCAGCCGTATACAGTTCACTCCAGATCTGCTGCCGGCCGATGTCATCGGTACTATGATTTACAGTCAGAAGAACGAGGATTTCTCGATAAAGAAAGGCCCGGTGTTTGCCAATTTCATACTGGCCGATGAGATAAACCGCGCCCCGGCCAAGGTGCAGAGCGCACTTCTGGAGGCCATGCAGGAGCATCAGGTGACCATCGGAGAGGAGACTTTCGCGTTGCCGTCGCCGTTCCTGGTGCTTGCCACGCAGAACCCGATAGAGCAGGAGGGTACATATCCGCTGCCTGAGGCGCAGGTTGACCGTTTCATGCTGAAAGTGGTAATCGGTTATCCGAAGAAAGAGGAGGAGAAGAAAATAGTCCGTGCCCACATAAACGGCGGTTTCGATGAGGTCAAGCCCGTATTGAGGGTGGATGACATCATCGCCGCGCGCAAGGTTGTGGGTGATGTATATATAGACGAGAAGATAGAAAAGTATATTGTCGATATAGTTTTCGCTACGCGTTATCCTGACGAGTTCGGGCTGAAAGACCTGAACGGCATGATAGCATTCGGCGCGTCGCCGCGTGCGTCAATCAACCTTGCTCTCGCCGCGAGGGCATACGCATTCATAAAGCGCAGGGGGTATGTGATTCCGGAGGATGTGCGTGCCGTTACACTCGATGTGCTCCGTCACCGTATAGGCCTGAGCTATGAGGCGGAGGCGAATAACATGACGTCAGAGGAGATTGTCAACGAGATACTCAACGCGGTAGAGGTGCCATAATATCACAACGTCGGAGGAGGGCATCATGGAGACAACGGAACTGCTTAAAAAGGTACGCAGGATAGAGATCAAGACTCGCGGGCTGTCGCGTAACATCTTTGCCGGCGAATACCATACCGCGTTCAAGGGGAAGGGTATGACCTTTGCCGAAGTGCGTGAATATCAGTACGGTGACGACATACGCTCTATCGACTGGAATGTGACGGCGCGTTTCCGTCACCCTTATGTCAAAGTGTTCGAGGAGGAGCGCGAGCTGACGCTGATGCTGCTGATTGATGTGTCTGCCAGCCGTGTGTTCGGTACGACATCGGCCCTGAAAAAAGATGTCATAACGGAGATTGCGGCTACACTGGCCTTTTCCGCCATACAGAACAATGACAAGGTGGGTGTCATATTTTTCAGTGACCGTATAGAGAAGTTCATCCCGCCGCAGAAGGGGAGGAAACACATACTCTATATCATCAGGGAACTGATTGAGTTTCAGCCGCAGAGTGCCCAGACGAACATAGGTAACGCGCTGAAGTACCTTACTAATGTCATCAAGAAGCGGTGTACGTCTTTTCTGATAAGCGACTTCATTGATACGAATGACTACGAGAACCCTCTCATGGTGGCAAGCCGGAAGCATGACATCGCGGTGCTGAAAGTGTATGACCGTCGCGACGCGGAGTTGCCTCCGGTGGGTCTGATACGGGTGAAAGATGCGGAGACAGGTAAGCGCATTTGGGTTGACACCAACAGCCGCCGCCTGCGCATGATGTACAAGAACAGCTGGGAAGAAATCAGCCTTGCGCAGCGCAAAGCCATGAGGCGTGCGGGGGTGGACGGAGTGTCGATTGAGGTGGGAGACGATTATGTCAAGTCTCTCATGGCATTGTTTAATATGAGAAAGTGATAAAGGAATGAGAAGGATAGTGTTGACGATATTGGCTGTTGCTGCAATCTTTTCAGTGAACGTCACCGCTCAGAACAGCATTACTGTAAGAGCGTCGGTCGATTCGCTCGCGATGTTCATAGGCGATCAGGCCAATGTCACATTCCTTGTCTCTCAGCCTGCGGGTGCGGAGGTGCAGATGCCGCTGCTGTCCGACACAATCGCAAGCGGGCTTGAAATAGTTGACCGGTCGCGGATGGATACGACAGTGCTCGAAGACGGGACTTTGAAAGTGGAGCAGCGGTACAGGGTGACGGCTTTTGACCCTGTTCTGATACTAGTTCCGCCATATCCATTTGTTTATGAGGGCGATACGTTTTATTCCGATCCGCTTACGCTGAAAGTAGTGGACGTGCCGGTAGATACGACACAACGCGCTATTGCTGATATAAAAGGTGTTTATGACCCGCCGTTTAACTGGCGGCTTTTCTTTCAGATAGCGTTGTATGCGCTGTTGGCGTTGGCTGTTGCTGTAGCCGCATATTTCATTGTGCGTAAGTATTGGCATAAGGACGTGAAGGGAAGTGAGGCTGCTACAGAACCCGTAGATCCGCGTCTGCCGCATGAGATAGCGATGGATGAACTCAATGCGTTGCGTGAGGAGAAACTGTGGCAGAACAATAGGGTGAAGGAGTATTATACGCGGCTGACAGATATCGTGAGAAGCTATCTGGGCAGACGTTATGGTATGGATGCGCTCGAATCGACATCGGAAGAACTGCTGGCTGCTGTCCGTATGCTAAAACTGCCAAAGGAGCAGGCCGATGCGGAAAAGAGGCTTAAAGAGCTGCTCTCGCTTGCCGATTTGGTTAAGTTCGCAAAGTATATCCCGATGGAGACTGACCATGACATCTGCTTCAGCAAGGCTGTGCAGATAGTTGAACTGACTAAGGAGAAGCCTATGGATGACCCGCAAAAGACAAGTGATGACCATGCGGGCGAGGATGACGGTACGGCGAAAGGTGTCTGATTATTTGCATAATAGAGGCTTGTTGGCACAGAAAAGAGGAGTTTTTAGAGCAGAAATGGTATTGTAGAATATGAGATTCAATAATCCAGAATATTTATGGCTGCTGCTGTTGATACTGCCGATGATATATTGGTACGTATTCAAGCATTTCAGGTCTGATGCGAGTTTGCAGGTCTCCACGACACGTCCGTTTTTCAAGGTGCCGCGCACGAAGAAAGTCTATCTGTTTCATCTGCTGTTTGTCATACGGTGTGTCATTCTTGCCCTGTTGATAGTAGTTATAGCCCGTCCTCAGCTGAGCAACAGTTTTCGCAGCGAGACGACAGAAGGTATAGACATAATGGTGGCGCTTGACATATCAGGCACAATGCTGGCAGAGGATTTGCGCCCTAACCGCCTTGAGGCGGCAAAGGATGTGGCAATAGAGTTTATTTCGGGTCGTCCGAATGACAATGTGGGTCTGGTGGTATTCGCTGGCGAGAGTTTCACTCAGTGTCCGCTCACAAGTGACCATACTGCTCTTATAAATCTCTTCAAGAGTGTGGAATACGGCATGATAGAGGATGGAACAGCCATTGGTCTTGGCCTTGCCAATGCGGTTAACCGCATAAAGGACAGCGAGGCCCAATCGAAAGTCGTAATATTGCTGACTGACGGCTCGAACAATGCTGGCGATGTCGCTCCGCTGACCGCTGCCGAAATAGCCAAAACTTTCGGGGTCAGGGTCTACACAATAGGTGTAGGCACGCACGGTATGGCGCGCTATCCTTTTCAGACTCCGCTCGGCGTGCGCTACCAGAACATCCCGGTGGAGATAGACGAGGATGTGCTCCAGGAGATAGCTTCTATGACGGGAGGCAGTTATTTCCGTGCGACGGATAACAGCAAGCTCCGGGAGATATATGGCGAGATTGACCAGATGGAGAAAACCAAGCTTCGTGTCAATTCGTACAGCAAGAAGAGTGAGGAGTTCCTCCCGTTCATGATAGCGGCATTGATACTTCTTGTCTGTGAAATGGTTATAAGGAATACAGTATTGCGTAGAATACCATAGAAGAATAGAATTTAATTAGTCATGAAGAAAATACTGTTATTGTTTGCACTTGTGGCGGCGACAGTCGGCCTCACCGCTCAGACTTCCGGAAATACGCTGGTAGTCAAGTCTAAGAATGAAGATACAAAGTTCATCCTTTATGTATCTGGGGCAAAGATTAACAAAGAACCTCAGAGCAAGGTTGTTCTCACCAGTGTCTATGCGGATGAGGTGTTGGTGAAAATAGAGGTCGGCGACAAGAAACTGGAACAGCGTGTGGAGCTTTCTCCTATAGGAAAGAATGCGCTCCAGTCACGCTATGCGGCGGTCTATGAGCTTACCGAGGGCAGAAAGAAACTTGTGCTCAAAAGAAAATCGCTTAATAAAGTGGAATTCGGGGAGACTGCTCCGCTGCCGGAGATGAAAAAGGAGAACAGATAAACCGTAAAATGTTTTTAGGACAATCATAATGTTTAGGTTCCACAATCCATATATGTTGTATATGTTACTGCTGATTCCATTGTTGGTGGCCTTGTTCATATATGGGAATCTGAAGCAAAGGAGACGGTTGAAGGAGTTTGGCAATCCGGAAATATTGCGCGGTCTCATGCCTAATGTCTCATACGTGCGCCCAAAGATAAAATTCAGTATACTCATAATTGTACTGACACTGATGATTATAGCGGCTGCACGCCCGCAGTTCGGCTCGAAACTGAATACGGACACAGTGCAGGGTGTGGAGGCAATGGTGCTGCTCGATGTGTCAAATTCCATGCTGGCGAGGGATATACAGCCCAATAGGTTGGAGTATGCCAAGCTGATGCTCTCGAAGATATTCGACAAGATGTCTAATGACAGGGTAGGGTTGATTGTATTTGCTGGTGATGCGTATATACAGCTTCCTTTGACATCTGACAATGTCTCTGCCAAGATGTTCCTATCTTCGATAAATCCCGACATGGTTCCTCGCCCCGGTACAGCCATTGGTACAGCTATCGATATGGCTATTAATTCGTTTGGGGACAAGGACAATAAAAGTACAGGACGTACTATAATACTGCTGACTGACGGAGAGAACCATGAAGACGATGCGGTGGCAGCAGCCAGACTGGCGGCACAGTATGGTATAACGGTCAATGTAGTGGGGCTTGGCAGTCCACAGGGCGAGCCGATACCTATTGATGGCACTATGTCGTTCAAAAAAGACCGGGACGGCAAAGTGGTTGTCTCAAAACTTAATGAGGATATGTGCCGTCAGGTAGCCAGTGCAGGTCACGGCATATATGTCAAGGCAGACAATTCGAACGGTGCACTCCGTGCATTGACTTCGGAAATTGACAAGATGCAGAAAGGCGAATTGGATTCGAAAATATATTCGGACTATGATGATAAGTTCGCCATATTCGCGTGGATAGCCTTATTCTTGCTAATAGTGGAGTTCTATATGCTGAACAGACAGAACGGACAACTGAACAGAATAAACTGGTTCGATTAATCTGGGAACAGTAACATACATAACATATCGTGCTTATGTACAGGACGTTGGTTTTTGTGGGGTCTATTTACTTGCTTGGAGTGGCTGGTGTTGCCGCTCAGAACGACATATCCCATGTCAATAGAGGTAACAAGCTATATGAGAAAGAGAAATATGTAGAATCGGAGATAGAATACAGGAAAGGAATAGAGGATAACAAAAAATCGTTTGAGGGACATTTTAATCTCGGCGATGCGCTTTACCGGCAGGAGAAATATGAGGATGCTGCAAGACAGTTTTCTGAGGCCGCATCAATGTCTAATGACAAGAAGCAGATTGCGTCGGCATACCACAATTTGGGTAACTCCCTGTTGCAGTCCAACCAGATAGACCAGAGCATTGAGGCTTATAAGGAGGCTCTGAGGAACAACCCGAAAGACGATGAGACACGTTATAATCTTGCATACGCCAAGATGTTGCGCCAACAGCAACAAAATCAGCAGCAACAGCAACAGAATCAGGAGCAGGAGAAACAGGAGGACGACAATCAGCAACAGCAGAATCAGCAGCAACAGAACCAGCAAGATCAGCAAAATCAGGATCAGCGGGACCAACAACAGCAGCAGGGACAGATGTCAAAAGAGAATGCCCAACAGATACTGGATGCTCTGGCGCAGGATGAAAAAGAAGTGCAGGATAAGGTCAAAGAACAGCAGCAGAAAAAGGCAAAACGCTATCGTGTTGAAAAAGACTGGTGATATGATTAGCCAGGAATGGAGATGGCGAACGGTTGAGAACGAAATGCAAGTCATTAATTATGAAAAACTATAGCATGTCTGTTATGAGAAGCGGCAGGATGAGGCTATTCCTCATTGCTGTATTGGTGATGTTATCATCGGTGGCGCGTGCCTCGGACGATGTGACATTTGAGGCTTCAGCACCTAATACTGTCGTAAATGGAGAGTCCTTCCAGCTCGTCTACACGCTTAGCAACGTTTCTGGGAAAGAACCGAGACTGCCTGAAATAGACGGTTTTGAAATCATAGCCGGTCCTTTCAAATCAGCGAGTTCCAGTGTGCAGATTATAAACGGCAAGATGACTTCGGAGAAATCGACACGCTATACATATACATTGTTGGCGCAGAAGGAGGGTACATTCACCATTCCCCCGGCAACCATAGTAGCAGGTAGAGAAAAATATCAGTCAAACGCGCTTCAAATAAAGGTGTTGCCGGAAGACAAGAGAACAGAGGCTGACCGTGGCGGCAATCAGGCGCGGCAACAGACCTCGAATGTCATAACGGCAGACAACCTGTTCATCAAGGCGGTGGTTTCTCGGACGAACGTCATGGAGCAGGAGGCCATATCGCTTACTTTCAAACTATATTCGAGGTTAGAACTCGTAGATATACAGTCGCTTAAATTTCCTGACCTGAAAAACTTCTTTGTACAGGAGATAGACCTCCCGCAGAACCAGCAGCTGCAACTGGAAAACTATAACGGGCGCAATTACCATACATTCGTAGTGAGACAGTATCTGCTCTATCCGCAGCAGTCTGGCACTATCAGGATAGACCCGATGTCGTGCGATGTTATAGTGCGCCTGCGTCAGCAGCGGCAGGTGAGAAACTTTTTCGATGATTTTTTCGATACATATCAGGATGTGAAACGGCCGCTGCGTACATCGCCGGTCAATATCAATGTGAGTGCGTTGCCGCAGCCCAAGCCTGCGGATTTCAGCGGTGCTGTCGGCTCGTTCAGCCTATCGTCAGAGGTGAGTACGACTGAACTCAATGCTCATGAGTCAATGACCCTGACATTGAAAATCAAAGGCAGCGGCAACATGAAGATGATCAAGACCCCGGAGATAGATTTCCCGCAGGATTTCGAGACTTACGAGCCTAAGGTTACGAACAATTTCAAGACCACGGCATCCGGTGTGTCAGGCACGAAGACGATAGAATATCTGGCTATTCCACGTCATGACGGCAATTTTACCATCCCGTCAGTATCAATTTCTTATTATGATACGAAAGAAGAGAAATATAAGACTATCTCGACCGATTCTTACAATATAAGGGTTAATAAGGGGCAGAGTTCTGATGTCCAGCAGGGAACCGTAGTATCGAACTATACTTCTCAGGAACAGGTGCAGGTTTTGGCTTCTGACATAAGATATATAAATACCAAACCTTTGGATCTCAGGGATGTGCCGACGGTGTTTGCTGGTTCTCCGCAGTTTTGGATGATGTATCTTGTCCCTCTGCTGGTTTCGTGCGGACTGCTGTTCTTTTTCAGAAAGCAGGCGAGGGAAAACGCAGACGTGGCCCTGATGCGCAACCGCAAGGCCAACAAGGTGGCGCGTAAACGCCTGAAAGTGGCTGAGACTGAATGGAAATCAGGGAATAAAGAGAGGTTCTATGATGAGATACTGAAAGCCCTTTGGGGCTATCTGTGCGACAAACTCTCAATGCCGTTGTCTGACTTGAACAAAGAGAACGTGGCAACGGAGTTGGAGCAGCACGCTGTTCCGGCTGATGTCATTGAGACATTCATCGGATTGTTGCATAAATGTGAGTTCGAGCAGTATGCTCCGCTGACCGATTCGCGTGCGGCTATGGACAAGATTTTCGAGGAGACTATCAGCATGATTTCCACATTGGAGGGTTGCATAAAGAAAAAATGACCGTTTCGTTATTAGTATAATCAGGATATGAAAGTGATGAGGAAGGTTTTATATATACTTGTGGCGGTGTTTGCCGCTGTGCCGCTTTGGGCATCGCAGCAGGAGTGGGAAAAGGCATCGGCTCTCTATGCCGACAAGGACTATGAGGGTGCGGCCGCTATTTACCGCGAACTGCTGAATAAGGGAGAGTCGCCCGAATTGTATTACAATTATGCCAACGCCCTCTATAAAACCGGAAATCTCGGTGCGGCGGTGTTGAACTATGAGCGTGCGCTCAGGCTTGACCCTAACAATGAGGATGCGCGGTTTAACCTTGATTTCGTGAACGGTAAAATCACGGACAAGATAGTCCCGATAGAGCGTTTCTTCCTTTATGAGTGGGTAGATGCTCTTGGTAAGGTGCTGACAACCAACCAGTGGGCGTGGACGAGTGTAGTCGCTTTCGCGCTGTTTCTCGCCCTTGCGCTGACATACCTTTTCTCCCGTCGCAGATGGTTGCGTAAATCGGCCTTTTTCGTAGCCCTATTCTTGTTTGTGGTGTCGGCGGTTTCGTTCGCATACGCATTTTCCACAAAAAGGATACTCGAAGAGCGGGCTGATGCGATAGTGATGTCCGGTTCTGTATCTGTGAAAAGTTCGCCTGACGAGAGCGGCACAGAGCTTTTTGTGCTTCACGAAGGGACTAAGGTGACTATAATCAGCGTAGTGGGGGAGTGGGGTGAAATACGTATAGCGGATGGCAATGTGGGCTGGATGTCGCTCGGCGACATTGAGCGGATATGACCTTGTAACCATATCTTCATGACGATTGTAGAGCTGGATAAGGCGCTGACCCTGACGATAAACAGTTGCCATGTCCCGTTCTGGGACAATTTCTTCTTCATTTTCAGCGGACAACTTATCTGGTTGCCGTTTTTTGCCGCTGTCATCTATGCTCTGTACCGACAATACGGCAGGCGAGTTTATCTGCCGTTGATAGCATTTTTTCTCGTAATCTTGATTTCCGACCAGATATCTTCTTCTCTGATTAAACCTCTCGTATGCCGTCTGCGACCTACTCATGACCCGGAGATATGCGCGTTTATCCATACAGTAAACGGCTATGTAGGCGGACTTTACGGGTTCGTGTCGTCACACGCGGCCAACAGTTTTTCATTCGCATTGCTTTCTTCTCTGATTTTTAAGAGATGGGGCTATTCTGTAATGGCATTTTTGTGGGCTGCCGTTACATCGTATTCACGCATATATCTCGGAGTGCATTTTTTAGGTGATGTAATTGTCGGTGCGGCAATTGGGCTTGTGGCCGCTTATGCCATCTATCTGTTGCTTGTCTGGATACAGCGTAAGGCGGATGTCGTTGTCAATCGTGCAGACAAGTTTTCTATTGTGTTGATATACAGTGTGATGGTACTGACTCTCATCGCGCTTGCAGTTCTCAAAGAGCATCTCGTATTTCTTGCCTGAGTGAAATATTGCAAAAATGAAGATTTTTTCCTGCAAAATATTTTGTGGGTACGATTTATTTGCCTACATTTACCGCCACAGAAAAAAGACGTGTGGCCTACGGTTTTTAAGGTCTTGGCGGCCTGAAAAAGGTTCATGCATACAGGCAGGAAAGTATTAACCAATTAAAATATCCGTATCATGACGAAGACAATCACATTTAACGAATTGCGTAAGATTAAGGACAATTTGCCCGATGGCAGTATGCAACGAATTGCGGATGAGTTGGGCTTGAGGGTCGAAACAGTGCGCAACTACTTCGGCGGTCATAATTACAAGGATGGTAACGGTTGTGGAGTCCACATAGAGCCGGGTCCTGACGGAGGAATGGTCATGTTGGATGATACAACTATTCTTGAATTGGCGCAGAAGATTTTAGCCGAGGGGTAGTCCAAAAGGAAATAATGGGGATTTCACAGCGATTGTGAAGTCCCCGTTTTTCTGTATGATTATTATATCTGTCGGGTACTGTTGTATCGCCAGTTCGATATAGCGTTCATGCATGTATTCTGGCATTTTCTTCATACACATTTCTATGAGGTCTAATACATCGTCTCTTTCTGAACCACCATTCCCATTGTGTCCGTATCCAGTTTGTAACCTCTTGTAATACAATGTGTCCCGTTGCCATTTAGCTACCTTCCAGCTATCTCCTCCCTATCCTCTCCTTAGCGATTCGACATTCTTGCACCAAAGTCGTGCTAAAATGTGCAAATCGTAAACCTCATCGTCACGGTACTCATTATACACATCTGTCGAATTCTGCGCTCATCCGTGGAGAGCCGCAGGCAAATATCAGATTCACGTCATTGTAATATGTGGAGCGTGTCGAATTTCCTGCCGCGCAGGAGTTCCTCTGTCTTCATGCGCCGTTTGCCTGCCATCTGTATGTCTGTCAGGTGGATATAGCCGTCACGTACCGCTATTTTAAGGTATGACTTGCCGTCTGTCTTGTGCGTTCCGTGCTGGCAGTCATGGTGGCAAGGTTCACAAGTGACTTCGAATATCTTCATTATCAGTGAGTTGCCGTCAGAGTCCTCCCACTCTGTCCATGCAGCCGGGTAGGGTGCGAGACCGCGTACGAAATTGCGCAGTTCACCGCAAGTTCTGCTAAAATCCATACGGCACGTCTCCTTGAATATTTTAGGGGCGGGCTTGACTTCGGCCTGTGGCTGTGGAGTTGTTATTACGTTGCCGGACTCTATCATGTTTACTGTCCGTAGTACAAGCCGGCTGCCGAGCAGCATAAGTCTGTCATGGAGTGAGCCTGCCGTATCGTCATCGGCGATGGGGGTTTTCTCCTGCATGATGATGTTTCCCGTATCGATTTCGTGTTTCAGAAAGAATGTGGTGACACCTGTTTCGTGTTCGCCGTTAATGACCGCCCAGTTTATCGGGGCTGCGCCACGGTATTGCGGCAACAGGGAGGCGTGGAGGTTGAACGTGCCGAGGCGCGGCATGGACCACACGGCTTCAGGCAGCATTCGGAACGCTACAACTATTTGCAGGTCCGCCCTCAGCGAACGCAGTTCCTCAAGAAAGTCTGGCGATTTGAGGTTTTCTGGCTGTAGCAGCCTCAGCCCGGTGCTGAGGGCGTACTCCTTCACGGGCGAGAACTGTATCTTATGTCCCCGTCCGGCGGGTTTGTCCGGCATGGTGACTACCCCAACAATCTCTTTCCCAGCTTCTACCAATGCCTTTAAGCTCTCCACCGCAAAATCGGGAGTGCCCATATATACGATTCTTAGTTTTTCCATATACAGTTTTGTTTGTTGTCAGATAAAAAGTTTCGCTTTGCTCTGCCACGCCAGAGTCATTTCCTTATGTCTGCACCCCACATCAGTTTGGCTTTCAGGGCTTTGAGAAAAGAGTGCTGTTCGAGTCGCACGATGTGTATGGTGTAGTCGGCCTTGCGTATTTCGATACTGTCGTTGTCGGACATAATATGCGAGCGGCCGTCGATAGAAATCAGATAACTGTGCGAGCGGCTTCTGATGTCGAGGTGCAGATGCCATGTGTCCGGGATGATGAGCGGGCGCACATTCAGGCTGTGCGACGCTACTGGCGAGATAATCAGTATGTTTGTCTCCGGCATGACAATAGGCCCGCCTACGCTGAGCGAGTAGGCCGTTGAGCCTGTCGGGGTTGAGACTATGAGTCCGTCTGACTCGTATGTGTTTATGAGCTCACTGCCGGCGTATGCATCGACGCTTATCATCGAGGAGAGATCCTGTTTCAGGACGGCCACTTCGTTCAGTGCGAAAGGGTGCCGGCCAAGCAGTGAGCCGTTGCACCTGATTTCCAGTACGGTGCGATGCTCGATGGAGTAGCGTTTCTCTTTTATGTAATCGATAAAGTGCGGAAGTTCCCCTGTCGACACGTCTGTGAGGAAGCCGAGGCGACCCATGTTGATGCCGAGAATCGGGATAGCGCGGTTGCCGATGATGGCGGCTGTGTTGAGCAGAGTGCCGTCGCCGCCGAGGCTGAGGGCGAGGTCACCGTGGATATCGTCGCGGGAAAAGCGGCTGTATCTGGAGACATCGATGTTCATGCGCGTGGCGAACGAAGTGTGCAGGCTCTCCTCTACCGCTATGTCGAAATTGTTGCTGCGCAATGATGATAGCAGTGTCTCGAATGAGGCTTTCTGGCCTGTCTTATAGGGGTTGCCGAAAATCAGTATTCTCATATCCGTAAATGCGTGACGTATGGCGTCATGCGGGGGAATTTTGTTCTTGAATAATTGTGATAATAGGAATAAATTACTACTTTTGCACGGTGAATGGCGCACAGGCGGCAAGTACTTCGCAATGCTATGCGCGGAGACTTCGGTTGTGCGTCAAGCCATTGCAAAATTAGGGAGAATTTCCGAGATAAGAAAAGGTATGACACAATTGAGCGTGAATGTGAATAAGGTGGCTACGCTCCGCAATGCGCGCGGAGGCAACAATCCCGATGTGCTGAAAGTGGCACTGGATTGCGAGCGGTTCGGTGCGCAGGGGATTACGGTGCATCCGAGACCGGACGAGCGGCATATCAGATACAGCGATGTGCTGGCTCTGAAACCGGCGTTGACCACTGAGTTCAACATAGAGGGCAACCCCAACGAACGCTTCACACAACTGGTATGTGCGGTCAGACCTCATCAGGTGACACTTGTGCCTGATGCGCCCGATGCGCTTACATCGAACGCGGGATGGGACTGTGTGCGCAATATGGCGCACCTGAGGCGGTTGGTCGCGCTGTTTCAGGAACACGGCATACGTGTCTCTATTTTTGTTGGCACTGACATAGAGAACATACGTGCGGCGGCTGACACCGGCACTGACCGCATAGAGCTTTACACGGAGCCGTATGCTGCGGCTTACGCGACAGACCGGGAGGCGGCAGTAGAGCCGTTCTTGCGTGCGGCAGAGGAGGCGCGGCGGCTGGGACTCGGCATAAACGCCGGGCACGACCTCAGCCTTGAGAATCTTGAGTATTTCCACAGGCAGATACCGTTTCTCGATGAGGTGTCGATAGGCCACGCCTTGATTTGCGATGCGCTATATCTCGGTCTGGAAGAAACCATCAGACGCTACCGTGCCTGCCTGAAATGACTGAGGCTGAAGACAGTGCGACTGCCAGTCTTACAAAGAATATTAGGGACAAAAAACTTAAAAACAGATACATATTCAGCTTATGTTATTACTCCAACAGACGCAACCGATTACGGCACTGACCGATACGGTGGCTGTAGAGACGGTGGAAACTGCCACTAAACAGCTCAATTTCTTTGATATGTGTGTCAAGGGCGGATGGATTATGATACCGATAGCGCTGATGCTGGTACTTGCCATCTATATTTTCATTGAGCGTATGATAGTGATACGCGATGCCAGCAAGGAGGACGCGTCGTTTATGAACCGGATAAAGGATTATATCTATGACGGTAAGCTCGATTCTGCCCTCAACCTGTGCCGCGACACGAAGTCGCCATCGGCACGCATGATTGAGAAGGGCATATCGCGCCTTGGGCGACCGATGAGCGATGTGCTTGTGGCGATAGAGAATGTCGGCAATCTGGAAATCGCTACATTGGAGAAGCGTCTCGGACTGCTTGCGACCATCTCCGGAGGTGCGCCGATGCTTGGCTTCCTCGGAACGGTCATGGGTATGGTGCAGGCATTTTTCGAGATGGAGCAGGCTGGCGGCAACACAATTAACCTGAGCCAGTTGTCCGGCGGTATATATACTGCGATGGTCACGACTGTGGCGGGTCTGATAGTGGGAGTCTGCGCATATTTCTCGTATAACTATCTCGTGGGCAGGGTCAATGAGGTCATGCGCCGCCTTGAGATGAGGAGCATGGAGTTCATGGATCTGCTGAACGAACCGGCTGCGGGCAAATGACCCCGGATGCCATTAATGTCAAGCCTTTACTGATATGGCACTGAAAAGCAGAAATAAGTCGGACGCTTCGTTCAGCATGTCGTCCATGACGGATATAATATTCCTGTTGTTGCTGTTCTTCATGATAGCATCGACTATGTCATCGCCTAACGACATGAAGGTTAACCTGCCGCAGAGTTCGGCAAAGACGGCCACGAAGGCCAAAATCATCAAGGTAGGCATCACGGCTGACGGCCAGTACAGCATAGCCGACAACGGAGCGAAACCCATGGCAGTGCAGTTTGACGAGATAGAGCCATATCTGCAAGCGGCTCATGCAGCAGATTCTACCACATACGTGGCGTTGTATGCAGATGAGATGGTGCCTTACAAGGATGTGGTGCGCATACTTGACATTGCCAATGAGAACAGACTCAAGCTGGTCATAGCGACCAAGGTCAAAGAGAAATGAGAAACTGACAAGATACAGACATGGCTATCCAGAAGTCGGAAATAGAGTCGGGTATAGCTACGGCCATAATTTCTGCCATCATACTGGCAGTCCTTCTGTTGTGCGGAATGACGGCACATAGGAATGAGATGGATGAAGGAATCTTGGTCAGTTTCGGCGATGCGCTGGACGGTTTCGGTGTGCAGGAAGCTGTGGCTACATCAGTGCGCCCGGTCTCTTCTCCACAGCCTACCCCGCCTGAAGTGATGCCGGACGAGAAGCTTATGACTCAGGACGATGAGCAGTCTGTGGCTCTTGATGAGGAACGCAAGAGGAAAAAACGAGAGGAGGAGGCACGTCTTGCAGAGGAGAGACGGCTGAGGGAAGAGGAGGTAGCGCGACAGGAGGAAGAACGGAGGCTGAGAGAAGCCGAGGAGGCTCGTATAGCAGCAGAGCGTGCGGCGCGTGCGGATGCAGTGAAGAGTCTCGCCGGGAACGCGTTTTCCAAGACGGGCGAAGGCCAAGGGGAGACGACTGGAGCATCGATGCAGGGAAATCCCGCAGGACACGGTTCTGCGGGAGGTAATTCATGGTCGCTTTCGGGGCGCGATATGGTGAGCCGTTTCTATAAACCGACGTACAGCAGTAATGAGGAGGGAAGGATTGTCATATCAATCAGGGTCGATGAGAAAGGTAATGTTACCAGCGCGGCCATAGCCAACGGCACGACTATTTCTGACCGCGCATTGCGTGAGGCATCGCTCGAAGCGGCGAAGAAAAACAAGTTCTCAAGCGGCAACGGTGTCGCGATAGGGACTATAACGTATAATTTCATACTCAATTGAGTTTGTCGTCTCATTAGTATGAGCTGTTTTGGGGAAGTTTGGCTCAGCGGTGGTGCGGGAGAATAAATTATAGGCCAAGAGAGAGTGGACAACCTTGTGCGGACTGTTGCGGGCGAGTCGTTTTATCCTATTACGAAGTGTAAAAAACGGAACAATTTCTTAAGTCTATATACTATGGTTTATCTTTTTCTTGCTGACGGCTTTGAAGAGATAGAGGCTGTCGCTACGGTGGATGTGCTGCGCCGGGGTGGGGTTGACTTAAAGACCGTTTCGGTAGGCGATACTCTTACTGTGACTGGAGCGCACGGGGTTTCCGTGAGTGCGGATATGCTGTTCGCCGATGGCGACTATGGCAATGCGAAGATGCTGATACTGCCCGGTGGAATGCCGGGTACGAAAAACCTCGGTGAACACGGTGGGTTGGTGAAGTTGCTTCAGGAACACAACAAGAAAGGACGCTGGATAGCGGCTATCTGCGCCGCGCCGTCGATACTCGGCAAACTGCTGATACTTAGAAATCAGCAGGCCGTATGCTATCCCGGTTTCGAGGATGCGCTGGTGGAGGCGTATGTGAGAAAGGAGCGGGTGATGGTGTCGGGCAACATTGTCACGTCACGCGGGCCGGGATGCGCCGTGGAGTTTGCGCTACAGCTTGTCACTCTGCTTAAATCGAAAGAGACGGCGGACGAAGTGGCTGCAGGGATGATAGTGTGACGTGGGTCTGATGGCCGCTCCGGACATGGTGCGGATGGACTTTCTGCCGAGCTGAGGCCGGTAGTTCCGCCGTGTCGGTGATAGACGGGTATAAGGATATATTGTTGTCCGACGATGTTGTGCGGGCAATGTGAAGTGTTGCGCCTCAACGGTTTCTTTGAAGCCGCTGTGGCGCAATTTTTGTGCGAGAAGAAGTCACAGAAACATCTATCCAACACTTGATAACGATATTGAGCGTTGCTATTTTCTGACATGGTTAGAGTTGCTTATATGAGACAGTATAGAGTATTCCTGCTCCTCTTTGCTGCTTGTTAAACAGTTTGAGATCCATATTCCAATCTTCTCTGAAATCACGGTCGGCGCATTCAGTGTTATCTCTTCTTCCAAATGGTACCCATCCTCTTGCTATACCGGCATCTGGACGTATGCAGACCTCTGCGTCATTTGCTTTAACTGTCAGACACCGTTCATGCTCAACATAGCCCGTGTCTAGGATTTCCGGCTTTATTCCAGTCAGTTCAAATATTGCATCTTTCAAGAAAAGATTTCTCTTCTTACCGTTGGTAAAATCCTTTATGGCATTTACTGCTACATCTGAATCATCAATTGAGACTATATTTGCAACGATAACCTTTATCGATACTAGATTTAAGTCTGCTTCATTTTTCAGACGGGAAATCACTTTCGCCAAAAGCATACAGCCCAAGGGAGTTTTTAGATATCTGTCAGAATATACAATAGAAACAGCCTTGCTTTGTAGGTTGGATATATTCTATTCCAATTCCCAGTTTCCGGAGCCTTCAGAGTATCAAAGAAATGACCTAATGAGCTGTGTTCTGTTATTCTATATTCGAACATAAAGGAAGCATCGTCCGATGAGAAGGCGTTCAACAGTTGCATACGATTTATGTTGGCGTAGGACAACGAATTTGGCTGTGTTGTTAGGAATACATCTCCACTTCCCCAATTATTGGAATAGGATATGTCGATATTCTTACCAAAGTATGTTTTGACGATTTTGTCATTCATAATCACAATCATCAACGGGAGTAAATCTGCTGGCAATGTATTTTCTAGACTGTTAAAGTTGTTTTTGAACACCTCCGCAATTAAAGTAGCACTGTCAGCTGACGAAAGCGATTTTACATTTGGGACGCTTGGCAGTATAAAGGCAACGTCAACGCCTTCCATGGATAGCTCTGTGAGAATTTTTTTGAATGGGAATCTTTCTGCATCCCATTGGGAAATGTTGCCGTTGACAAATATTCTGATACTGGAGATGTCCTTGTTCCGTGTGAGTTGATAAAACTCGGTCGTGATGTCTGATGTAACAAAATGAGAATCAGGCATCAAATCAAGAATTTCCTTTGGAGCAACACGAGCCTTGACTTCCTGTCTTAACCATTCGAGAGCCTTAGGCCGGTTAAGATAGTTCAAGTACCATTGAGATCTGCGGTCTATAAGGCACTTTGTGCAAGACCGTTCACATTCGCATCTTTCAAGAGCCTTTAAAGCCATTTTCAGGACTTCATCTTTGTACTCTCGGAATAGCAATGAATAACCCGCCCCCCCGAGGGCAGTATCATATATGAAGATAGAATGATTTATGCCATCATAACCGAATTCTATCTCTCCATCGTTGACTCAGAGCAACTCCGTGAGTTTACGGCTGAGAATCACGCCGAGAGAATAGAGTGTCTCAGAGTCTTCGACCAGATTGTTGTCCTTGTCATAGAATTTGATTTCGACAAAGTCTGTTTGGTACCTCCCGACTAACAATACGTGACGTCTTACCGCCGCGCCGTCATTTTCCCCACCGGGGCAAAAAGTCGAGGCTAAAAGATGATTATGGTGTGACAGCATCCGTTCTGTAGAGTCCGGCGTTTTTTCTGATTTCATCCTGCCGCAATAAGGACAGAAAGCATATCCATACCCATTCGTTCCTTTATTATAAAAAAGAATCTCAGACTTTGGTGTTGAACAACGAATAGACATTTTTACAGAATCAGTCTTAGGGAGCCATGCATCCATCTCAAGTAAAATAGGCTGAATGAAATTCATACCGCCTATAGTATCCATTTTTCGCGTCGGAACCGAATCCCATGCTACGGAGAACGCAGCAGGTTCAACGACCTCTGTAAAACGCTGATCTGTCGATAACGAGATGTCTTTTATACCATGCATCGTTCCATGCCGACCACACTTGGGACAATCCGTTTTAGCACTTCCATAGATAATAGTAGTATAGCCGCAATGAGTGCAATTCTGTATGATATACCTTGAAGAGATGTCATCGTATTTTGTCTTCAGACGAATGCCACTAGGTTCATAGACCCATTCGTTTTTCACTACTGGATTACCAGGAGCGTAAGAAGAGATTGCCTGACTTATATGCAATGTCGGTGAGTTACCAACAACTTTTTCCTTGCCTCCTAGTAGACACTCAACTAATCCTAAGGGCATGCCAGCACTTGGGAGAAAAGAATTTTCGGCAAGATAGGACAACATCGAAGTCTTTAAAAGACTCTCCTTTTGTTTTTCAATAGCTCTGACAGCGTTGCTCGTTCCGGCTTCATCGTTTAGAGATTCGATAGCCTTTTCCAGAGCATCTTTGTGCACCTTGAAGGCATTGTGAACAGCAGTTATGTCCTTCTTGACTACTTGTGCGGCATCCGGCAGTGTTATCTGAGCAAGACTTGTTCCCTTGATTAATTTTGAATATGGATCTTGAAACCGTTCAACGTCTCCGCTGATTATATTATCAATGTAATTTAGGAACTTATCAAA
>JADIMV010000034.1 GCA_017694515.1 Candidatus Aphodosoma intestinipullorum
AAAGATT
Organism: Candidatus Aphodosoma intestinipullorum; assembly: GCA_017694515.1. Taxonomy (GTDB): domain Bacteria; phylum Bacteroidota; class Bacteroidia; order Bacteroidales; family Paludibacteraceae; genus Aphodosoma; species Aphodosoma intestinipullorum. The sequence continues at coordinate 8 of JADIMV010000034.1, forward strand.
ACATCGGACTTTTATTATTTTAATGCCATTATGCCTTCTTAGCTTGTCTGGCGCGGCGCAGGTAGCTGGGTATTCATGTGATTTCGAGGACAGTACGCAGGATACACTTTGGGAACTCAATGCAGGTCCTTTCGGAGAGAGATGTACGAACAAATGGTACATAGGCACAGGGGCGAACAACGGTGGTGAGCGCGGAATGTATATATCGTATGACGACGGCAAGACTGCGGGATACATCAGCGGGTCTGGTAAGGGGCAGGTCGTCTCTGCATATACGCTGATAAGTCATTTGCCTGCCGACAATTATGAGATTTCGTTCGATTGGCAGGCAATGGGCATGGATGAGGACGCGCTCTATGTATGCTGGGTTCCCGAGTCGGTCTTCAGCAATTCCACTGACCAGACATCGTCATTGCCGACGTATGTCAGCGACTACGGCATACGGGTCGGCGGACGCAGCGGACTCAACAATTCGCTTTGGAATTCTTCGTATGGTTCGTTCCATCATGACGGCACTCCTCATAAACTCTGTTTTGTTTGGCGCAATGGGGTGAGCGGCAGTGTAAGCCCGGCTGGCTGTGTGGACAATATAATGATTATCCCCTTAAGTTCGTGCAAGAAACCTACCGAGATAACGCTCACGCCTACGGATACGGTCATAGGTATCAAGTGGGATGGTAAGTCTGATGCTTACGACATACGTATAAAATCTCGTGAAAACGGACAGTGGTACGAGTTCTGGAATCATCCTTCTGATTCCATTGCCGTCTCTGGCATACCGGAAGGTACGATAGAGGTCTATGTGCGTGCGCATTGCGATGACTTCTACTCTGTATGGGTGTCAAAGGTAGAGTTCATCTATTATCCGGGGTTGCGCTGTGTGGATTTTCTCAATATACACAGCAAAAACTGCTTTTACGGTACGACACAGAATCCTGCCGCCAGCACAGGGATGGTCGATGCTGGGTATGAATCTGAGAACAGCCGTCATACTATTCATTATCTGGACTATGAGACTGATCCCCGGACAAACGATGCACTGAAGACTGTATCGGATTTTGATATAGCGTCAGTGAGGCTCGGAAATTGGCTTGTGAACTCTCAGGCAGAACGGATAGAATATGAATATACCGTAGATGAGGATGAGTCGGCGGTATTGTTGCTTCACTATGCCGTGGTACTGCAATTGCCTGACCATGATAAGGAGCGCCAGCCGCGCTTCACGCTGAAAGTTACTGACGCGAAGGGCAATGCTCTCGATGAGGACGGCTGTACGGAGGCTGATTTCGCGGAGGGCTTCGAGACAAGCGGCAGCGAAGGATGGGTGCAGATAGGAGAAGCAGGAGATGATGATGCCGTAGTATGGAAAGATTGGACGACTGTCGGCGTAAATTTGGAAAAATATGCGGGACAGAAGCTCAAAATAGCCTTGACCACATACGATTGTGCCGATGGTGCGCACTACGGTTATGCCTATTTTGCTGTCAGTTGTACGTCCGGCAAACTTGAGATGCTCGGCTGCGGTGAGAGTGAGAACAATAAGTTCCGTGCTCCCGACGGCTTCCTTTACCGCTGGTATAAGAGGACAGAGCCGGACATCACTGTTTCTGAGGAACAGGAGTTGTCCCTTGTGCAGGGAGATACGACAACATATTGCTGTGATGTGATACTGAAGATGAACGAGAACTGCTATTTCACGCTTACAGCTAATGCGTTGCCGCGTTTCCCGGTGGCTGCGGCGCAGTATGAGATGGTCGTGAGGGACTGCCAGAATGTGGTCAAGTTTACGGATGAGAGCCACGTGGTATTCCGTAGGGGAGACGAGGATGTAATTTCGGAAGAAGAGTTGTGTGACAGTGTTATATGGAACTTCGGAGACGGTTCATACTCCAGAGAGTGGTCTCCCGAACACGTTTTCCCTTATGAGGGTGGCACGTTCGAAGTGACGCAGCGCGTATTTCTTGCAGGTGAGTGTGACAGCGTGTCGACTTATATGGTGGAAGTGCCGGCGATGGACATACCGCGTGACACTATACATGCGGTTATATGTGATGGCGAGTCATACCCGTTTGCTGATGGCAACTATTTTGTAACGGGATGTTTCAGCGATACTATCATAGGCGGGGCGGCGGACGGATGCGACTCTATTTCTGTACTGGATCTTACGGTCGGGGAAGTATATGAAATAAATGACACTGCGATAACTTGTACTGATAATCTGCCGTATATGTTCAATGGTAAGCCACTGACCGAGACGGGTATTTATACGGATACATTCAGGACAGTGTATGATTGTGATTCGGTGGTGACGCTCGATTTGACTGTCAATGAGTCGCTCAATATCGATTTCCCATTGGAGGTAGACGTATGCGCTGATGCGGGTGTGGCTGATATACCCTACACTGTTACATCGGGCGTGGCCACATCGTATGATGTCGTGTTTGCGGACGGTGCGATGGAGGATGTGGACTCTGGCATTCCTGACGCGGAAACGTTTCCGATACCGTTGCCTGAAGAGGTTGTACCGGGCAGGTATGCCATGGAGATACGTTTTGCAAATGCGGACTGTGGTGACGTGGTTCGTGAGGCTGTACTCAATGTGCTGTATCCGGATTCTATTGTCGTGCAGAGGTGGAATGATGTTCTGGCAGTGCGTAATGCAGAGTGGAACGGTGGATATGAGTTTGTGGCCTATCAGTGGTATAAGGACGGACAGCCGCTGACGGGCGAGATAGGTTCTGTGCTGTATCAGACTGACGGCCTTGACCCTGCGGGGATGTACTATGTCGGCCTGACAAGAACAGACGGCGTGACCGTCAATTCATGCGCAGTGAAGCCTGAACGTTATGGCGACGGGGAGATAGAAGTGACCCCGACGGTGACATTCTCGGGCGGCAGTGTGACGCTGAAGAGTAGTGCGCCGGGCGTTATGCGCGTGTGGTCGGTGACGGGGCAGCTTGTGTCAACGGAAGAGTTCTCCACAGGAGAGACTTCTGTCGTGATTAACGGTACTCCCGGAACATATCTTGTTGAAATTCGCCTCAAGGACGGCCATACCAAGGTGGAGAAAATAATGGTGAGAGATGTACGATGAGAAATCACGGCTCATTTACAATAGCATAGAATCATGAACAACATAAATTCACAGATGAATATACACGGTTTTGGTTTTTACTGCGCACGGTCAGTCGTATCCTTTACATTATTGTTGTGTCTTTCAGTTGTATGTAGTACTCTGAGCGCACAATCGGATGCACTTACATTCCCATATTTCAACAGTTTCGAGGATGCGGTGGAGAACGGCGAATGGCAACTGCTTGTAGGCGATGATGCAGAAGACTGCATGGACAAATGGTACATCGGAGCAAATGTCGATGTCGCACCGATAGACGGCGAACAGGCCATGTATATTTCGAGCGATGGCGGGACTTCGCCGGTATATGGAAGCAATAAGAATATAGTGGTGGCTTACAGGCTTGTGTCTCTGCCGTCTACTGTCACGAAGAGCAAATATATAGAGCTTACTTTCGACTGGAAGAACCAAGCCCCGGCAAAGAGCGGGGCGGCATTGTATGTCGCTCTTATTCCCGATAATTTTCCTTTGGCAGTAGAGTCTGAAGACGGGTCGGCGACAGAGCCGGCATGGCTTGGCGCATATAAGCAAAACATAGACATACAGACAAGCACCCGTCCGGTCGACAAGTTACAGGACGCGGGTTACTGGATGTCTGCGCATACGCGTCTGGCCATGTCGCCCGGCGAGGTATATAAGCTTGTGTTCGTTTGGATTAATGATGGTAAAAGCAATCCTACGGACGAGGGAGCTGACCCTTATATCTCAGCGTGCATAGACAATATACAGATGTCGAGTACGGATTGCCCGATGCCGACCGACATGGCGGTTGACGACGGTTGTGACAGCACTGTAGTCAGCTGGTCAGGCAGTATATACAATTATGAACTTCAGTACCGGCAGTCAGGTACAGAGGAGTGGAAAAGCGTCAGCGGCATACAGGAGAACAGCCATACTTTCACCAATATGCCTGAGGGTATATACGATTTCCGTGTACGCAGCATAGGCACGGGCGATGAGATTAGTGTGTTCAATTCGCTCTATTCGCAGCTGGTATTCTGTCCTGATAACCACTGTATCAACTATGTAGACCTGAATAGCCCCGATATCACATGCTTCAAGGGTACGGTGACAGCCGGCAGCGCATCGCTTGCAGAATGCGATCCCGTGGATTATGGTAATAAGGAGAAAATGAGCCGCCATACCATTCATTGGGATCCAAATGAGTATGACCCGCGCACACTCGGACGGCTGAAGACAGTGCCTGACGGGGAACTGGCTTCCATACGCTTAGGCAATTGGAATCCTCATGCCGAGGCCGAGGCTATAGAGATAAAATATGAGGTCGATGTTTCCAAGGCTGCGGTACTGTTGCTGAGCTATGCGCTTGTATTCGAAGAGCCGAATCATGATAAGCTGGAACAGCCGTATTTCAAACTCGTACTGCTCAACGACAATGGATATGAGATTGACCCCACGTGCGGTAAGGCAGAGTTTTATGCTGACCCGGAATCCAAGGAGTGGATACGCAATACGCATAACGGTTCGACAATAGCATGGAAAGACTGGACTACCATAGGGTTTGACCTGTCGCTCATGGACGGCGAGACCATTACCATACATCTTGAGAGCCGAGACTGCTCGCAAGGTATGCACTATGCCTATTCATATTTTACGATGGGCTGTGCATCGGGTACGATAGAGAATGTGAGCTGCGGTGCTGACCCGATAGTCAATCTCGAAGCTCCTCCTGGATTCGATTACCGCTGGTACACATCGGCAGACCCGGATAATACGATAAGCGAGGAGCAGGTGCTTTCGGTTGAGGCGAGTGACCGCACATCGTATATGTGCGATGTTATGTTCAAGCAGAATCATGCATGCAGTTTTACCCTTAATACTGTGGTGTCACCGCGTGAGCCCCATGCGGAGTATGAGTATAAGTTCGTGCCGAAAGGTTGCCGCAATATAGTCCAGCTTATCAACAAGAGCCATGTGGACAGCCGCGATGAGAGCGGCAATATCATCTGTACGGATGAGCTGACGGAGACAGCATACTGGTGGCTTGACGGCGGCGATGTGATATACGGCGATACGGTGACATACGAGCTGCCGCGTGAGGGCGGCAAATTGAATGTCAAATTGAAAGTAGGGCTTTCCGATGACCACTGCGTGGACAGCCTGATAGAGTCAATTACCGTGCCGACAATACTTTCGCGTCCTGACACTATAGATTCTGTTATATGCTGGGGCGACTATATACAGTTCGAGGGGGCTATACTCGCAACAGATACGATACACACTGCATATCTTAAGAACTGTGCCGAATGCGACAGCCTGATGACCGTGATACTCGATGTCAAGGACAGGATTTATCCTACAGAGATAACAGATACAATCTGTTTCGGTGATTCCTTAGTTTATGACGGTAAGGTGTATAAGACAGAAGGGCAATATTCGTTGAATTACCCTACACCCGAAGGCTGCGACAGCATAGTCAATGTCAGTCTGGCTATCCGTCCGGAGGTGACATTTACATACAGCACCAAGCCTGAGGCGGGCGCACCGAATACGGGCGAGATAGTCATATCGGATGCGCCGGAGGGCTATACATACGAACTGGACGGTGTGCCTGATGCTCCGCTCACGGGATTGAAAGGGGGTACGTATGTGCTGCAGCTCTTCAGCCGTTACGGCTGTCCCAGTACGCCGGTGGCTGTGACTGTGGACAAGGAGTGTCTTGTTGTAGACACTGATTTTTCGGGTATCCATTCCGCTTGTTCCGGTGACAGCGTGATAGTGCTGCCGTGCGGTTTCCCGGCAGGTGTCCCGACTACGTATGCCATAGAGTATGGGCAAAGTGCGCTAGATGCGGGATTTGTGAACTGTACGGATACATTCGATGTGGATGAGGTGACAGTTGTGATTCCCGATTCGTGCCGTGCTGGCCATTATGATGCCGCATTGACGATATATGACGTGATATGCGAGGAGCAGGTTTTTCCGCTTGCGATAGACGTGCTGTATCCGTCCGACATCATCGTGCAGAAGTGGGACAATGTATTGGCTGTCAAGAATGAACGGTACAACGGCGGTTACACGTTCGCCGCGTTCCAATGGTATAAGGACGATGTGCCGCTGACGGGTGAGATAGGCTCATACCTTTATCTCGGTGCTGATGCTGTCCTCGATACGGCGGGCGCATATTCGGTGATGCTGACGAGGGCGGACGACGGGGTCAGCCTACGTTCGTGTCCTGTGATACCGACAGTGGCGAAACCGGAGGTCACGCCTTATCCGGTCGTGACGGCTTTGCCTGCCGGAATGCCATTGAAAATAAAGGGTGTTGAAAGGAGGTACGCCCTGCGGGTGTATAATGCCGCCGGGCAGCTGTGTTTCGCGGGCAGTGTGGATGAGGGCGAGGACGAGATAGATATGCCGACTGTGCCGGGCGTATACCTGCTTGTGATGGATGACGGCGAAAGCGCGGTACACCACAAGGTGTTGGTGCGGTAGGGAAGAAAGGAGGAGCGGCGGCTGTTTCCGCGATGTCTAATGCAATGTGTAAATTACACCTTGTGACTACAGGGTTGCTGATTGGAAACTTTTAGCGCGAAAAACGCTGCAAAACAACGGATGGCTAAGGAGAGGATGGCTGGGAGATAGCTGCGGGGTAGCTAAGAGATGGCTAAATCCGATGTTTATCAAAAGGTTATGCTCGGCATATAGCAACCACTGAGAGTGGTCGTTTGAATTGTGGAGTGTATTTTGAGTAAAGAAGGTGTGGGTACGGCGATACGCCGCACCGCACCGCACCGGAAACGTATAGCGGCTATACGAGGACAGAAAACTAATTAACTATATTCTTTAATCTAAAAAAACGAACTTATGGATGACAAATCAGACACCAAGAGAGTGCTGTCCCGGTTTTCAAGGGACGGACTGTCCGGATGGAGGATGCGGGGCGCATGGCGTTCCTGTTTCCTTCTACCGGTATTGATTATGATGTTTGCACTGCCCCTTACGGCGCAGGAGGAGGCGTTCCCCATCGATGAGGACTTTGAGGGGACAACTTTGCCGGAGGGCTGGTCGGTGGAATCAGTGAAGGGGGAACGGCAGTGGGAACTGAAGACTGAGGACGGCAACTCCTATATGGAGCTGCGTAATCCTGGGGAGCAGAGCCTCGGATTTGAAAGCAGGCTTATTTCTCCAGTCATAGACCTGTCGGACTTTATGGACCCGGTGGTTATTTTCGCTTACAGGATGGACAAGTGGGCCGGAGGGTGCGATTCGCTTGTGGTGGAATACAGGACATCACCTGATGCCGATTTCAAACCGATAGAGAAAAGCGCAATCGGCACATACGCTTCGGCGTGGACGCAGGATACGGTCTATTCCCTGCCATTGCCTGGCGAGACATATCAGGTGGCGTTCCGAGGCATAGACCGGCTGGGGCGCGGCATACAGATAGACAATGTGACTGTGCGCGAATGTCCGGACTGCATGACCCCGGCGGTTACGATGTCGGCGGTGGACAAGACTACCGCAAGTTTCCTGTGGACAAGCGGCGGACTTGACGCGGCGGGATACCGCGTGCGCGTCAATACTGAGCCGATGAGTGCGTTTATGCTTGCCGACCCCGATTATAAAGCGGATGTCGCAGATGAGATTGTGGGCAGCGCGAACCGTTTTTATACGCTGGATGGTCTGTCGCTCGGCACGGACTATTATGTGTATGTATGCACTATGTGCGGTCAGGAGACAAGTTCATATTCGATGGAGGTTAAGTTTACCACATTGAATACAGAACCTGTGCCGTATCACGAGACGTTCGATCTCCAGATGACCGGGATGATACAGCAGATACAGAACTGGTATTATTATAATTCTGATGAGGCCGTTAATCCGTTTATCAACACAAATCTGACAGACGTGAACCTCGCCAACTTCTCACCTGACAAGTCGCCGGCAATGCTCTTCGGAACATCAACGACATGGGGAGTGAACGCCATGAATGCCGGTGTGGTATGCTATGCCATCACTCCGGAACTTACGGGGAAACCGCTTGCGGAGTGTCAGGTACGGTTTACGGCAATCCCTGCAAGCAGTCAGGCAAATGGCGGACGGCTGATAATAGGTACTGTGCCATCGCCTGAGACAGACGTGGACGATATGCGCGAGGTGTTTACCCCTGCGGATACGGTGATAGTGGTCAAGGATGAGTTCCAGGAAGTTATAGTGCCACTGACCACTGCACAGGCCGAAGACAAGTATGTCGTGTTCCTTTCGGATTTTGATGTGAAGAACGCAATAGCCGTGGACGATCTCTATATTGAGGAGATACCGGCGTGTCCGAAGGCGATAGAGGTGAAAGCAGGTACGCCATCGGCAGACCAGATTACAGTCACATGGAACAGCATGGGCTGCACGGAAGGCGAGGTGATGATTACGACAGAGAAACTGACTGACCTTGAAGAGATAGACGAAAGCAAGGTTGTGACCACGGTCAAGGGTAAACTGCCGATCACGGTGGCGGAGAAAATCACACCTTGGACAGAGTACTATGTATATGCTCGCAATACGTGCGGTGCGGACGGGAACGGCGCATGGAGTGTGCCGGTCTATGTGCGCACGCCGGAAGAGATGGGTGCGCTGCCACGGAGTTTTGATTTTGAGGATGAAAGCAACTGGTATACATTACCAACCACAGCATTCAGTAGTTCTCAAATGAGCAAAGGGGTAATTGTATTGAGTCTACAGGCTGCAAGCACCGTAAGGTGTGGAGGTCCGAATGTGGATCATCTTTCAACCTCCCAATATTGTATTTATGCCCAAGCTAAGACAGATGAATATGCCGTGTTCCCGGAATTGGCGGATGTGGAAAATACTCGTGTAGTACTGTGGCACGCCGGCTATAATGAGAACCAGATGTTCATTGTCGGGCTTATGCCGGATGCGAACGACACGGCGTTTGTCGCGTTGGACACGGTAATTTCGGAACAGAGGATATGGAATCACTATTCGATAGACTTGCGCGGCCATTCGGACAAGGGCAAGTATTTCGCCATCAAATATCCTGCCACGGGTACTCACTGGATAGACGACATAGAGTTCAAGCAGATACCGGACTGTCCGAATCCGACATCCATAAATATTACAGCTGAGGCGGAGGATGCGCATATCACATGGGATGCCAACGGAGCTTCGAAATGGCAGGTACGGGTATTGGGAGAGAACAATTATGACGCGCTGTATGACCCAGAATATACTGGAGGATGGCTTCTTGACGAGACTGTTACTTCTCCGGAGGCGGATGTGGCCGGACTGACGGCAGGCGAGGAGAAGTATTATTTCTTCATTAAGCCTGTATGCGATGGAGAGAATACGGATTGGATGACAGGTGTAGAGTTCAAGACTCAGTGCGCTGATGTGAAGGAACTTCCCTATACGGAGGACTTCGAGAAGTATTATTCCATGTTCGGATACGGAAATCAAACAGCAATACCGTGCTATACGATATACAGCAGCATGGAAGACCCGTCGTCGTACTACGGCTCACCGATTGTGAACTGCGGGACAAGGTCTTCACTCCTTGTGATGCAGTCCGATTCTGTAGGGACGGGCGCATCGGCGCGTAACGGCTATTTCATATTCCCGGCGATGAACACAGACCTGCAAGGGCTTATGCTGAGCATGGATGTGGAGGGTACGAAGAGCAACGCTGACGGCTATATAGAAGTCGGCGTGCTGGAAGACCCGGCGGATACTGGAGCGTTTGTGGCTGTGGACAAGGTGATGGTGGAGTACAATCAGACATCAAACGTCCAGATATATTTCTCGAAATATGAAGGAGTGGGACGCTATATAGCGTTGCGCACGCTGTATAAGAGCGTATGCGATTATGAGATAGACAATATTGTCATAAACACTAAGGCCGGATGTCCGAAAGTCAAGAGCCTGACGGCCGATGAGATTACAGGCACTACTGCCCGCCTGAACTGGTCGGGTGATGTGGAAACCGAGTGGGAAATCGTGGTCAGCACAAAGGCTCTTTCTTCGGATGACCTCAGTGCGGTAATGACCGACGGGGCTGACGGAGAGACTGTGGTGTTTGCCGACAAGGTGACGGAAAACCCGTACAATCTTGAGAAAGGGCTGTTCTATAATACGTATTATTTCTTCTACGTGAGGGCAATATGTGCGGAAGGCGTTACAGGAGCATGGTCAGATGTGGGTAATTTCCGAACCGGCTGCGGAGTGCTTTCTGTAGACGAAATGAAAGTGGAGGACTTCGAGAATTATGTAAAAGATGCAGTGCCCGCCTGCTGGACAAGCGGCAATTCTCAAGACCCGGAGACGCTGCCGGGCGTGACACCGTACACGCCGAAAATCTCGACTTCCCAGTCGCATAGCGGCTCTAACTCGCTTTCTATGCAGACTGTGAGTCACAGTGCAACCAAGATAGACCGTGGCGGTTATATAGTGTCGCCGGAAATCAAGACGGATAAAATCAGCCGTCTGCAAATCTCTTTCTGGGGCTATGCCAACCGTCCGCAGACTGGTGCGGAACAGGCTCAGCTCCGCGTTGGTATAGTGACCGACGTGAATGACGCAGCCACGTTTGTAGAGCAGGAGGTACTTGACAACTACAGCCAGTGGTATCACTATACTATCCCGTTTGACCTGTATGAGGGAGACATGAACGGCCAGCAGGGCAAGCGTGTGATGTTCCTGTCGGATTTCCCGCTTAAGAACAATTTCTTTATCGATGATGTGAAGTTCGAGGAGATACCCTCATGCGCTGCACCGGCGCACGTGAAACTCGACTCGCTCTCCACAGACTACGCCCGCATAGAGTGGAGCGGCGAAGCACCGTATATAGTCAAGATTTCGGAAACGCAACTCACATACGAAGAACTCGCGACACTGACCAATGATGAGGAAAAGGGTCTTATAAGTTATGAAGGTGTGAAGGATGACTTTATTGAACTTGAAGGGCTGGAGAAGCGCACGGCGTATTTTGCGTACATAGGTAAAGAGTGTGGCGACACGATATTGTGGAGCAACATACTCTCTTTCGAGACGACCTGCGAGGACGAGTATCCGCTGCCATACGTCATGGATTTCAACGATGCGCCGTTCACCGGCAATTATTCTGGTCCTGACTGCTGGGAAAACTTCTATGGAGAAGAACGTATCTGGTATCAGAAGAGCGTGATAAGCACTACCGGACGCAGCGGCTATGGACTACAGATGCAGGCACACGATGCTGTCTATACATCGTATGCCGTGATGCCGAAACTTTCTGTTCCTGTGGATTCGACACTTGTGTCGTTCTACGCCAAAATAAGCACAAGCCAGATAGCGCAAGGGAACATTGTAGTCGGCGTGGTGACAGACATGACGAGCCGCGAGACTATGAAAAACTCGTTCCATCCGGTAGATACGGTGTTCATCACAAGCGATGATTGGACAAAGTTCTATGTACCCATGGACTCATATACAGGAAGTGAGGGCAATATAGCGTTCACCACGCTGTTCCGCTATTCGTTGAATATGGCGGGAGACATGACTATCGGTGATATGTATATTGACGATGTGGAGGTCGATTCGTTGCCATCGTGTATGTTCCCTGAATACCTTAAGGTGGACAGCGTGACTCCGAATTCGATAACAGTGTCGTTTACTGAACTCGGCGATGCGGATCAGTGGCAGATAGCCTGTGTGCAAAAGGGTGAGACGATAGACGGGGCGGAGGCGGTTGACGCTGATGCGCTCACGCACCTTATCACAGGTCTTGAGCCGGGTACGGATTATGAGATTTATGTGCGCAGCGTGTGCGATGCGGCTGCCGGTGATTTCAGCCCGTGGACAGGTCCCGTAATGCAGCGCACGGCTGCGCAGTCACCTGTGGAAGAAAAGGATTATCCGTACAGTGAGACGTTTGAAGGTGACCTCTCGTCCACATGGAACTTCTCTTCGGTCGATACGGCAAACGTGTGGACTCCGGGAACGGCATTGGCCAATGGAGAAGGTTCCAAGTCCATATACATTACCAAGGACGGCACATCCGCTGCATACGATCCGACAGACGCTACGGCAGCTTGGGCTTACCGTACCCTGCATCTCGAACCCGGTGTCTACACATTCAGTTATGACTGGATTTCGGGCGGAGACCTCCGTGTGGGTATTATTCCTGCGGAAGGTATGTTCGATGGAGGGTCGGATAAGGTCTACTATGCTGACGGTTCAGCATCGTCGCTTGACGGGTTTACCGGTATAATGGACGGAAGGAACAGCCTCGGCGGCAGTGAGGACGCAACGTGGCAGTCGCTGTCGGACTATATCATTATAGAGAACGACATGGCGGGTTTCTACCACTTCGTGCTGTTATGGAGCAACAGTGCTGCGGCTGCCGGAAATCTCACTTCTCCATCGGCTGCGGTAGACAACCTGAAGATTGAACGTTCTTCGTGTGTACAGCCGCTCAATCTCTATGTAGGACGCACGCTGAGCACGGAGGCCGACCTCACGTGGGAGATTGTTGGAGATAAGAGTGAGTACAGCGAATGGGAGGTCTATGTGACAGCCGATGCATCTGTGTCTTCTCCCGATGAAGATACTGACGGCTCTAAAAAGATATTCGGCGCGACTGTAAAAGATACAACATACGTTCTGATTGAAAAGCTCGAAGAGCTTTCCACGTACTATGCGTTCGTGCGTGCTACGTGTGCTTCTGACGGCAGCAAGACTTCATGGAGTGAAAAGCTGGAGTTCACTACACCGTGCGACCCGATACCGGTAGGCACTGTCTATGATTTCGAGGGCGTTGAGCATGTAGAGGAAATAGGATGTCTGGCGCATGGGTATACAAAGTATGCCGTTAATTGCACCCCGTCGATATTTAGAGATTGTATTTATCCTCTGGATATAGCGACAAGTACAAGCAGCAGTGTAATTGCATTTTCCGGGAATAATGCCATATATACCAATGAGAGCCAATATGGCAGTTCCGATGGGTATTATCTGGCATTGCCGCATATAGAGGGCAGTCTGGACAATGTCCAGCTGACATTCTGGATGCGTCCTATCCCGCATCGTGCTGATGGCACTATGGGTGTGAACGCAATAATTGGCAGTTCATTAGACAATAGTGCGTCAACTATAACGGTAGCGGCTATGACTGACCTGAAGGATACATCGACATTGAAACTTATTCAGGAGTGCGTATATCCGTATACGGATGAGGACATAAATACGAAGACCAATATCTCGGAAGACATTACCGGGCATGATTGGTGGGTGAAGTTCTCCGTACCTTTGAAAGGATACGACGGCGAACGCATACTCTTGCTTGACGAACGTACTGACAGGGAAGACAACTATCTGTACATCGACTCTGTAGCTGTGGAGTATGTGCCTACATGCAAGATGCCGACAGATGTGTCGATAGACCGTGTGACGGACGAAAGCGTCACATTCTCATTCCAAGCCGATGGTGAAGGCACATGGCGCTACCGCTACTCGACAGACCCGAAGATGAGCGGTGCGGTCACTGGAGACATAACTGAACCCGAAGCGACAATCGAAGGCCTGTCACAGCACACGACATATTATCTTTCTGTTTGTCGTGTATGCGGTGACGAGACTTCGGAGTGGACGTTGAACAAGAAGTTCACGACAGACTACAGTGTACGTTTCGAACAGCGTTTCTCTGACGTCACTAATGTACCTGTGGATTGGTCGCGGGCAAATACGCCATCGGCAGAAGTGCTGTTCGACATCCCTGAATCAAAATGGTATTACGACGATTTGCAGGTGATGGACGGCTGGATATATAGTCCGCTGGACAACAATGCATCCGCACACCAGAAAATAAGGCTTACGGCAGGCACGTCACAGCCGAGATGGCTCATCTCGCCGTCAGTATATTTGCAGCCTGAACAGAATGCCTATATGACATTCGATGCTATGCTGACACTCGCCGACAGCTACGATGCTCTCGGTGCGGACGTGGAGCAGACCGCGAACACATTCATGGTGCTTATATCTGACGATGCTGGGAAGACCTGGCTTGAGAAGAACGCTACGCTTTGGGATGCTGTAAACGGTACGGATGACCTGACAAATTTCTATGCCCTGACCAATGCGTTCAAATCCGTACGGATTGACCTGTCGCAGTATCAGGGAAAGAGCATCAAGGTGGCGTTCTATGTCCTCCCCAATGTGCCGGTTGACCTCGACCTCCACATAGACAACGTCTATATCAATTCCTACGAGACGAAGGAGATACCGGACAATGTGTGCGAGGAGTGCGACTATGTATATGAGCCGGAGGATATAGTGATACGCAGTGCGGAGTACGACATGGAGGCCGCGCAGAATGTCTTCGAGGTGTTCAAGGTGTCGGATGACGGCGGTTCGGACAACCTCTACCGCTTTATCTTGAATGTCAATAAGATGGGACGTTCGGAGTTCTACGAGGAGATATGCGAGGGCAATACGTATGACGGTCACGGGTTTACTGGTGTCACCTCTGCGGGCACTCACTGGCGCAAGCTGGCCGGTGCGGGCGACCGGTGCGACTCTGTGGCTACGTTGCATCTGACTGTCAATCCGCTTGAACGTAAGGAGTTTGATGCTACGATGTGCGCCGGAGGCAAATACGAATGGAACGGCAACACGTACACCACAGCCGGTGACTATACGGACACCGTCCTGTCTGTCGGCGATGGATGTGACACTGTCGTGACACTGCACCTGACGACCATTCCGGCAATGGAGGCTGAGCGTATACACTACCTCTGCGAGGGCGAGAGCCTGACGATAGACGGCCGCACATTCACCTCCGACGGCTCTTGGAAAGAAGAGACAGTCGAAGAGCGCAAGGCGGCCGTTGAGGAGGACGGATGTGACTCCGTAATCACCCATACTGTGATATATGCACAGAAGTATGACATGGTGATTGAGGCTGCCATCTGTGACGGCGAGACCTACAACAAGAACGGGTTTACCGCGCAGGCCGAGAGGGACTACCATCTCACGGAGACCTCGGACCTCACGGGATGCGATTCGCTTGTGACCCTCAATCTGCTTGTCATCAACCCCGGAGAGACAGAGCGTGAGGTGACGCGCAATATCACAGTCGGCCAGTTGCCGTACAATTTCTATGGTGACGAGTATGACGAAAATACTGCTCCGGGTCAATACACAGGCGAGGTGACAGTCACATCAGAGTCCGGGGCTTGTTCCATGACGGTTAAATACACCCTCAACATCGGTGACATAGAGCCTGGGACTGACAATGTCACTGCGCCCGGCGAACTGATACTCACGCCGAACCCCGTACGTGTACACGAGACAGTCATGCTGCATCTCGACCTCACCGCTGCGGAGCGTGACGGCCTTACGGTGAGCGTATACGGCAGTACAGGTGCGCTTATCGAGAGGTTCGCTCCTGACAGTGAGCCGATAGTGATAGACGGTCTCGATGCGGCCGGAGTCTACATGGTGCGCGTGACGGACGGCCTCGGCCATGTATATCAGGGTAAGATTATCGTAAGATAACAGGCCGCCGCAATCTTCTGCGGCATAAGCCACTTCTTTGACAGGATGGCGGACAGCGATGCCCGCCATCCTTTTTTCTTTCCTCTCCAAAATCTAAATTAAGGTTAAAAACACGTACTCTCGAGCCAGACCCTACGGACACCCTCCGAAGCCTCTCCCCATTCACCCTTCACCGTACTCACTCTGGTAGCCCGCCCGCCCCTCTCTCCAACCCTAAAATCTCTCCAAACACCCTTTTAACATCCGTTTAGACGATTTCCGCCCGAAAACAGCCTCTTCGAAACATCCTTGTATCGCACTTTTACATCCTTCTTAGATACATATTGCGCATATTTTAATTCTACAATCCTTATTCTAACACCCTATAAAACCACTCAAATCTCAAATAAGATTTCATCTTCGTATATATAATATAGGCCATGCCCTCATGAGTGGGGGCAGTCCACGTAAGAAACATATCGCCGACCCCGTTTCCTGCCTCATTGCGGACATATCCGTGCCCTGACAGAAAAGAGTGCAGGTCAATGGGGCTGGCGCGGACAGATAGCACATTCGTCCCTGCCGTTCGTTTGCCTCGTGCAGCGGCGGCATCGCGCATGGCGGTGCAATGCCCATCCGCAAAAACATATGGAAAAGTTTGCCCGTTTCCTTTCAAAATGCTATCTTTGTCCCGTCACGGCACATAGTGCGGAGAGCCGCCGGTGCCGTTGGCGTCATATTTTTCTTTGTGATGTTATGACAGTTATCGTCCGCGATTAGCTAAACTGGTAATTTAATTAAGGCGCGGCGGGATAAGTCTGAAGTAGCACCATACCCTCGTTATATGAGGGCGTGGACTGCTTTCGCTTTCTCGCGCCGTGGCTTTACCAGTGCCTGCTGATCGGGAAGCGGATGCCGGTGCGCGCTCTTTTTTTATCCCGACCGCCCATCTCTTCCCCGTACTGCTGCCAACACACATACAGGCAAACAAAATCTAATCTTTTAATAAATCTACTGGTTATGAAACATTCTCTTATCACCATGCTCCTCACGTCGGTGCTGCTCCCGCTCGCCGTCCAGCATTCATTTGCAGAAAGAAGAGTCTTCTATCAAGGAGACAGTATCACTATCACCATTGTATTAGGTGAATCAGATTATTCTACCATTACCATCACAGGTAAAGGCTTTGTCTCTGAAGAGTCAAAAGATATTATACAGTATTACAATATAGTAGATCATGTCATTATCGAAAACGGCATAACTGGCATTCCTGATGGTTTGTTTAGTTATTTTTCACGCGTATCGCAGGTCTCCCTGCCCGAAAGCCTTACTGCTATCGGGGATTCTGCATTTTACCACTGTGGCAATCTGGCCTCCATCGACATCCCGGATGGCGTGACTTCTATCGGAAATTATGCGTTTGCTTACTGTACTTCCCTGGCCACCGTCTCTCTGCCCGAGAGCCTTACTGGTATCGGGGAGGAGGCATTTTACTACTGTCGCAATCTTGCCTCCATCGACATCCCGGACGGCGTGACTTCTATCGGAGATAGGGCGTTTGACGGCTGTACCTCACTGGCCGCCGTCTCCCTGCCCGAGAACCTTACTGCTATCGGGGGGAAGGCATTTTCCGGCTGTGAGAGTCTTTCCTCAATCGACATCCCGGACGGCGTGACTTCTATCGGAAAAAATGTGTTTGACGGCTGTACCTCACTGGCCGCCGTCTCCCTGCCCGAGAGCCTTACTGCTATCGGGGTATCTGCATTTTCCGGCTGTGAGAGTCTTGCCTCCATCGACATCCCAAACAGCGTGACTTCTATTGGAAATAGGGCTTTTGATGGCTGTACCTCCATTATTCTCCCACTGAAGTTACCCGAAAATCTTACTTATATCGGAGA
Source organism: Candidatus Aphodosoma intestinipullorum (assembly GCA_017694515.1). Classification (GTDB taxonomy): domain Bacteria; phylum Bacteroidota; class Bacteroidia; order Bacteroidales; family Paludibacteraceae; genus Aphodosoma; species Aphodosoma intestinipullorum. The sequence continues at coordinate 17,525 of JADIMV010000034.1, forward strand.
TTACCCTTTCCCTACCTGCGACACCGCTCATGACACTGTCATTTCTCTGCCTGAAAAGCTTACACATATTGGAAGTGGCGCATTTAGAGGCTGGCCAGTCAGGGTCATGAAGCTCAATTCTATCAGCTACATCGGCTATGGGGCTTTTTACGGTTGCCCGCTTGATTCTGTAATCTTGCCATTCTTTTTTGATATGGACATCGATCCCTATGATAAGTATTTTACCAGTCCGTTTGGCGGTTGCTCTCTCAAGTATGTAGAAATCTGCTGCCCCCATAGTGCCTACAAGACAAGTTATCTATTCGACCGTGAATCGCTCAGTACAGACACCATATACATACCGCCTTATGAATCTGAAGAATATTGGCGGGCATGGAACTGGGGCGGAGACCTCGAATTTATCGAGAAAGGAGGCATATCCCTTACGGCACACCTCTCTGAAGACGTATCGCTCGTCTCCGCCATTGTAGAGGCGGGCTACCGTCCCGAGGATGACATCCACACTCTCAATCTGTACGGCATCCTTTCGCCTGAAGACATATCTCTCATAACAGACAACATGCGCAGGCTCCGTCTCCTCAACCTCTCCGAAGTACATAACTCCGTCCTCGATGGATTCAGCATCGGCGACCGCCGCTGTGTGGAGGTTCGTCTGCCATATCTCTCCGAGATTCCTGACAGCGCCTTCTGTAACAGCGCTTCGCTTGACGCGCTTGCCTTCCCCAATACGTCTGGACGCTCCTCCACGTTTGACATCCCCTGCTACGTGACCTCTATAGGCCGGCGCGCTTTCGCCGGGCTTAGTCGGATTGGTTGGGAGAGGATAATCATACCGTCGAGCGTGAGCGAACTCGGCGACAGTGCGTTCGCCTCCATACCGTCTCTCCGTTACATCGAGTTCGGCAGCGGCATCGACACCATCCGAAGCCCGTTCACCTCCGCTTCCGTCGACACGATAGTCCTCCATAGCAGCGTACCCCCGGTTGTGCTTGGAGACCTTCCGGTTGATAAGAACAGTTGCATCCTTCAAGTCCCCATTGATGGCTACGACTATTTCAGCGATCCCTTCTGGAAAAACTTCCGTAACATACAGCGCATCGACATGTCGTCCGACACGGCGGCTTTCTCCGTTTCCGTCTCCGCTTCAGGCAAAGGCACCGTATCGTACAACGGCATCCCTTGTGGCTCTGCCGCCGTAAAGGTTACCTGCGGGCTCTTCTCCATCCTTCCTGATGACGGATGGATCATCGACCGCGTACTCTTCAACGGCATTGACTGCACATCGTCAGTTTCCGGCGCAGGCGACCTCTACCTCCCCGCGCAGGATGGTCATCTCGATGTCAGTTTTGCCGAAGCCACCCACACTGTGGAGTTTTTTGTAAGCAACGGAATGGTAGATTTTGGTGACGGAGATCTCCATGGAGGGGGATTCACTATGACAGTAGACCACCGTGACAGCATCTGTATGACTATCTTATATCCGTCATATGGTGAAACCTATGTGCGATTTGACGGCTCTGACATCTCCGACCGTCTTGTCAGCACCCCTGAAGGCTACTCCCTCTGTACGCCTCCAATCCTGAAAGATATCTACATCTCCATAACGGACGAGGCTCCAAGCACCTCCGTTGAACCCTCCGCGCTCGACAAATCTCTTGATGTCTATGCGCATGATGGCATGATATGTTGCGAATCCGGCACGACAATAAGCGGCATCAGCCTGTTCGATATCTCCGGGCGCAGCCTCTCGTCAGTGTCATGTATGACCAACCGGTGCTGCATCCCCGCACCTGTGCGCGATGCGCTCCTGTTCGTCCGCGTAACGTTCGCAGACGGCAGCTCGACCACTGTAAAAATAATTCTTTAACCTAATAAGCACACATCACTATGAACACAAACGAAATCTTGGAAATCCTGCGGCAGTCATTATCCAACCGCCGCATTGACTTACCCCGTGACATGGACTTCTCCCTCTCCTGCGGCACGCTTGACATCCTCATGACCGCAGAAGGTCTGCTTTCCAATATGCAGGAAAACGCCTCCGCATTCGAGTCATGGGCGCTCTGCATCAAGGCCGCCCTGCCGCAGATCGACAGGGTGACAGTCGGCTGGAATGCCCCCGCTCGACCCGACACCCACTACAACAGGTTCGTCTACCGCGCCGTACGCTTTGAGGAAAACTACTCTTGGGTCACACTCCGCATCCCCGATGACAGCATCACCGCCGCCGCACTCGCTGACATCGACAGCAACACCCTCATTCTGAACCATCCTGTTGTAGACGCGAAAGCCCTCGCCTCCGACAGTTCATCCGAAGCCGCACGCGAGCGCGACCTCCTCAGCCTCATGGTCGGACGCCACCCCGACAGCATAGTCGGGCAGCAGCTCCCAACAGGGCTGAAAAAGCTCCCGGACGGCGCAGAGTGGTCTCCGTGCCACGGCAGCGCGATAGACCTATGGATGCTTGAACAGGACACACTCCGAATCTTCGAACTCAAAAAGGGAGACAACAGGCCCATAGGCATCATCTCACAGCTAATGTTCTACGCCAACATCATGGCTGACCTCATCAGCGGCCGCATCTCTTGCCCCGCAGAGGCCGCCTCCGCCCCACGCTCGGCAGACAGGCTCTACGCCCGTCTTGCCGAAAAAGGGATAAAACGTCTGGAAGCCATTTTCCTTTCCGACACCATGCACACGCTCTGCTCCGCGCAGGAAGAGCGCGTACTCTCACTCCTCAACGAAAACAGCAGGAACATCCTCTATCGCCGTCATGGGACGGACACCATCTGAATCCCAATCCCCTTCATAACCCTTCCCGGAGCTGTGTCAAAATGGTAAATTTTGGCACAGCCCCTAAGGTGTGTTAGAATTGATAAAATGCAAGGCATTGAGGGTGAGGGCGACAGGAGTTTACTTTAGTAAATGACTTAGCCCGAATCCCGATAATAACGCAGCAGTTTGCAATTATGACACACCGC
>JADIMV010000035.1 GCA_017694515.1 Candidatus Aphodosoma intestinipullorum
GTATATGAGTACCGCCCCGCGCCCGGCCAGTTCGTCAACTCCATGCCGGAGTACGAGGAGGGCGACACTGAGGCCGATATGCTGAAAAAGGTAGAGGAGTCCATCTCCGGCACTAACGACGTGATGGTATCGCTCGGCGCGTATGGCGGTTATGTGACGTTCGGCTTCGACCACAGCGTGGTCAATGTCCCCGGCGAATATGACTTCAGGATATACGGCAACGCCTTCTACGCCGCCGAAACACCCAATCCGGACAATCCTGATTCTGGAGGCAGCAGCGAGCCGGGCATCGTGATGGTCTCTTTCGACCGCAACCGGAACGGCACCCCCGATGATGAATGGTACGAACTGGCGGGCAGTGAGTACCGCAATTCTGAGACCCGGCACGGCTACACCATCACGTACTACCGCCCCGACCCGGGCAAAGAGCCTGTGCCTGACCCCAATGTCTCCGCCGTCACTGACAAGACATACATACGCTGGACTGACAGCGGGGGACGCACCGGCTATGTTGAGCGCAACTCATACCATCCGCAGGACTATTTCCCCGCGTGGATTGCCGATGGAGAACTGACCTTTACCGGTACTAAACTGCCTGACAATGCAGTGGATGAGAGTGGCAACGGCACATACTATGTGCTATATGCCTATGATTGGGGTTATGCGGACTGTCATCCTAACGATGCGGCGGACAAATCCAGCTTCAACATAGAGTGGGCCGTGGACGCTGACGGCAACCCCGTCCACTTGCCCTGCATAGATTTCATCAGGGTTTATACCGGTGTAAACCAGTCCTGCGGTTGGCTTGGCGAGACCTCGACGGAAATATCGCGTGCGGAAGACCTCCATGTGGAAGAGACATCTGTAAACTAAATAAACTTGAAACTGTTATGCGTAGGATTGTTACTTTATTCATCGCCCTTGCGGCGGTTGTGCCTCTGCTGCGGGCGGAGGACGCTGAGCCTGACTATACTGACGGCGTGTTCATATTGAACGAGGATTGGTATGGTCATAACAACAGCACAATCAACTATCTCACACCGGACGGCGAGTGGGACTACCGCGTCTTTCAGAAAGAGAACCCAGGCAGGGAGCTTGGCGGCACGAGCCAGTATGGTACTGTATTCGATGGCCGTCTGTACATCGTCTCCAAACAGGACAAAGACCCTGCTGCGGCTGTCGTTGGCGGGCGCATCACTGTGTGCGATGCCCGGACTATGGAGTGCATCGCTCAGATACCCGTCATAGCCGCTGACAGCACCGGCAAGTCGGTTGCCGACGGACGTGCATTTGTCGGCGTAACCCCTGAAAAAGGTTACGTCTCCACGAGCAACGGCATCTATCCTTTCGATCTTGAGCGTCTTGAAGTAGGCGGTATGATTTCCGGTACGGGTGGTGGCAGTAGCCTTTACTCTGGCCAGTGCGGCATGATGGTCTCTCCCGGAGACAGTTATGTCTATGCCGTCCATCAGCAAAAGGGACTGTTCGTAATCGATGCTGAGACTGACACCATAGTACGCACAATAGCCGCCCCGGTGGACAGTGTTGGTGGCAAGGCGAAGCAGCGTGGTTTCGGTGCGCTTGTGCAGTCGAAGGACGGCGACCTTTGGCTCAGCGTGTCGGCCGATGCGAGTGGCACAGGCTCTACTGTTGACTACATCATGCGTTACGACATGGAGTTGCAGGACACTGTGCGCGTGGCCGTGCCTGAGGGCTTCGGTGCGCCGAGTTCGTGGTATGCGTGGACAGCCGATGCCATGTGTGCCTCGTCAGTCGAGAACAGGCTCTACTGGAAAAAGCAGGATGCCGGATGGTTCACAAATAGCGTCATCTGCTGTTACGACATAGATAAAGGAGAGTTCAACCCCGAGTTTTTTGACACTCAGTCTATAGGGTGGTATCTCTACTGCGGCGCGGCCTTCCGCCTTCACCCTGTGACGGACGAGATGTACTGCACTCTCTATCAGGGGACATTGAGCCAGTCCTATCTCACGCTGCGTCTCAGCAACAGAGGTGAGGTGCTGGACAGCTATGAGATGATAGACAACTATTGGTTTCCCGCCATGCCTGTATTCCCCGAACGGGATAATGGCGGCGCGACGGCTGTCGGTCTTGTGGACGATGCTCCCGATGCCACGGTCTGCTACGACCCCCATGCCCGCGTATTGCGTATCTGTTCTGATGCCGTGGCGGACATCACTGTCTGCGGCATGACTGGGGCTGTCTTGTGGAGTGAAGTCGCCGTGCAGGGCGGAACTTGCATAAGTGTCTCCGGTTGGGCAGACGGAGTATATCTGGTCAGGGTGAATGGCCTGGTACATAAGGTGATAATACATTAAATATTTAAGATACTATGATTCTAAGAAGACTACTTTTGTCGGTGGCCGCAGTGGCGGTTGCTGTATGCGTTTCGGCGCAGAATGTTTTTATGGTACAGGGGCATGAGCGTCCCGACATTACGGCGCGTATGGCTCAGATGCCCGCACGTGCCGCAGCGGACGAGGCTGTGGAGGACACGGACTTCTCCTTTGACGACATCGAGTTCTGGGTGGGGACAGGCTCTGACTCCGCTGCCCTTGTGATAGACTGGTATGACGACAAGGGCGGCACTCTCGTTTGGGGGTATCTATTTGATGCTGCGGATGACGTGCAGAACACTGGCTATGCCATGGTTGCTGCCGTGGCAAAGGCCGACCCCCGCTTCGTCTTACTGACCCATAATACCAATCTCGGCAACACTATTGCTGGCCTCGGCTACGACCTCAACGGCTCGGGAGATATAACACTCATATACACCGACCCCGATACAGAGGAAACCGCCGAACACACGCCTGTTGACGGCATTGTCACGACCGATGCCTACAACTATGACGACTGGACCTCCTCCGACCCCGATGACCACTGGGTCTCCGGGTGGTATAACGGCTATTGGTCTTATCAGGTGAAGGAGAGCCGGAACGCCTCTTTCTCCTATTCCGGTCTCGGCGCATCGTCGCGCCGCTTGCAGAACGGCAGTTGGGACGGTTGGGCGTATCAGGGCTTTGACAATCCGAGTATGACGGGTGTAATCCCCCGTGCCCCGTGGACGGCCGCAGAGCCTCCCGTACAGTTGCCCGAAGGCGAAGAGCCGACTGACGGAAATACGTATTGGGGGCAGATGTATAAGAACTCCGTCCATCAGTCTATAGAGGAACTCGGGATGGCTAACAAGGCGGAAAACCTCTCCGTGAAATGGAGCTACGATTTCACTGGCTACAGTGGGCAGCCTATAATAGCGGGTGACTATATGTATATCACTGAAGGCAAGAAGATACATAAGGTCTCCATCTTTGACGGCACGGCGGTCCTGACCGGTGAAATGTCGGGGTCTATGGGCTTCTTTGCCATGATTACTTATGGCGACGGGAAGATATTCGTCCCGTACAGCAACGGTTCTCTGGAGGCGTTCGATGCTGTGACGCTCAAGCCGCTCTGGAAGACGGAGGAGACGGGCATGCAGCAGCTCTGTCCCGTAGTGTATCACGACGGATATGTTTACACTGGACAATGGAAGACTATCGGTAAGGGAAAATTCTACTGTATCTCGACTGCCGATGATGACCCCTTGAGAAGTGATGAGGTGAAAGCTCCTGTATGGGAGTCGGACGATGCCGGATTCTACTGGAGCGGAGCGACTGTCGTGGGCGACAACATCTATTT
>JADIMV010000036.1 GCA_017694515.1 Candidatus Aphodosoma intestinipullorum
CTTTTAATCTATTTTTCAGGTTTTCTATGCAAACAAAATTACGTCTGGCCATAGCAGTACTGTTCGGTATAATTTCCGTGTGCGGACTGTCGGCGCAAGAGCTGCCGTTTTTCGACGGTTTCGAAGATGCCGGGAAACACGGGGAATGGACATTCGTACATTCATCATCGAGGAACAAGTGGCACATAGGTACGGCCACTGCGGCACAGGGCGCAAACAGCCTGTATGTGTCGGCTGACGGCGGAGTGACACCCGGATATACCAATGACGCATCGGGTATAGCCGCATATATAACATTGCAGCTGCCTGCCGGCACTTATAATGTCTCGTTCGACTACAGGGTTGTAGGTGAGACCGATACGAAAGGCGTGGGGCTCGACAGCCTCTTCGTCTATTGGGTCACAGACCCCAATGAGCGGATAGCCGAGACGAAAGGCGACCGCCCGGAAGTCCTGAGCGTCTACCGTCAGCAGATAAACAGCGTGGACGGGACAAAAGACCCGTCGTTGTGGTACAACACGACGTTTCAGGCGAGGGTCAGGGACGGCAGTATGCCCGTACGCCTGACGTTCTACTGGATATGCAACTCGTCGAACATAGTACCCCCCGGAGCATGTATAGACAACATTCAGGTATGGGCTGCCGACGCGGCATGCGCGACACCGGAAAACTTCACAGTGTCACATGAGAACGGGGCGAAGCTGATGTGGGACGAGACCTCTGCCGGAAGCTATCAGGTGTATTACAAGAACAATACGACGGGCGAGGAGCAGATGATAAGCGGAATCGAAGGCAGCCCGTACAACTGTTCGGGGCTTGACAAAGGCGTGTACACTTTCTGGCTGCGCGGGATATGCGGTACGGACACCAGCGCGTGGGCGACATATTCGAACCATGTGCTTGCCGTCTCGACAGACAAGTGCATCAACTTCATCGACATACATAACCCGGATGTCGTATTGGCCCAATATGGCAAATACGGCCAGTCAGCCCAATCGAATACCGGCGTGATGGACTTCGGCTCATCCAACTACAGAAGCCAGCACACCGTGCATCTGCAACAGGGAGAGTATGACCCGATGACCAACGGGCAGCTGCTGACAATCCCGCCGGGCGAACTGGCCTCGGTGCGCCTCGGCAACTGGGATGGAGGCAGTGAGGCGGAGTGCCTCACCTATAATCTGACAGTGGATGCCTCAAACCCGATACTGATTATCAAATACGCGGCTGTGATGCAGAACGTCGGACACAACGGCGAGGACTTCAAACAGCCGAGGTTCATAATAAAGGTGACGGACGCGCAGGGAATACCGCTCAACGAGACGTGCCTTTCGGTGAACTATCTGACCGGCAGCCCGACCATGCCTCCCGGATGGAACAGAATTCCGATGGGCGGAGGGGATGACTCTCAATACTACATCGAATGGAAGAACTGGACAACGATGGGCATGAACCTGAGCGACTATATAGGCCGTGAGGTTAGGGTTTATCTCGAAACGGGAGACTGCGGCCCTGCTCCGGGCAAAGGATGTTACGGATATGCCTATTTCACGATGGACTGCGTGTCGGACAAGCTGTCCGGCCTGACGTGCGGGGCTCATGCAGAGGAGCACGATACAATCTGGGCTCCGGCGGGCTTCAGATATGAGTGGGTCAAGGTGACAGACCCCACGCGGGTGCTGTATACTGACCAGTTCTTTGTGCCGCAGGCAGGCGATACGGCGACATACCGTTGCCGCATGAATTTCGTAGACCCAGGCCGCGAGGCGTGTGCGTTTGAGCTGACAGCATCGCTCCTGCCGAGATACCCCGCAGCGGATGCAGATTATACCATCTGCCGCAAGACTGTGTCGTTTACGGACAGGAGCTATGTGTTCACGAATAACGGCATAACCGACGAGAAGTGCCAGCTGATGTGGGATTTCGGCGACGGCGTGGGCTTTTCCGAAGAACAAGACCCCGTTTATGAATATGCCGAGCCGGGTACGTATGAGGTGCGTCTGCTGGCTTCGATAGACGAAGGGATGTGCGACAGTTTGTGGGTGGACACCATCACTGTCTCGGCCGACACGCTGAAGACAATAGACACGGTGTATATCTGCAAGGGCGACATGGTGCTGTTCGGCGATGAGTACAAGCGCGAGGCGGGCGTATATTCTGACACTCTCGTCAATGCAATCGGCTGCGACAGCATATCCGTGCTTGACCTGAGGGTGCATGACACATACGCCGACTCCGTGATTTGCGGCGGCGACGCTTTCGTGTTCGAGGGCGAGACCCTGATACTTGAGTCGGGGACTCACGAACTGACATACAAGAACATAAAGAGTGTCTTCGGGTGCGACTCCATATTGCGGTTAGAAGTGTCGGACGCCATCACGGTGGAGGCGCAGAACCCAATCTGTGCGGATGACCCGGAGGCGTATTTCACCGTGCTGACCGGCGTGGCGGACAGCGTCCGCATCGACCTCGGCAGCGAAGACTTCTCACCTGTGACGGTTGCGATAACCGACAACGTGTTCGCCATGCCGCTGGACGGCAGCGTGAAAGCGGGGCATTACACCGGACGCTTCACTTTCTACAATGAGTTCTGCGGCGAAAGCGAGGTTACGCTTGATTTCCAAATCATGTATCCGTCGAGTATCATCGCGCAGCGGTGGAACGATGTGCTGGCTGTGAAGAATGAGCAGTACAACGGCGGGTATGATTTCGAAGGGGCATCGTTCCAGTGGTATCAGAACGGAGAGCCTATGGCCGGGGAGACAAACTCCATACTTTATCTGCCGGACACCAAGCTCGATTTCGAGTCGGAATATTCCGTCTATGTTGTCGAAGTCAGTGGCCGCGAGGGCATGAGCTGTGTGGTGCAGCCCGAACAGAAGGATGTGGACGACATAGTTGTGGTCACGATGAACGCGGCCTCTAAGGCCAATGTCGCGAAAGTGAAAGCTCCTGAAAAGCTGACTATGCGTGTCATAGACCTGACGGGCATCGTGCATGGGGTCTACGAAGTGAATGAAGGTGAAAGCCAGTTCACTTTGCCGTCTACTCCCGGAGTATATCTGCTTGAGATGTCTCATCCGTCAGGGAGACGGGAGATACATAAGGTCGTCGTGAGATGAATTTGCAGTAGATAGCACACGCAGTTTGCGTAGTGACCGGACAGACACAGGAATAAGATGTTACAACTCATCTGAAGTCTGCATATAACAAAGCCCGGCTGTCAAGTGTGACGGTCGGGCTTTGTTATGAAAAAACATAAAAATGGGAGCAAATGCTTGGCCGTGTCGCGAAAAAGCAGTTACTTTGCATTCTCAAATTCAGAGGTATGATGGTCTCGTAGCTCAGCTGGATAGAGCAACAGCCTTCTAAGCTGTGGGTCGTGGGTTCGAATCCCGCCGGGATCACAGGAGGAAATCAGGCGTTTGTCTTTGGATGAACGCCTGATTTCCTTATTGTTATGCACCGCGATTTGCAAAAAGATTGCAACAGAAACGGAGGCAAAGCATGGCAAAACTTACATTGAAACTCGACACGCGCAAGGCCAACAAGGCAGGGGGAGTTTCCCATCAAACTGTAGCTGACCCATATGCTGGCTGCCGTAAATATCTCCACAGGGGTGTCAAGAAAGGAGAAGCAGTGGAACTGGTAGACTGGACGCGGAGAACCGCAGGTGCTGTACGGGAAAAGAGAAAACCTGGCCAATAAGATGAGAGAATGGATGAGAGGAAAGGTGAAAATGGTCTTGGATTTATTTTGGTATGTAGTAATTAAATTATATCTTTGTACCATGATTAGGCTCGTGGCGACGCGTATCCGCAATGGTGCATAACCTGCTCGATAATGGATACGCCGACCCAAGAGCGTTTTTTTTATTATAATAATGGCTAATGGCATCAAAAGCGAATGACAAAAACTTACCTCCAGTAAAGGTGGCTGTGCTTATAGACGGAGGGTTCTTCATAAAAAGGTTCAATGCCCTATATAACAAGGACAGGAAAATGTCAGGGGAGGAAGTTGCGAACCACATATATTCTATGGCGCATATGCACGTAGGGAATACCAATACGCTTTATCGCATATTTTACTATGACTGTAACCCTATGTCAAAAAAAGTCCATAATCCTGTTTCAAAGAGGCTTATAGATTTCAGCAAAAGTGATGAATATGCATTCCGTAATGCTGTCATTGAGAGCTTAAAGAAAAAGCGTAAGGTTGCCCTGCGTATCGGGGAGCTTAAGGACAACGGTAACTGGCATTTATATCCGCGTGTGGTTAAGGAACTTTTGTCTGGTAAGAAGTCCGTAAATGAAATAAATGAGAGTGACGTATACCTTGAGATAAAACAGAAAGGCATAGACATGAAGATAGGTGTGGATATAACTTCGCTTGCCCTTAAACGGTTCGTGGATACAATAGTGCTATTTTCCGGAGATTCGGATTTTGTACCGGCAGCGAAACTTGCAAGGCGCGAGGGGATAGATTTTATTCTTGATCCGATGTACGCAAATGTCGAACCTCAACTTTTTGAACATATAGACGGCATGCGAAGTGTTAAACCGACATTGAAGAAAAAGACAGAGTAGATTTGTATATTGGGCTGAACGATGCGGCGGCACGTGGACTGTGTGGTTTCCGTGCCGCCGCCGTTTTTCTCAGGATAGTGCCGGATATGGCTTCATTCCGTGTTTGAGGATAGTGGCGGGTTAACAGGAACGCTCACCACAGGGCTATTTTGCCTGCCGCTCCCAAGTCAAGCGTTGCCGCCGCTATGCCGAGGGCTTTGAATACCCTGCTCAATGTGGACAGGGTCATGGAGCTTTTACCGCTCTCCAGCTTGCATATCTGCGAACGCTTCACGCCTATCCTTTCGCCCAGCTCCTCCTGCGTGAGGTTCTGCTTGAGACGTGCCTTTTTGATTGCCTCGCCGACATAGTAGGCCTGTAACTCCTCCTTGAGCTGCGCTTCCATAGCATCCCTTTCGGGAGTACCAACCTTTCCCCATACCTCGTCTATCAAATCATCGGCGGGTGTGAAATTCATCTTTGTCATATGGTTTTACTTTTTATCATTGAAATACTCTTTCCTTATCGCTTCTGCCTTTGCTATTTCTTTCTTAGGTGTTTTCTGCGTCTTTTTGACTATGCCATGAGTGGCCACAACCAAGGCTTCCATATCTGTGTCCCAAAAGGCAAACAGGCGGTAGCATATCCCGTTGAACAGTGTACGCAGTTCCCATATTTCAGAACCCTCAAGTTTCTTGAACAGTTCCTTGTCTATGACTCCACTTTCAAGCCTGCGGATATTATATGTTATCTTCTGCCTTGCCTTTTCTGGTTGCTGCCTTACGAAGGCTTTAGCCTCGTCGCTCATTATTAGTCTGATAATTTTTAGTTCCATATTTACAAATGCGTTGATGCAAAGGTAACAGTTTGTTTCCAAATATGCAAACACAGAGGCTTGTTTCCCGTCGCGGGAAAATATCTGTGCAGGATGTTTGCCGTGTCGTGGAAAAACTGTAATTTTGGCAGACATAATCATGACAATTTAATTCGGTTTTCTAAGTGAAAGGCACGGATGTGTCCAACCATTGCCCGTAGTGTGGGCGTGTGTGAGTCGCGGCGGCCTTTTGCTGATTTGTTTAATGGAGGCATAGCATTATGGAACTGTCGGAAATACAGATGGTAAAACAGCGTTTTGGGATAATAGGGCTATCTCCCGCGCTGAACAGGGCAATCGATATGGCTGTGCAGGTGGCTAATACAGATCTCTCCGTCCTCATACAGGGCGAGAGCGGTGTCGGCAAGGAGACATTCCCGCAGATTATACACCAGTACAGTCACCGCAAGCACAATCCCTATATAGCCGTCAACTGCGGCGCAATACCCGAAGGCACAATCGATTCCGAGCTTTTCGGCCATGAGAAAGGTGCGTTCACGAGCGCAACATCTGACCGTAAGGGCTATTTCGAGGAGGCGAACGGGGGAACTATATTCCTCGATGAGGTCGGCGAGTTGCCGCTCTCGACTCAGGTGCGCCTGCTGCGCGTACTCGAGGCCGGGGAGTTCATGCGCGTGGGTTCATCCAAGGTGTTGAAAACCAATGTACGTGTCGTGGCGGCGACGAATGTGAAAATGCAGGATGCCATATCCGACGGCCGTTTCCGTGAAGACCTTTATTACCGCCTCAACGCCGTGCCGATATTCATCCCGCCGCTGAGGGAGAGGAAGGAGGATATACTGCTGTTGTTCAGAAAGTTCGCTACGGATTTCGCCGAGAAATATAAGATGCCGGTCATAAAGCTGACTGCCGATGCGCAGACTCTTCTGACTAACTATTATTGGCGCGGCAATGTGCGTCAGCTGAAAAACGTGACCGAACAGATTTCCGTGATAGAGCAGAACCGCGAGATTTCCGCCGAGCGTCTGCGCGTGTATCTGCCGGAGCAGAAGATGACTACACTGCCCACACTTTTCCATCAGGAGCAGGGCGACGGTCAGAGGACATTCTCCAATGAGCGCGAGATTCTGTATCAGGTGCTGTTCGACATGAAAAAGGATATGGCCGAGATGCGGAAAATCATAGACGAGCTGATGCGCAAGGAGCATCTGGACACCGCGCCACACTATACGCAGGACAGTATGGCCACCGGTCAGCAGACTGCCGTCGTGCCGAACATCATCAATGTAATGCCTGCCGGAGGAGTACAGCATCAGGGCAATATCATCGGTCATAATCAGCCTGTGGAGGACACCGAGGAGTATGTGGAGGAGTCGCTTTCGCTGGTCAATGCGGAGAAAGAGATGATAGCCAAGGCATTGGAACGCCATAACGGCAAGCGGAAATACGCCGCCAAGGATCTCCATATCTCCGAGCGTACGCTCTACCGCAAGATTAAGGAGTACGGTCTGGATTGAGAAAAAGATAGGCAGATGAAGAAAGTTTTTATATATGCCCTTCTGGCATTGCTGATAGCCTCCTCATGCACAGTGTCATACAAGTTCAACGGCGCGTCCATCGACTATTCCAAGGTGAAGACCATAGCCATAGCCGATTTCCCGAACAACGCCCCGCTGGTCTATGACATGATGATGACGCAGTTCAACGAGGAACTGAAAGACATATTTGCCAAGCAGACGCGCCTCTCGCAGGTGAGGGTCAACGGCGACCTCAATATCGAAGGGGAAATCACCGACTATGCCCTCACGCCTCTCTCTGTCGGCTCTGACGCGCTTGCAGCGGAAACGCGCCTGTCAATGACCGTCAATGTGCGTTTTACCAATAACACTAACCACGACGAGGACTTCGAGACCCGTTTCAGCGCAAACCGCACATTCCAGAACACGCAGACGCTCAACGATGTGCAGGAGCAGCTTGTCGGCGAGATGATAGAGGAAATCGTAGACCAGATATTCAACGCCACTGTGGCCAACTGGTGACATAACAGCCTGCTGTCCGTCAGATGATAACCGTAGACCATATAGTCAGCTGGCTTTCAGACCCGTCAGGGCTGGAGACGGTGTCTGCCGAGGAACTGCTCTCCCTGCGCGACGCATATCCTTTCTGCGAGCCGTTGCATTGGCTTCTGCTGCGGAAGATGCACGTCAGCGGGGACATACGCTTCGGGCAGGAGCTTGCGCGGAGTTCGGTCCATATCTTGGACAGGCGTGCGCTGTATAATTTCCTGCACTATGAGGCCGCCACGGTCGAGGCCGATGTGGCTCTCGACTCAATGACCGCTGCCGTTCAGGACTATTTTGCCATGGAGGGCAACGAGCATCAGCGCAAGACACTGCAGGAGCTTGCCGCACGCCTGAAAGCGGCACGTATGGCGCGCCGTGCGGCAGAGGATGCCACTCGTGCGGCAGCAGACAGTGAAGATGCTCTGCAAGAGACTGATAACAACGTGTTTATACATGAGGTTCGGCCTGAAGGTGAGCGTGTCGGCCTGTCAGACCCGGAGAGTCAGAAGCCGCCGCAGGACGATGTCCCCGCAGCGGACGGCAGTACGTTGCCCGATAATGCGGAGGACGAGGTCAAAAGGCTTGTCAGGGAGAAAAAATATGCTGAGGCACTGCGAATATTGAAGGCCATAAATTTGAATAATCCAAAAAAAAGTGCTTACTTTGCACTCCAAATAAAGTACATAGAGACTATATTGGCAAATAACAAATAATCTATATTATAACATGAGCGTATTATTATCGATTCTGATTGTGATAGCATCCATAGTGCTGATACTTTTCGTGCTGGTACAGAACTCGAAAGGGGGCGGCCTTGCGTCGAGCTTCGCATCGTCGAACCAGATTATGGGTGTAAAGAAGACAACAGATTTTGTGGAAAAAGTTACATGGGGGCTTGTGGCTGCGATAGTGGTACTGTCGATTGCCGCGACGGCTGTCTCGAAATCAAGCGGGCCTGCGAGGGCATCGGAGATTTCTGACCAGTTGCCGGCTGTTGCCGCACCTCAGCAGACAGTCAATTTTGACGATGCTGTCGCCCCTGCTGCCGATGAGGCTGCCGCTCCTGCCGCAGAGCAGGCGGAGACTCCGGCGGAATAAGGAACAGAGGATTTTGATTATTTTCTCCTGTAAAAGTGGAGGCGGGAAGCGCAGACCGGATGAGGCTCGCGCTGTCCCGCTTTTTTTGTATCCTGTCATTCCTGTTCAGACCGCATAGCCAGCGTCAGGCCGATATACGATTCATGCCTGCATTCTGATATTTTTCTCATGCATATTATAATGGTGTTTAATACACCTTTCCCTTTTTGATAACCATTCCTATTGTGTATGTGCCCTGTCTGTAAACTCTTGTAATACAGAGTGTCCGGCTATCCCCTCCTTAGCTCTCAGCTATCTCCTCCCTATCCTCTCCTTAGCGATTCGACATTCTTTCTTTGATAGAATTGCGCCAAAAACTATCAAAAGTGAAACCCTATCGTCGCGATGTGCATTATACCCATCGGATAATCCATCCGTGGAGAGCCGTAGGCTTATGTCCGACTCCCGTTTGATATGATTCTACTGAACATTTTCGTGGGAACGGCTACGGCAGTACCGTTATGCCGCATTCGCGGCGTATGGGGTAATGGCTGCGGAAATGTTCGAACCGGGCGGGCGCGGCTTTCAGCAGACGCGAGTCGCGGAGTATGTCGTACGATGACCTCAGGACATCAAGAGCCTCGTCGCCGTTTATGTATATCTGCCGCTTGGGCGGCAGGGGGGCGAAATGCGACAGGTCGAGACCCAACGAGAAGATGCTGTTTACGGTCTTAAGGCTCATGAGAGTCGCGTTGGCCTTGCCGTCGGCGGAGTATCCGGCAATGTGGGGTGTGGCGATGAACGCCCTTTGCAGCAGCGCGGGGCTGATGTCCGGCTCATGCTCCCAGCAGTCGATGACGCACCCGCCCACGAGATTGCGGTCCATTGCCTGCATCAATGCCTCTTCATCCACGATGCCTCCCCGTGCAGCATTGATTATCAGAGGTTTTCTTTTCAGTTTGGAGAAAAAGCCGCTGTCTATCATGTGGAAAGTGGGGTAGTTGCCCCCGCGTGTGAGCGGGGTGTGGAGCGTGATGATGTCGGCCTGTTCGGCTATCTCGTCCAACGTGGAAAAGAGGGCGTTGCCCTCGCATTCGGCTCTCGGCGGGTCGTTGCGCAGGACATTCATGCCGAGCATGGCACACAGGTTCTCAACCTTGCTCCCGACGTGGCCTACGCCTATGATGCCTGCCGTCTTGCCTTGCAGCGCAGTGCCTTGCGCGGCCGCCCATTCGGCGATGGCCGCCCCGACATACTGCTGCACAGACGCGGCATTGCATCCCGGGGCGTTGCGCCATGTGATATTGTGTGCGGCGCAGTAGGCCGTGTCTATGTGGTCATAGCCTATGGTGGCGGTGACAATCAGACGTATGTCCGTCCCGTCAAGCAGTGCGGCATCGCACCGCGTGCGGGTTCGCACTATCAGACAGTCTGCCGAGCGCACACTGCTGTTGGTTATCTCTGCTGCCGCCAGATATGTCACATCGGCTACCGACTCAAGCATTCCCTCTATGAAAGGTATGTTGCGGTCAATGATTATACGTGGTTTCACAAGTCTCCTGTTTTGGCTGTAAAGATAGCGAAAACTGGATACAGAAGCAATAGGGAGATGCAGGTTGTACTCATTAACTGGTCTGCCTGTTGTCGTATGTCATTTCAGCTTCCACTTCTCCCATGTGTCAGCGACTGAGGGCGACGGGGAGACTGTAGGGGTCTGCGTCTTGCCGTTCTCTACTATCGATTTGCGCTTTACCTCCTGATTGACATAGTCGTATATCTCGGAGAGCAGGGCTTCGCCTTTGGTCTCCTTGAGCTTCTTCAGAAGGAAATATGTGAACATCCCGTGTTTTTTCGCTGTGTACGGATAGGCTGTCTCATCGCCCTGAGCGGCTGAGATAATCACCATGTTGCCAGTCGGCTGTGCAGGCTTGGCCTTGACCGCCACGCCACGTGCGGAGGCCAGCATCCCGTTGCCGCGAGTAGAGCCGCTGAAGCAGGCATCGAGAAAGAGGGTTACCCGCCTGACTCCCATTGAGCCGAGTTCACGGTAGAGTTTCTCGACAGGGTAGCACGCCGCGAGATTGCGCCCGTCTGCATCGACAGGCAGGAGATATGCGCTGCGGGACGACTCGTCAGGCACGCCATGCCCGGCGTAGTAGAACAGCACATTGATGTCGCCGTCATAGGCCTGAGCAATGCTCTTTATGTCAGTTATGGCGGAGACCATGTTGCCGTATGAGGCATTGATATATGTGCGGACATTGCTACGGGGCAGTCCGAGCGTCTTTTCGCAGTACTCGGCGAATACTTTGCCGTCGTTGGCAGCCATAGGCACTGCTGCCACTCGGTCATAGCTCTCGTTGGCTATGATTACGGCGAATGTGTTAGGACTTTTCCCGTCGGACACAGGTATGTCCCTGTCCACATCGGAGACGAGCGAGGCTATTTCCATATCGGGTTCAGGCTGGCGGACACCGACACGGCGCGGAGCGACTTCTATGCGCTTGCCGGACGGACGGTCTGAGACCTCTATGTTTATGGTTCGGTTTTCAGCGTACTTCCCGTAGTGTTCACGCAGGTTTATCTGGACTGGTATCATATTCCCTACGTATTTGTCGTTCGCTATCAGACTGTATTCGAGCAGTCGCGACTGCCCGGCACCGAGGTTGCCGACATAGTAGACCATGTCGCCGCCCACGAGCATTACATTGTCCGGGATGACGAGGTTTACCACCACGTCACTCGCTGCGCCACGGTCAGTGTTCTGGACATAGAACTGGAGGTCGAAATTCTCCTTTTTCGCTACGGATGCGGCACTGCCGCCGTTGACTGCGAAGTCAGTCACCTGTACACGCGGCGCATTGAATTGCCGTGTCTCTACGGCAATCTCCAGAGGGTCTGAGCCGAAACCTGTAGGCTCATCAACCTTTACCCTGAATGTCACCTGCCCGTTAACTGTCAGGTTGGAGGACGAAACCGGTATCTTCACATCGGCCATCGCACCACTGCGTATAGTGCCGACTTGCGGGGTCTGTACGCTGATGCCGTAAGAGTCGCCTTCTGAGGTCACTTTGACCGTGCAGCCGTATGCGTCGCCTTTACCCCGGTTCATCACCTTGAAGCTGATGACACCATGTTCGTCGGCATCGATGACCCCGTTGCCGTTGCTGTCCATGAAGGAGAGAGAGCCGTCCATGATTTCGAGCAGCGGATACTGTTTAACTATGGTGAAACTCATGGGGCGGCTTGTTCCGGACGACTGTGCGGAGAGCCGTACGGAGATGGCCGCCAATGCCATACAAAGAAATACAACCAGTTTATTCATGACTTTATTTTTATCTATATATTGCCTCAGAAGCAGTAGCCTATGGAGAAATCGGCAGTCCAATAACTCCCGTTTATAGAGATGGCTCCAGCGGATATTTCCACTCTACCTACCTTATAGAGCAGGCCAAAATCGAAAGCGAGACCGATGTGGTCATCTACCTCTGTTCCCGTTGCCGAGATATAGCCATGCTCATCGTAAACAATACCGGTGTAGTCGCCCTTGTAAGACTCATAGCCCAAGCCGAGACCTGCGTATATGTACAAAGAGCCGACGCGGCTTGAGAACAGCATGCGTGCTACATCGGCTGTCAATGCCATATTGAACCGTGTTTCACTCTCTTCTGAAATGCCTCCGAGGTTCAGGCGCAACATCCATCCCCACTTTTTGAGCTGGCCGAACGAAAGGCCGTATGTGGCGAAGTCATAGCTGGAATAGCCGATGTTTATGCCGAAGAAGCCGCTGTGCTCGTTGAACTGCGGGAGCTGTGCGGGTTTCTTCGCCTTCTTGGTTGCAGTGGATAGCGGACTATGCCACTTGGTCTCAGTGCGGCGCGCCTCTTCCTGCTTAGGTGTCGCCGTGATTTTGAACACTACATTGTCATAGACAAACGACTCACGTTCGTTGAGTACATTCCAACGTATGGTTTTCTTGCCTTTGGTCACATTGTAGCCGACATCGCCGGAGGCGGAGTTGACCGCCTCGTAGGTCCTGCCACCGTTGGTTGAGACGAACAGTTCCACTTTCAGGGCATCTTTGCTAAGGGTGTAGTCTATCACTATGGTGTTGCCCTCCTGTCTCGGTGTGACATTGGTCACTTTCTGCGCCGACATGCTGAAGGCGGCGGAGAGCAGCATCGTGAGTAAGAGTGTATGGCGTAGGAATGCGTTCATTGTCAAATCAG
Organism: Candidatus Aphodosoma intestinipullorum; assembly: GCA_017694515.1. Classification (GTDB taxonomy): domain Bacteria; phylum Bacteroidota; class Bacteroidia; order Bacteroidales; family Paludibacteraceae; genus Aphodosoma; species Aphodosoma intestinipullorum. The sequence continues at coordinate 12,770 of JADIMV010000036.1, forward strand.
TTTTGTCTTATGGTCACAATCTTCTTTTTCATACGCAGGTCGGCATCGTGGCGGCGCACGCCGGCCAGCCAACGGCTGAAGTCGGCAAAGGACAGCTCACGCGGCATAAGCTCAGAGGTGAAGCTGTCGTCCGCCTTGGTGAAGCCGTTTGGGGAGAAGAGTATGTACAGGGCGTTGAACTCTACCTCCTTGCCTGCCGTGAAGACGTATTCCTCAACGGAAACGCCATTCTCGGCGTGTGCCGCCGAGAAGAGGGTGTATTCGCGTCCTGCCCTGATGCGGAATGCGCCGTCTTCGGCGTATCTGTCGGGCAGCAGGCAATAGGCGGTCATGCCCTCGTCGACGAGATAGACGGCGAGGAAGCCGCTCACGGGCGACGAGAAGCGGAGGTAGAAGCTGTTGCCGTCGATGAACTCTGCGCTCTCGCATCCGGGGTCGGTGCAGCCACGCAGCAGGCGGGCGGTGAAGTCGACTTTAGCACCCTTTATCTCACGCGCACGCCCCCGCACCTCGGCAGTAACAACCAGCATACCGTTCTCATAGCTGACATCAAAGCGCGGAGTGCCGATGGTCTCAATCCATTCCCCCCGCACCTCGCTGCTGCCGAGAGACAGCAGTCCTGACACGGACGCGGTCTCAGAGTTCTCAGCCGAGTTTTTGACGAAAGTCGCGTTGGACTGTTCTACCAGTGTGCCGAACTTTTCGGCTATGGCCTCAATCTTCGCCCGTTCGAGGGCTGTGAGTTTGGCCTGTTCGACAGTCACATTGCCGTCAGAGACATAGCGATACTTGCCGTGGACGGGGACAGCAGGCTGCGCCGCCGCCGAGAATGAGAGCATCAAGGCGGCGGATACAGTCATCAGAATACGCTTTCCCATTATCCCAAAACGGTCATTAGAACGTTTTGGGGAGTTTGCGAAAGCCAGTTTTTTTACTGCGTCTCCTTTTGCTATGCAACAGGTCATTGTGAGTTTTGCAGAGTGTCCGTGGTACTAAACTCTTTGGCTGCTTTCAGGTTTCTGGCGGTATCTTGTATACACGCTTTCCCTCGACATAGCCCGCTATGCCTTCTGGAAAGCGCGTATAAATCTACTCGCCATAAACGCAGAAATCAGCTCAAAGTCTAACGACCGATTTGGGATTATTCCTGTCCGAGCATGGCGTTGAGCCTTTCGCGCAGCTTTCCGCTTTCGTCGGCCAATTCCTTCTTTATATTGTCTATGGCCATACGCTTTGCGGCCTCGCTGTTGTAGGCTATGCGCACGAGGACTTCCTTGTTGCCGTTGCGCAGGGTGCGGTAGCACTCCATGACGGGCATCACGCGCCCGAGCTTCTGCTTTATCACGTCGGTTGAGGCAGACAGGGTCTTCACAATCGATGCGGCCTCGTCGGCAGAGAGCTGGCGGTTGTCCACGTCGTTGTCTATGAGAGCGGCCATATCACTTTCTATCTGCCCGGCGAGGTTCTGCTTGGCCAGTTCGAGTGCCTGCAATTTGGCGGCATCGTAGTTCTGGCCAATGGACTGGGCTTCGGCCATGATGTATTTCGGGTAGTTGTTGTCGTCATACTCGTACTGCATCTTGTATGCGCGGTCGAGCTGCTTGTCCATGGGCAACGCCCCGGGAGAGACTATCCATCCCTCTTTCTTCAGTCGTTTGGCCTCCTTGCGTGCCGACTTTGTGGCGCGGGAGTTGAGTTCCTGTTCTGAGTACTTTTCAATCTGTTTGCGCTCCTTGGCCAAATCCTTTGGGGTCTGCGCTGAAAGCGCGCACGGCAGGACGGCCAGCAGCACTGCCGCGATGATAGTCTTGAAGTTCATACTGTAAGTGTTTTAATGAATTAATAATCAGGATAATGTGACTATACGGACAGATACCATAGATGTGAGGCTGTGCCTGTATAGTACTTTTGTACAAAAGTACAATGTGGTTGATGTGAGATGTGGCTTGTGATGTGGCGGAAACGGCTACTGTCTGTAGCGGGATTGGCCACAGGGTTATCGGCGGGGAGGAAGGTTGAGGTCGTCGGAGAGTAGGCGGAAGAAGTCTGTGCCGAGGGCAGCGGATATGCGGAGCAGCAAGGCTGTGTCGATGCTCGCCTTGCGGAATATTTTGTATATGTTGGTGCGGTCGGTGGAGAGCTGTTCGGCCAGCCAGCGTGCCGTGCGGCCTTGACGGAGCATTTCCTGACGTATGGCATCACCGATATGTACCATAAAAAGAAAAGGGCGGAACCATTCATGCCGATTTCAATCTGAGGTACCGCCAAGTGACCCGACTCCATAAATAAGCACAAACGGTCCACATCCCTTGTCGGGGTGCGAACTCCCATGCTTATTCCCAGAAGTCTTCAAATTGGCGGTTTTCAGATTGGAGAATAAAACATTAGTAAACGTTATGTTGTTCAGTCAGTTGCTTCTCTTTTCAGTATGCTGCTCCTTGGTTTTTAGACGATTAGACAAAAGAATTCAGACAGCAACGGAGCTTTGCGGATTTCGCATAGCCAGTATCTGCCGATACAAAGGTAGGAATTTTATGGTTAACGGCAAAATGAGGGGAGGGCAGGGAAATGATAAGGCGAGGGTACGTGTTTCGGAGGTGGCGTTTAGGGAGAGGCCAGGGAGAGGCTTCGGTGGGGCTTCGGGACTGTTACGGCGAGAGTACGTGTTTTTAACCTTAATTTGCATTGGCTCGGAGGCTGGAGTCGGGCGGGTGTCGGTGTCAGACGGGGGTATGCGCGGCGGAGGGGGGGGAGGCTGCATCTGACATTATTACCTGAAAATGAGCCGGTGCGGTGAATGTGCGGGCGTACTATTTTTGTGGACTACAATATACTAAGTAGCAGTTCAAAATTAAACGCTACTTATATGTTTAGAATGCTAAAAGAAACGATAAAATAAAAGCTTTGTATCTCTTGTGTCTCTTTTGCGCTCTTTTCCAATCGTTTAACAGTCACATAGCCCGCTATGCTCCCGTTCTCACGACTGGAAAATAGCTGCAAAATAGCCTACAATAGATATACAATTAATTTTGAACAACTACTTGGAATTACAATGGATATTGTGTATATACAAAAGCATAGGGTTGAGTTAAATTTAGTGCCATATTGAGAACTTGAGCTTTATGCAAACATAAATTGAGCTGCAAAATAACAAGGTTGAAAAATAACTACCATAACTTTGCAGCAGAAAACTTCTAAAAAGAATAGCGTTATGGCAAACAAAGAGAATTATCCTAAGATTGCCTTGGGGACATGGTCATGGGGTACAGGCACCGCCGGGGGTGACCAGGTGTTTGGGAACAACCTTTCCGCAGAAGACTTAAAGCCGGTGTTCGACGCGGCTATGAACAACGGGCTGAACCTTTGGGACACGGCAACCGTGTATGGCATGGGGGCTTCCGAGGACATTCTGGCGAGTTTCACAAAGCAATGTCCGCGTGAACAAGTGCTTATCTCCACCAAGTTCACCCCTCAGATTGCATCCGATTCGCCGAATGCCGTAGAAGAAATGCTGGATGCCAGCCTGAAGCGGTTTGACACAGATTATGTGGACATTTATTGGATACACAATCCGGCAGATGTGGAGCGATGGACACCCGGACTGATTCCCGCATTGAAGAAAGGAAAGATAAAAAGTGTGGGCGTATCCAACCACAATTTGGCAGAATTGAAACGTGCAGAGGAAATCCTTTCCGCAGAAGGCTTCCATGTGTCTGCGGTGCAGAATCACTACAGCCTTATTTACCGTTCATCGGAGGATGCGGGTATCATCGACTATTGCCGCGAGCACGGGATGGACTTCTTTGCCTACATGACATTGGAGCAGGGTGCGCTTTCCGGCAAATATGATGCGGAACATCTGATGCCACAGAACAGTTCACGGGGCGAGACTTACAACGCTCAACTGGTACGGATGGGAGAATTGCTTACGGCATTGCGCGGAATAGCACAGATGCACGGAACGACCGTACCGCAAGTGGTTATCGCATGGGCGATTGCCAAGCATACCTTGCCCATCATTGGCGTAACCAAGCCTCACCATGTGGAAGATGCGGTAAAAGCTATTTCACTTCATCTGGCAGACAATGAAATCGTCATGTTGGATGAGGTATCAAGAAAAATGGATGTGGACACCAAAGGTTCTTGGGAACATCCGATGTGCTGATTCTGAGTATTAACGATAAAAGAGTACAATCATGAGAACAATTATTTGCATTGCATTCACACTATTAATGATTACACCTATGGCTAACGCACAGACAAAAATCAAACAGACTGCCGGAAGAGAGCAGTTGGGCGATTTCGCACCCAAGTTTGCGGAACTGAACGATGACGTGCTTTTCGGCGAAGTATGGAGCCGGACAGACAAACTCGGCTTGCGAGACCGGAGCATGGTTACGATTACCGCTCTTGTC
>JADIMV010000037.1 GCA_017694515.1 Candidatus Aphodosoma intestinipullorum
CCGAAGTAATAGCGGGCTATTTCAAGGACATGAGGGCGGAATATGGCCGACGGGACGCACACTCCATAGACGAAAACTTATATTTTCATCATAAGAGTGAACTGCAAACCGCGTTTGTGGAAAATCAAAACGGTTTCTTAGCCCGAATCCCGATAATAACGCAGCAGTTTGCAATTATGACACACCGCCGTTCCGTATCTCAACTCCGCACATGCCTCACCGCGCAGAGCAGCGCACTCGAGCCGACCTCTCCTTCCACACATTTCCGCCTCTGGCCGCAGCTTTCCGTGCCGCAACGCCTGACGGGATTTCCGAAAAGGCCACATCACCCTCATATACAATATGAATCTCGCTTCCGAAATAAGATACGGCATCCATCGTGACCCCGTCCTCCGTCACTTCCACACTGCCGCTCCGCAGATAATACACATTGCTGTACCCTTCCATGCTGCAATTGAACCCCACGAACGTAGGATAATCATAGCCATACTCATCGCCTCCCGGACTGCTCATACATGTCCACACTCCCGCCGTACTGTCTATACTGTACGTATGCACCGGCGATGTCGTACCCGCAGGGGCGTACATATCCAGAAGCACAAACTCCATAGTCTCGCTGTTCTCCATCAGCCCCTCGATATAATCATTCTCATTATACACCGCCCCATGGTTATACAGCTCTATGCGGTCAAACACAAACGTATCCTTAACCGCCTCACTCAATTCAAAATCAAACGTATATGTAGGCTCCACCGGGTCAGGCTCCCTCTGGTCGGTCACACTCATCGCCCCCGCGTACTGCCATCTGGCCTCCGAACCGTCATCCAGCGTCACATCCGCCGTCAGCGTCACCGCCCCGCCATCGTGTACCAGCGAGACTGTGCCAGACGCCACATACTTCATATCCACGTCCTTGCCGTCCTCATAATATATGACCGTTGACCCCATCGGTATAGGCAGCAGCCCCGGCATCACATAATAGCCCGCCACCGTATTGGCCGCATGCGTCGTATCCACCTTATAGTCACCCCCCGGCAGCATAAACTCCTCGTCCACCGACGGCGCGATAAAGTCCAGCGATACTATCACGCCCGTACCGCTCAACACCTGATGCGCCTCCACATCCAGTTCCAGTTCCGGACTGTAGAGCGTCACCGTCACATCTTCAGTCCCGTTCCCGTAAAAATCTCCGTAATAATTAGCCTCAAGGAAATTCATAGAGACATAATCGCCCTGTGTGTTACTCTCCTCACAGGACACCATTGCAAACGCAATGCCGCACAGAGCCGCCACGGCAGCCCATGCCAATCCTTTGTAAATTCGCATAATAGAACAAGTTTAGTTAATTGATGATGGAAAGGATGCAGCCTCCTGCCGCATCCCGGCTTCCAAGATAACGGAAAGCGGAAGAAAAGCGACAAGTTTACTTGATCGCTTTTCCGAACCGCATCCTATCTTGTAGCGTCAGCAACAAAGGTACGAAATTTTATCATACCCCCGTCACCGCCTCACTATAATCTTGATATTTTCCGACATACCGTCTGGACATATAACAGACAGCACATACATACCGTCATTAACGGGCATACGCAGCATACTCCTACCCGGCATAATATCATACGAATCTACCAGTTGGCCGGAAATATTATACAGACGGGCCGACACCTTTTGTCCTGATACGACCTCCACAAAGCCTCCGGAAAATACTACCGTAGGGAAAACCTCTATATCCGCATCGGCATATTTCTGCGGAACTACTGGACAAGTGAACGTAGTCACTCCGTCATCCGCACGCGTAAGCAGCATACTGTACTCCGCAGAATAATCCATACTGTCTGGCAGATATAATATAGGCCTCGTCTCGCCATGAAGCTGCGTCCCATTCTCATACCATTGGTACGACGAAAACTCATACCCGCCGTTATACTCCGCATTCTTCAGAGCAAGCACATCATTCCACCGTTGGGCTATCACCGTCGAAGGATAATACACCTTTATGGTCAATGGCAAAACCACGCTATCGCACTCACCGCCAAACAACATAATGTCAGCCCTATAATTGCCTGGCCTGACATCATCTGGCAACTCGACAATCACTTCGTTGTCTCCATCAATGGGCATCACATCAGAATCGGCAAACAGATTGTCATGCGCAACCTCGCTGTACACAATCCTGTAATCCGTAGCAACACCTTCGTACAATGTAAACGGAACAGAAAATGTACCATAATCGGCACATAACTCCACATTATCGGATGACAGATCTGCCACCAAAGCCTGATTGACCGTTAAATCAAAAACATACACAATGGAATCGCAACCTATACTGCTCTTAACCACATGCTTATATTCTCCTGTCGTCATCAGTGAATCGCCATGGAAAACCACAGGCAGTTCATCCGTACATACTGTATCGGAATCAAAAACAGTATCTGTGGCAATTTTGCTGATTTCAAGCACCACCACGCTGTCGCAACCCGTCTCACTGTTACTGTAATGCAGTTCAATCCTGCCGGACTCACTATATTCTTGGCCGTCATGCATCACACTCGCACCGTCACATATCTCATACTTTACCACAGTCGTATCCTGTACGATGGATGGCACCGCTATCAGAAACTCTTTCATATCTGCGCATTTCCAGTCACTGTCGATTGAAGTCATAAGTGAAATCTCGAACGTATCACCTTCTGCCGGCACATTAATCACCGGAGCATATTCATTTGAAGTGCCATATCTGCCCAAATCCCACGCGTGAGCCTTACACTTTTCAAAAGTCTCTATCGTATCCCCTTCCCAAAATCCGAATACCTGAGTCTGATTGTCCAGTCTGACCACACTATGGCAGTCTGAATAGTCTATTGTGTATGACACTTTAGCTATAGGTTCTTTGGGCAATGCCGAAGCATTTAAGGTAAAATAACAGTTGTCGTTCTCCGGAAAAATCAAGTCCACAGAATAACTGCTCGTATCGTCAGGCATTATTTCCAGAAAGTTCTTGTCGCAGACAACCGTCCGAGTCTCATCATGCGTCTTGTACCATTCATATATAAACCCTTCCGGAACACTCAATGTATCAGGATGCTCACCGCACGACACACCCTCTATCTCACCTTTGTCGCAGTCCAAAGTGAAATACGCATAGGCGAAATGATAATTCGCCCCACAAGGCTTGAGCGTAAGCCGTATCTTGAAAGTCCGACCCACATATTCCGCAAGGTTTATCCCTATCACTGTCCAGTCACACCATAAGATAGGATTATCCAGTTCGACAGTACCAGCAGGCAACTCTCCGGCTTCAATTCTGTTCCACCCTCTCACCTTGTCGTTATCTACACCTTTGGCATTAAAGTTAGAATACGTACAGGTAGACACCAACGTATCACTTTCAGCATCCAATATCTCGACAATTATTCTCGTCTGGTCATTCTCAGAATGATACGGCTCATACTGCAACACCGCAGCATACTGTAATTTAAGGACATCGGCATCATCCGTAACCGTATAAGTATAAGTTATAGAACCGGAAACCGTCTGCAACTCTGTCCAATTAGAAATTCGTACCGATGCCATGGCTCCATCTGGCACTGTTTTCAACTGATAGTTTGTACGCGGATCATATTCATCTTGTCTGTAATGTATCGTATGTATGCTGTTTTTCGATTCATAGCCATAATTTCTCACACCCACTGTCCTATATGGATTACTGAAATCACCATAAGTACACTCGACTCCTTGAGCATCAAAATTGAGATAATCAAGGCAATGCGATGACACATCGTACAAGAATACATTCTCTGCGACAGACCATATACTGGTATCTGCCCCACATATACTGCGTACAAAAACAGAATATATACCCTCGGGTATCGAGTTTATGGCTATACTGTACGATGCAGAGGTAAGCCCGGTCACCTCACCCACATACCCTTCTCCTGACACATTAGTCTGACGGTACATCAGGTCATATTTGACTGCGCTTCCTTTCCATGATATAATCCCGTTGCCGTCTGTCGCTGACAAAGATACTGATATATCGGCAGGACGCTCCGCGCACTCCCCTTCACGTTGCAGTGCGAGCTGTATGTTGTCTATACATGCTCCCGGATTACTCACTGTACTTCCGCCGTTTGTCTTCCATACAAAAGCCAGATAATACCCGCTTTCCGTAGCACTGACATCGACTGTTCCGGTTATATTTTCCCATCCCGTATTAGCAAATTCATTTCTGCCATCAGATGACTTAAAACTATACAGCAGAGCATAGTTCGGGAATACCCCCCCAAAACCGGCAGTAGGTTCTTTAAATGATTCTGGTATCCACGCTACCTTAAGCCCATCGCGCACGCTCCCGTCCTCTGCCAATTCTCCGCCCACCAGACAATCGAATGCCAAATCATAGCGTCCCGCAGGAAAAGAAAACTTTTTATATACCACTACATTATATCCGTTCGAATGCTCCATATAAGATGCTGAGACACCCTCATCGGCAGATATATACAGAGATTTCTCTCCTTCTCGTGACACTGCACTGCCCCAACACCATTCCGATGGTGACAAAACACCCTGCTTGACAAATTTCCAACCAACCGTATCTGGTTCACTCTCAAACGAATTATAATAAGGAAGATGTATATTTTGAGATAATACTTCCGCGGACGGGATTAATATAACTATAATCACTAAGCCAATAAGCAAACTAAGACGTTTCATAAAATCACATATTACAGCTTTCATAATAGTTTTCGGTTTCTGCGCAAGAACGGATGTCCTTGTGGCAGAAACCGAAAAGTTATAAGCGTCACTTCACAATCAACCGCCCGGTGTACACCATACCGTCAGGCGAGATTATCCTGACCAGATACACTCCACGGGACTTGATTCCGTATACCGGAACCGGCCTCTCCTCCACATCGCCTGCATAGACCGTGCGCCCGGATACGTCGGTCACCTCTATCCTCATGCCTTCGGGAAGCTCAACGCCCCAGTCCCCGTCGACATACGCCGTCACCGACAGGCCTACCGGGTTGGGGACAACCGTCAGCGTAACGGCATCTGCCGCTCCGGTACCTGTCGTAAACTCAAGGTGAAGATGATGCACGCTGTCGCAGCCGTACACGTCTATCCCATCCGACTGGTAGTCGCCGCCGACTGTCAGTGTCCGCCCGTCATACTCGTAGACCTTGTCCGGCACACGTACCGTGTCATATGCCTCGACCTTCGGGATGTACGTCACATCGAGGCGCGTCACGCTGTCACAGCCGCACGCCGTACGGTCTGTGCGGTAGAGTACCGTGTCCCCATAGACCATCGTCCCCGCAAAGCCGGCTTCATATAGCGGCCTGCCTTCACAGGCATGGCCAGAATACGCCGCCGTGTCCGCCGCGATGACCGTAAGGCCGAGAAGGAGCACCCTGTCACAGCCGTGTTCCGCAGGAAGCGATATCCTGTACTCCCCGCTCTCCGAGTAATGTACTCCGCCGTACTCCACGTATCGTCCGTGGCAGACCGTGGTGTCTACACGCGACACGGAATCCAGCACCGTGAGCTCCAGTACCGTCCGGTATGTGCACCCGAGCGCGTTGACGCTGTCCGCCTCATATACGCCGCTCTCTGTCCTGCGTTCGCCGCCGAAATCCACCCAGTCGCCCTCGCACACAGTGTCCCTGCGCACTACCTCCGACGGGAGTACCGTCAGGTGCAGAACTGTAGTCGAGTCCACACCGTAACGGTTCGCCTCCGTGCAGGTGTAATCCCCGCTCTCCGTGCGCTCCTCACCGCAGAACATGACTGAACCGCCCTCGCAGACTGTGTCGCTGATCTCGACTGACAGTACCGCTGCCGCCAGGTTGAGGTGCACCGTCGAGTCACACCCCGTGACCTCCGACCGGAGCGTCCGGGTGTAGTCCCGTCCAGCTTCCGTGATCCCCTCGAACCCGTAGCCACTGTAAGCCTGACCAGGAACCATGACATCCTCCACGTAATAGTCCGTAAACGGTACATGTACTGTCAATTCATATATGGTGTCAGACAGCAAACCATCTGCACTCTCAGCTATCCGGCTAAACACGTTATCTCCATAGTTAAGATCTGAAGTTGATATTTCAAAGCCAAATCCTGAATATGGCTGTCCATAACATATGGTCGCTTCATAGCCTTTCACTTCTGCGACTTTAACCACACGGAAGTTGTCCAGATAATGATATGCTCCATCGGAAAGGCTATAATTACTCTCGCTCTTTACAATCATAGACACCGACTCGCCTACATACCTGTCCATATCCGCAGAGACTGTATTCCATTCTCTGCAATACTGTACGCCAGACAAAAGCGTATCAGCATAAGTTTCGCCGCCATCAGTTGAAATATAAATACTCAATGGCCCTCCTGCCGGGTTCTTATATTCCACACTCAGTCGATAGCCTTTTTCCCTGACATCTACTGACGGTGAGGCCAATATATTCACATTCCCGTATGTATTGTCATGCGAATCAAATCGTAGGCAGCCGTCAGTTGCCGTTTCCATATGTACATTCCACCTATACGCGTCATCCATTTCATCTCCGCCTGCATTGTTCCAACATGCAGGCAGTACATCCGGCCTGTCGAAGCGTTCATAATACGGGGCATTCGCCGCATCATCGCACAAAGTAGAGAACGAGAACACGGCAGAATCTCGCATCTCTACATCCTGACATTCCGGTCTGACATACATCGTGTACTGACTTGATCCTGCGAGATTACCAATATGTACTCTATTCTCCGTCACCTCATAATCTTCACTAAATGCTATTCCATCTACATGTACATAATATTTATCTGCTGAGCCTTGCCAAGAAACTGTTGCCGAATTGACAGTCACGTTTGTCAGTTCAAACATAGATGGTGCATCGCACGCCACAGCCTTTATGACAAGCGAATCCATATACAGCGGACTGTCTGTCGTGACACCCCTTATACCGATGGAATACTCTTTCTCTTCATCGACCATGAAACGCACTGTATAAAGTTTATACTCATCAGACGTAACATAATTATTCTCCACAATTTCAAGCTATTCATCCGTTGCATCGGCATCACCTATCGCGACTGCGATACCAGTCCCGTTGTTGACTGATTTATCCTGTTTTGCATAAAATGTCACCTGATAATTGAGTCCTGGTTTAAGATAAACATCACGCAACATCCACGCCGTATTGTTTTCTGTCATTGTGGACGTATGTTTTCTCAAATACAAGACTTGCGTACCGCTATATACATTATCATTGGCACATCCCCAATAGACTCCGCTGTAAAGCGTAGAATATTGCCTCCAACAGTCGAGGTCAGAGTTTGAATATGCCTCAAAATCATCGGCAAAAGAATGCTCTAAATCTATAGTATCTATATAACACGGTGTCTCGAAAAGTGTATTTACCCAATCCGTATATACCACATTGTCACAGAATGTACGTACATAAATCCTATATGCAGTATTCGGTGTAAGACCTTCAAGACGCACTGAATTTTCCGTAGTCGACTCTAAATCGGCACTGCTCCCGTCAAAAGTATCCCCATCTTTAATAACAGCATACTCATATATTGTCTGCTTGCGGTTATCGCTGCTCCATCTTACAGTAGCAGAACTGTAGGCTATCGAATCTGCCATTATCTCTGCCACCGGCATACAAGAAACCTCCTTCACAGTTATGCTGTCCACTGCGGCAGGAAGATACTTAGGTGTACCGTATGCCGAAATCAAGGCATTCTGCCAACGGAATACAAGATTATAATAACCTGCTGTAGGCACTTTGGCCTGTCCTGTATATAGAGTCCAATCCTCCTTTCCGTACAATTTTCCACTAATATCTATACCATTTTCATAGATCGGATTACCGTCATCGTCCATCGATGTCACAGGAACTAAATACACCTGAAGATAATCCTTCGTGTAAGCAGCAGAACCCATATTTCTACCTTCAGAGTGATACATGAAACTAAATGCATAATTTGCCTCCTCCAACTCTAAAGTACGATATGCACAAACATCCGTATTCTTACGCCCGGCATAAAGGTGTCCGCCTCCTTCTCCGACTACATATAAGCTGCGTTCACCCTCATACACACCAGTTCTGTCATCTCCTGAAATTATCCAACTGACATCGCCACTACCTATATACCAATTTGAGACATCATCTTTATCTCATTCTTCGAAATCATACATATACGGCACTGACGCGGGCAAATACAAAGTCTTGAATGTATATGTATCACTCCAATCCGTAGTATCTTTTTCCCCATTATCATTTATACTGATACCACAGACATTAACTGTATAAAGAGTATTAGGAGTTAATTGGTCAAGCATATAACTGGATTCTCCTGTCGTTACCTCAAGCGTGTTCTCGTAATTTCCGTCTATGGCGATGAGAGCCTTTTCCGTGCCGGATGCCTGAACCCACCCGAGAACTGCCGATGTCGGCATTATATCACTGACTGTCAAATTTCGTGGCGCAAATACAGAAGGTATCAACTGCACGTTAATATCGTCTATTATACACTGCACACTATATGTAGCCATATTATTTACTTTCAAAACTATTCTGTAATCACGGCCACGCTTAGGCTGCACATCGAAATAGAACACTGGCTCTATTTCATCTGTGGAGACACTGACCTCCGACAACTTCTCAAACATATCGATGACCTGAGAGACGCTGTCCTTATGTACAACACCCACTTCCACCAATCCTGAAGTGCCGTTGAGAATTTTAGTACTGAACGACAGTTGGACGCTTTCTATCTCGGCATCCACAGGCGGCAATATCAGATAATTGCCATAACTCATGTCCTTATAGCAAAGTGCTGTGTCTGTTGCTGACACCATGAGCGAGAATCCGCGTTTAGGATTATCCGAACCGTAAGGACTTACATACTCATTCCTGAAGCCGTAACACAACATCTCATCTAAAGATTCATACTCTGAGAAATTTTCCGTAAACGGCAGGCTTTCAACGCCACAATCAGTTGTAAACCTCACCGGGCCATTCCAAAAACTGTGGCCATCTTCACCACAATCCACCCTTATATAAGCATCATACTTAGTAGAATGCTCAAGCCTGTCTATGACAATGTCCTTTTTCCCTCCATACTTCCTTATGTCGGTATCGTCATCAGCCGGATTAAATCCGCGCTTACCGACCGCTACTTCCCATGCAGCAGCAGACGACTCGTCATCAATAGACATCAATGCAGACGATGACGTAACTCCCGTCAGTGTCATACTGGCCGTTTTGGGACATGTAGGCGTCTTAATAACATACACATCGTCCAGCAATATCATATTCCCGGAAGAACCGTCAGACACTCCGACAAACTGTATGGATATTGTTTTGCCACAATATGGAGTAAGATCATAGCTATACTCCGTCCATCCGTCATTGGCAAGTCCTACAGCCAAAGTATCATGACGCTCACCATCTACAACTACCACGTGTGCCTTAGGACTATTATAAAGGACTTTTTTTGTGTACATATTGAACATCAGGACAACATTTGTCTCATTTGACAAATCTAAGTCTGGAGTCTGGAGCGGATGTCGACCTCCCCCTCCGTCACTTGCGTCAAATGCTGCACACGAAGATCTCTTTCCTTCATCTTCAATTATTTCCCATGCCCCCTCTTTATTGCCATAAGTATCCGTTTTGATTTCACATGTCCAACAGTCCGGCATACTCTCCTGCCCGTCAAAATTCTCTTCAAAAGGTAATGGATAATCTCCACACGCTGTCTTGAAGCCGAGACTTACCACTTCACTTGATGCATCTTCACAAACTGTCGAAACATTGATATTATACTGATGATTAGGCATCAAGCCATTAATCGTTACTGGAGGCGTAACCTCATTCAGCTCTTTTACGAGACCTGTATCATCGGTAACTGTTACAAGACATACCGTCACATCCTTCATCTTCCAGTCTGCCGTCACATGATAAGCATCGACTTCAGTAAGTGTCAAGGCAGACGGTTTGGCACACTTCGGAGCTATATCTATTGTCACATTGTCGATATACACATTTCCATTTACAGTAACAGCCACATTGCGGGCATCAGAATAACTTTCAAAACCTGCCTCCTTCAACACCGAGAAATAAGCGATGACCTCAGTCCACACACCTGCCTCTGTGATGGTTACATCCGTAATAGGCAATACAGAAGACGGATCGTTAGGATCATTCATAACGCCGATATTAACCTTAGCGTCAGTTTCTTCCGTAAGTACATAGGCTACAAACATATAATCTGCAATATCCTGTATATCAAGCGTAGGTGATGTGAATGTCATGCTCGTCTCTGTAGAAAGTTTACAGCTTGATACCCCGTCTTTAAAACGCTCAGTACTTATATCGGCACTGCCATCTCCGCTCACTGTCCAACAATCTTCCGCTCCTGTCTCTTCAAAAGTCTCATTGTATGGCACATCTACTGGAGAACACAATGTTGTAAACATCACAGCATCAGTCCATGAACTTACGTCCTCGTCACATATCGCCTGTATATAGACATAATACATAGTGGAGGGAGTTAGTCCTGTCAAATCTATGCTGTTCTGTGTCCAATCACTCTCATTACGGAACAACCCATCGTCTATAGTCAGATCATCAATAGGTGTCCCCTGAGATATTTTCACATTATATCTGTCCGCGATATTCTCCCACATAACCTGTGCAGTACAGTCTGTCAATGAGTTGAGCAACACCGTCTCCGGATAACGGCATACTGAACTTTTAACGCTGACATCATCAATATACAGCCTCACATTGCCGCCAAGAATTCCCCTTATTCCTATATACTCAACATCACTATCTGGGGTAAAAAATATCTTAACCCTCTTATATGCCGTATTGTCTATCGGTTCAGTTAAGACGGTCACTGTATCACCGCCCTTGACAGTAATTAATTCAAGTATACTGCTCGCCACATCAGAAGAGGCTTTTGAAACGCAAGAGAACTCATATTGTGTTCCTCCTTTCAGATCAACAGGATGGTATATAACGGACTTATATTGTCCGCTGCCTTGTGGCACAAGCGCCAATGATGTCGTACCCTCAAACACATTGGCCGATCTTTCCAGTTGCCATACCGCACCGCCGACACTCTCTTCTACCCAGCACCCGAGGCCGGATATACTCTCATCTTCAAACCCGTCAAAAAACGGATTATCTACTGTAACCGACACTGGATTGCAGCGTGTCCTGAACGTGGACACATCACTCCATGCACCATTCTTCTCTCCTCCGCAATCAGAACGCACATATATGTCATATTCCGTATCTGCCTCAAGGGGAAATATTCTTGCTGGACTTTCCCTGCCTGATATAGTAGTACCAGAGCCAAGAGCAAAACCTTTCGATCCGAATTGCAAATCGTATCTTGTAGCTCCATCGCTTTCTATAGTTATATCTGCACTACTGTTAGTCAATCCAGTAACATTTACGCTAGTCACATCCGGGCAATCCGGAAGCTGTTCCACAATGATGTTTTTAATGCTTGTAGTCGATGCTCCAACCACCTTGAAAGCAATCCAACTGCCGGTTCCCTTATATTTGTCAAATTGCACCTTATACTGATGACTGCCATATTCAGGCTTCATAGAATCCACTGCAACGAATGACTCCTTGTCAGACAAATCATCGAGTACGCCAACATAAATCATGATATCCGAGGACAACGACACCTGCACATCGAACCACAACCTGTAATCCTGAACCCTGCCATTCTTATATATGAACTCTGGCAATGCAAATACATTATTGTTAAACACATTGATACCCGAAGAACTAACATATGGGTAAACCGTTGAATAGAGAGCATAGGACTCCAGAACCGTATAGCAGTTCCAATGGTTATCTTCAAAATCCTCCTTAAACGGGACATCCGATACATCCACTGGGACGCACGGCGTTTCGCACGGCAAATATTTTGTCAACACCTCACTCGTATCACCCTCACTGCATACAGCCGCCACAGAAATGGTCATATCATACGCAGTATTACCGTCAAGTCCGGTAATTATATACTCCGGAGTTCCGCTGACAATCTCAGTGACTGGATTTGACAATCCTGTATATTCATACGTTATTTCCCATTTTGACTCATCAGTCTGCGGAGTCCACACTACCTTAACGGAACTGGATTTAACCTCTTCAATATGTATCTCCGATGGTTTCATACATGACGGACGCTCTATCACAGCGAGGTCATCAATATATATGCTATTGCCGCCAGCTGAAACGCCCTCCAATATGATATATATGTCTCCGTCCATCGGTATGGTAAAGTCATACTTGTACCACCCTTTTTCTAAAACTGCCGGTTCTATGCTTATTTCCCTATATACCGTTCCTATAACTGTCCCGCCTACAGTATCAGGAGAGGTATTTACCCATACATTCACGTGGTCTTCTTTCGCGCCGTATGTTTCATCCCTGTACATCCAAAAGACAAGCTGATATCCGTATTCTTCGGGAATATTGACATACGGTAGCCTCATACATGATATAGGATTCCATCTCGTAGCATTAGCTTTAAGCGAATATTTTCCGCCATGTACCTGATTAGTGTTATAGCTCCAACCTTCATATATGTCCATATCCCAACAGTCTGGCACAGTGCCGTCATCGAAATCGTATGCTACAGATAGCGCATCTTTGGGGGCGCACTCTGTCTTTTGGATAACCGTTTCCAAAGACCACGCACTCTCTACACCATCCTGACACACACTTTTAAAAGCAAATGTATATTCTGTAGATGCATTAAGGCCAGTAATAACATTATCCTTTTCTGTCACTTTGCCAAGCAACGTACTGTCCTGTCCTGACACACTATATACAGCAAGAGTCGCACCTTCATCAGCATCCCATTCGAATGATACGCTCTCATGCGTAAATGATGATACCTTCACGTTACGCGGACGCTTACACCCCGGCAGTTCTTCTAAACTAAGATTGTCAATATACAGTTTGTTGTAACCGAAGCTCTTAACCCATATCGCCACTACAGCCCCGGTTTCCGCACCGAGCAAGGCATCTTCCGTATAGACCACCACCTTGTTCCACTCTTTCGGCATTAACTCTATCTCCTCTATCTTGCTATACGTACCAGGCTGTTCCGCATCTCCCTGTACACCAATCTCAATCACCGCATTGCTGCTCTTGTCTGTATACGCATAGAATGATATTTCCATATCGTTTGCCGCATGACCTATCGGTTCCGTGTATATATATACATCGCCAGAACCTCCAGCCACTTCAAGTGCCTTTCCGGCCCCACCGTATCCATTAGTAGAGGAAAGTGTGAGCTTCTCACTCGCTCCGTTCCTTTTGGCCGTCCAACAGGACGAAACAGCATCCCAGTCGTCAAATATATAGTATTGGGGAAGTTCTTTCTCTTCACACCGCGTACGGAAACTGATTTCTTCAGACCATTCAGACTTTCCAAGATATGATGCATCGCAGTCCATACGTATCTTTACCGTATATTCCGTATCATAATCCAACCCTGAAAGAGTAGTCAGACCTGCATATGGTGTCGAAACAGAATACCCGTCTGCATCCGAACCATTCATTTTCAGAGATACTTCCACATTGTCCGGGATATATCCCATCGTACCGAATGTATATGTCAAATCTACTGACGACATACTTATATTGTTGGCAGATAACCCCGTTGGAGTGGCACAGCGCGGCTGCGGCTCAACCCTGACATTATCTACATATACTTGGAAAGAGACCCCTTCCTCAAACTCCTTGGCCATAAAGCCGAAGACTGTTCCCCCCACATGAGGCAGGGCGACCTCAGTACGCGTCCATGAAGATTGAGGTAAGCCGTCTACTAACGGCTGCGACTGAAAAGTCCGGCCTCCATCATACGAAACATATACAGTAAGCACGCCATGAGCCGTACTCATATAATCAAAACTTAGCATCTGCCCGTCTCCCACATTTATCTCCGGAGAAACGAGAAAATTAAATTTAGAGCGATAGTCCGTTTCGTATGCCATACATACCGATCCGTCTACACCTCCACGATAGTAACCCCACTTTGCATTTCCTTCCACGCTGTCATTACTCCATCCATCCGGTATACCGGACATCACGCTTTCAAATGTCTCTTCAAACAACGGAGGCCGCGTCTGGCCGCCAAGGTTCTCTGTCCATAAGGACAACAGCACAGTCAATGCAAAGAATAAAAGTCTCGTTTTCATACATATATGATTTAAAAGTTAATAATATTGTTCTCCTTTCAACGCACCAGAATCTTAAACGCCCGCCTATCTTCGCCATCATCGAGTAAAAGGACATACACCCCTGACATTCTTGGAGTTACAAAATACGGAGTTGCACTATCAAGCTCCCGACAGCCCAAATACACTCCGCCGACTGTCCATAGGCATGCAGAAGTACTCCGCGTAACATTTATCACCTCTACTCTTTGCATCGCCCCGACAACAGTCTGCTGCGGGTATGGAAACATATCCTCATGCCACTCGGCATGAAACGGACAAGTCATCAGTGTGACTCCATCATCCGCCCCCGTCAGTTCAGCCCTATACTCATCTGTCGGATTAAATTCTTCACCCTCACCAAGATAGATATACGAGCCCGTCTCGTCTGCCATCACATCTCCGTTCAAATACCACCTGTACGCAGTAAAATCATAACCTCCGTTATAGTCGGCGTTTTTCAGCGCGATTACATTATTCCATTTCTGCTTCATTACGGATACGGGATAAAGCACCGTAAACGGAACTGTCCACGTATGCCCGCCGCACGTATAATCCACTACTTCGACATCCATTTCATAATTATCTGGGCGCACACTGTCCGGCATAACAACCTTTATGAAGCCATTCTCAACCTTCACGCTGTCAGCATCTGTAAAACCTGCTGCTACAGCCATGTCCCCGAACCGCAGGTTACAATGCGAAACCTTACCATCAGTCACTGTCACAGGCAAATAAAACGTTCCGTCATCAGCACATATCTCACCAGGTTTCCCCACCTCCACATCAGCGCACACCTCCACTATCTCCACCTCCAGTGCTTCACTTTCGCACCCTAAATCATTATAGCAAACCACAACATATCGTCCCTCCGGCAGAGAATCCAAGGGAGCATCAAGCTCTCCGTTAAGGGTGTAATATGTACCCGGCAGAGTATCTTTGAGGACTATTCTGCCGGAATTAGGCCCTGAAGCCGCATTTTGCACATCCACACTAAAAGTCACTTCCGGCCGTACATCAAGCCTGACGTGTATAGTGCTGTCACAACCGTCAGTTGAGTTGACCCTCTCCGTGAAATCACCCGAAAAGAAAAACTTGCTCTCCCCCACATACAGCGTATCGCCATAACATATAGCCGTATCTATCTCGCTCTCATAACTCTCTGTCACCTTTATGCTTACCACGTGTATACTGTCGCACCCTGTAGCATACGACACCGATGGTGGCAGCGGATAATCCCCTTCTTCCGTATAGGGCACTCCGTTGATTATATAAGGAGTGCCTCCCTTGCAGAGATTGACGAATGTCGTATCGAATACATCACCGACTGGCGGAACCACAACAGTAGTGTCCCACTCATCGTAACACATTCCCCCGGAAATGCTCGCTCTAAGTGTGACATGCAGAGTATCGCCGTCGTTCGATACAGGAATAACCGGACTTCTTTCCTCTGACACTACCCCTTCACCAAAATCCCACACAAACTCCTCAATGACTTCATCCGATACGCCCTTCATAGTCTCCACATAACTTAAATTCTCAAGACGCACAGCGTTCATACACTCTTCCGGACACCATTCCGGTTCAAACTTAGCCTTTGGGAAACGCGGCATCAGCGATGCCGAAAGTGTGAAAAAGCACTCTTCATTCTCTTTGGAAATCACATCGCAGCTGTATGTCGTCGTATCATTATCCTCAATATCCAACGTTCGCTCATCCGCCCCTGCAATTTCTTCCTCAGGCCAATACGTCTTATACCATCTGTAATTGAACCCCTCTGGAGCGGAAATCTCCTCCGTTTTATAATCTCCGCACGTCAGTCCCTCTATTTTCGCCTCTGTACATGAAAGAGTAAAATACGCATACCCGAAATGCGCCCCTCTGTACAGTCATTTGTAGCAAGCCTTATTTTTATCTGTGCATCCCCGGCAATCGCATAATCGGTAAGATTAATCCCTATCGTGGTCCACTCCTTAAAGATTATCGGGTCATTTTGATTTCGCCTGTAAACCGACTCATGCCAACCCTCTTTCAGCAGATCCATCGTGGCGTAAAAATCTATCTGCCCACACGTCGGGTCTATAAGTATGCCGTTCTCATCGACTATCTCAAGGTGAAACTTGGGCATATTCTCATCTTTATGGTTAGGTACTTCCAACACCACGGAATACTTCATGAGCAGCACGATATTGGAACCCGAATCCAAATTCATGGAGTACTCTATGGCTTCTGCTCCTCCCGGCCTCTCATTGCCCAGCCTGACCGACACGAACTCCCCGTCCGGTATACACGCAGGACACCTCCCGTATACGGGTCAACCTCCCCTCTCTCCGTATTCACGGTATGACGCGACGGCGCACCGTCTATCCCGTTGCGGTCTACACCCACACTCTGATAAGGATTCTCCTCCTCTGATGAAAGATAGCACGTAACTCCTTCCCCCTCCAGATTCGTATAATCCAGACATAAACCCGCATTGACAACAACACCCAGATGTGGATACCAGATGCTCGTATCGCCGGGAGCGCATATCACCCTCACATAAAAATTATACACCCCGTTAGGCAGATCCTCTACAGTCATTTCACCGCCGCGCACTCCTTTCACCGTATCGGCTCTTTGGGCATACTGCGAATCGTACCTCACCTCATACTCCGCACCTTCATTTGCCGTCCAGCTTAGGGTAACATCATCGTCTGTCACCTCCGACTTGATGCCCGACGGCCTGCCGCAGCTGTTTCTCGATATCTGTATATCGTCTATGCATACCGATGGATTGTTTGCTGTCGTTCCGTCATTCGTCCATAAGAATACCAGTTTCATGGGAACACCCTGCGACGTGATGCTGACCGTCTCCACCTGCCATCGGCTGCTGCCATAGAACATCCTGCCTCTATATGGCTGACTCGTCTCTACCCACGAGTGCATCATCGAAGTCGATGTCGATATGTCTGACATATTGTCGACCCACGCCACATACAGACCGTCTTTCCCCTCCTCCCCATAAGACCTCCATGCAAACGACAGGTCATACGTGCCGCGCGGCAGCTGTATAGTCCGCGCAGCCACTATGCTTACAGTGGAACTCGAATACACTGCGCTTGTGTCCGGCGCAACACTCAAATCGGAAATCAGCAGCGAATGCGCCCCGCTAAAACTCTCCTTAGTTGAGACATACCACCTGTTGGCCGCAACCGGTCCGTTCATTCCACTGTTCATAATCCACTGTCCGTTCTCCGCCTCATCCTCCCATCCGTTAAAATATGGGAGAGAGATGGACTGTGCTGCCACCGACTGCATACAAATACTGACAACACACAGAAAAGCAATTCTCTTAATAAGGTGCATATAATTACCTGTTTTATATTCTGAAAAACATCGCAATACTCAGAGACTGTCTGGCGACGTGAAAAATCAAAACAGTTTCTCAATCCTGACCTACATCACATTTTAGTCTACCCAAACGTTCTAATAATCGTTTTTGGGTTTAACGCTGACTTGATTTCCTGCCTATCGCATGTTAAATTAACACATCTTTTATCCCCGTAAACCCCTCGCGTAAGATCGAATTATAATATGTTAATCAATTTAACCATACTCTTTGCAGATACTCCCCACTACCTTAATATATACCTGCCGGTTCTCAACAAACTTTCCGATAAAATCCTATTAAATTCATATTCGGCAACAAATCAGTGCTACAAATAAATTTTCCTGTAATATGGATTCCGCAACAGAGTTCATATTCTTTGTATCTCAATGTACTTCATAATATCCGTCCGGCAAAAGCAATTTGTCAAAAAAAAAACGATTGTTTCATTAATACAATATACAGGTAGACTTATACGCTTGGAACACCGATATGACAGGAATCAAAACAGTTTCTCAGATAACAGCCCCACCTATAACCATGCAATAAGGCATCTGCACCCCCGTTCCTCCTTGTCGAGACACGCTGCTTTACCTTTGGTCAACAAGTCACACCCCTACATACACCATAAGAAATATCCGTATCATCACTGCCGCCTTTCCCACATAACATTCTCCCATCCTTACACACCATATCCGATATCGCATCCCTTTATATGAAAATAGGTTAAAAACACGTACTCTCAACCTATCCTCTCCTTACCTTCACCTTACCTCCACCCAATGAAACACGTATCCTCGCCCTACCATCACCCTCTCCGCCCCTCTCATCCTGACCACAGCGCAAAGCACTATCAAAAAACGTCGCCCCTCCCATCCCGTCTGCACGCCATTATGTCTGCCATTATTGCCCATACGGAACATTTTGCCTAACTTTGCTATGCTAACGGACATGAAAGCCCATGCCCGCACAAATTGCCGCGCTAATGGATACATACACCATACTCATAGCTTTTGGGCTCACCCTCATCGCCGGCCTCTCCACCGGTATTGGCAGCCTGATAGCCTTTTTCACGGACAAGACGAACACGACGTTCCTCACCGTCGCCTTGGGGTTCTCGGCCGGTGTAATGCTCTTCGTCTCCTTCGTCGACATATTCCCGACCACCGTCTCATCGTTCGGGACATCGTTCGGCGACAACGCCATGCTCGCCGCCACTGTCACATTCTTCGCCGGGATGGGGCTCATCGCGCTGATTGACTTCCTCATACCGGAAGAGGACAACCCGCACGAGGCGGTCATGGTTGAAGACATTGGCAAACCCTTCATGCCGGAAAAGAAATTCAGGCGCATGGGGCTGTTCGTCGCACTGTCCATAGCTATACACAACTTTCCGGAGGGACTCGCCACATTCGCCGTCTCATTACAGGGCATAGAGTTCGCGCTGCCCATCGTGATAGCCATCGCGCTCCACAACATCCCGGAGGGAATAGCCGTCTCCGTGCCTATTTACCACGCCACAGGCGACCGGCGCAAGGCATTCCGCCTCTCGCTCCTCTCCGGACTCGCCGAACCGCTTGGCGCACTGGCCGGCTACTTCATACTCATGCCCTTCTGGAACAGCACAATCGAAGGCGCGCTAATGGGCATCACGGCAGGCATCATGGTCTACATATCGCTTGACGAACTCCTGCCGACATCGGAAAAATACGGCAAACACCATTACTCCATCATCGGCCTCGTACTCGGCATGATGGTGATGGCCGCCAGCATAATCCTGCTGAAATAGCCCGTGAGCAGCCGACAGAGACAGACTTAAAGCTATCATACATAATAATATAACACAAGAACTAAGACATGGCATTCGCAAAAGGAAGCATAGAATTTCTCACCGTGGCCAACGAAGTATGCAAATACATGGAGGCCGACACCATAGACCGCGCAGACTTCATCGACAAGATGCGCAAGCTCATACCGTTCCTCTACATGAAAGCGGCCATGGTAGAGCCGCTCCCCCCCGTCTACGACGAAGAACCGGAAAAATTCGTCGATGAAAACGACTATGAGGCCATGCGCTCCAAGCTCGCCGCCATAATGGGCGACGCCGACCAGTACCTTACAGCCGTACACCCGGACATACGCTACAGCGACACGACCGTAATGGCCACTATCTCCGAAAGCCTGACCGATGTCTACCAGCCGCTCAAGGACTTTGTAAGCTGCGGGCGCATCGGCAACGAAGACCTGATGAACGACGCGCTCATCGTCTGCATACGCGAATTCCGCTCCTATTGGGGAGCTCGTCTGCTCGATGCGCAACTGGCACTCCACATGGCGTGGGCTGCCGATGATGAAAATGCTGACTGATGGACACACTCACGCAATTGAACCTCTTTCCTGACCACATAGAGAAAGCGCGGGTAGCCATACTGCCGCCGTGCGACATAAAGGGCGACATCGTGCTGATAGACCGCGCCGACGATGTTCCGTCCGCCATACGCCGTCTGCGCCAGTCCGACGTGATAGGCTTCGACACAGAGACAAAGCCGTCCTTCAAACGCGGCATATCCTACGGTGTCAGCCTCCTTCAGCTCGCCGACAGGACTACCTGCTACCTCTTCCGGCTCAACAAGTTAGGACCGAACGCCGAACTGCGTGACTACTTGGAGGACGGCAGCCAGATAAAAATCGGCCTCTCCGTGCAGGACGACTTCCGCTCCCTGAGCCGATGGATGCCCGTCCGTCCCCAGAACTTCATCGAATTGCAGAAATACGTCCGTGCATTCGGCATAGAGGAGATGAGCCTCCAGAAAATCTACGCCATAATCTTTCGGCAGAAGATATCCAAACGGCAGCAGCTCTCCAACTGGGAAGCGCAGACACTCACCCCCGCACAGATGCTCTACGCCGCAACCGACGCATGGGCGTGCCTGCGCATATATCTCGAATTGCAGCGGCGGATTCACGGACAATAAACACCATTACAT
>JADIMV010000038.1 GCA_017694515.1 Candidatus Aphodosoma intestinipullorum
CCCACTCCTCCGCCGCGCCGCCCTACTTCATCTCCACGACAGTAATACCCACGCCGCCGAACTGCACATGCTCATCCCTGTACGACGCGACAGCCGGTGACTGGTGCAGATAGTCGCGTATTGCCTGACGCAGTGCGCCCGTCCCTGTCCCGTGTAATATCCTCACCTGCGACACGCCTACCATCTGCGCATCGTCTATATAATACATCACAGCCTGCAACGCCTCGTCCACTCTCATGCCGCGCACATCTATTTCCTGCTTGAAATTCAGCTGACGGTCACGCAGGCCGTCCACGACTGACGACTGCCGCTGGCGTTCCAGTTTCCTCGCCTGTGCCTCGCTGATTTTCTCAAGTTTCCCAAGCGCGACAGTCGATTTCAGCTGCCCGAATACGACGACAGCCGTCTTCCCTTTGATTTCAACTATCTTACCCGCCACTGACTGCCCCGCCAAGCACACGCTGTCCCCGGCTTTCAGTGCAGTGGACTTACTTTCCTCGGCAGCCTCCACACGGCGTATATCGCTGACAAGCATCTCGTTATGTCTCGACAGCTGCTCCCTCACCTGTTTCGTCTTTTCCTTGTCGGCTTTCGACTCCTTTATCGTGCGGATGGTCTTCTCCACCTCCGCATTGGCCGATGAGATAATGTCCGAAGCCTTCTGCCTTGCCTCTTTGATAAGCTGTTTCTCCTTGCGGTCAGCCTCCGCCATACGCTGCTCATACTTGTCTATAAGCTGTTGCAGATGTTTGTCCTTCTCTCTGATTTGCTGACGCTTCGACTCCCAGTAACGCTTGTCACGCGCCACGTCCTGCAAATGCTTGTCGAAATCTACCACCTCCGTGCCTACCATATCCGATGCCGCCTTGATGACCTCCTCGGGCAATCCTATCTTCCTCGCAATCTCTATAGCGAACGATGACCCGGCGTGGCCTATCGACAGCCTGAAAAGCGGCTGCATACGGTGTCGGTCATATAGCATAGCCCCGTTCACTATGCCCTCCGTCTCCGTAGCATAATGTTTCAGGTTAGTATAGTGGGTTGTGATCACACCGTACACCCCGTTCCGGTTCAAGCGGTCAAGTACAGCCTGTGCTATCGCCCCGCCGAGCTGCGGCTCAGTGCCTGTACCGAACTCGTCGATAAGCAGCAGCGAATGTGCATCCGAATTCTTGATGCACACCTTCATATTAAGCAGGTGCGAACTGTATGTCGAAAGGTCGTTCTCGATGCTCTGCTCATCACCTATGTCTATGAATATCGAACTGAACACTCCCGCCGTCGTCCTCCCGCTCACAGGTATCGGCAGACCGCATTGGAGCATATACTGCAACAGCCCAACCGTTTTCAGGCACACCGACTTGCCGCCCGCGTTCGGTCCGGAAATAAGCAATATGCGCTGCCGTGAGTTCAGCCTTATGCTCAGCGGCTCAATCTGCTTGCCCTGTCTCTCGAGCGACAGTTGCAGCAGCGGATGGCGCGCGTCATACCACTCTATCTCGCACTCCGAGACAAGATGTGGGCGCAATGCGTTAATCCTCAGCGAGAACTCGGTCTTTGCCCGCAGCGCATCCGCCTTGGAAAGGAACGCCAACGAATCGAGTATAGCCGGGTAATATGGCCTCACCTCGGCAGTGAACTCCGTCAGGATACGGACTATCTCCCTCCTCTCCGCGCTCTCCAGTTCCCTCAGCCGGTTGTTGATTTCCACCAGAGCGGCAGGCTCTATAAAGGCCGTCTTGCCCGTAGCCGACTCGTCATGCACTATGCCTGATATGCGCCGCTTGTTCATTGCCGCAACGGGTATCACCAGACGGCCGTCACGCACTGACGGTGCCGCGTCTTTCTCCACAATCCCGTCCGCCTGAGCCTGCTTCAGTATGGCCTGCATCGTCCGCGACACGCTGCCCTGCGCCTTTGCCATCTGACGGCGTATGTCGGCCAGCTCAGGCGATGCGTTGTCCTTCACCTCTCCATATTTGTCGATAAGCGAATCTATCCTTGCCTCTACATCAGGGAAAAGCTCCACAGGCTCTGCCATAGCGGCAAGCGACGGAAAACGCTCCGCGTCCTGTTTCCGCAGGAACGACACCAACGTCCGCAGTGTCGAGAGGTCAAGCCGCAAGTCGGCCACATCCCTCAGTTCAAGGAATGTGCCTTCCGCTTGGGTTGCCCCCATCGCACCCCTGATGTCGGCCAACGACCCTATCGGCAGTTTCTCCCCGCTCTCACGATAGAGGCTCATGGCCTCATCGACCAACGCTATGCGCTCTACTATCGTGTCGAAGTCCGAAGAAAAGCCCATAGCCTCAATCTCCTCCTTGCCGAGAGGCGAGAGGCACTGCTCCATAATCAGCGCACGCACTGAATCAAACCCTATCTTACTCTCAATATTATCTGGATAAAGCATTCTGCTGTTTATATAAAGTTAATCGCCGCCACACACAGGCGACACCGCACATCTCATAAAAAATGGCCGCCCGCCTCTCAGATGAGGAGGAACGGCCATCCGATTTACGTATTACTTTCTTATGTCCGTTTCAAATCCTGACTACGGGCTACTTCCCGCGTCACAGGTAAGGGCCAAGGCTAAAACTCAGCGTTTTTCGGAGTACGTGGGAACGGTATCACATCGCGTATGTTCTGCATACCCGTCACGAAGAGCATCAGACGCTCAAACCCGAGACCGAAGCCCGAATGGGGTGCCGTTCCGAAACGACGCGTATCGAGATACCACCATATATCCTTGTCTGGCACGCCCATCTCCTTCGCTCTCGTCTTCAGCTTCTCATAGTCCTCCTCACGCTGCGAGCCGCCGATAATCTCACCGATTTTCGGGAACAGCACATCCATGGCGCGGACTGTCTTGCCGTCCTCGTTCTGCTTCATGTAGAACGACTTGATTTCCTTCGGATAGTCCGTCAGTATAACCGGCCTCTTGAAATGCTCTTCTACGAGGTAACGCTCATGCTCTGACTGCAAGTCCGTTCCCCAGTCTACGGGGAACTCGAATTTCTTGCCCTGCGCTATTGCCTCCTTCAATATCTCGATGCCCTCAGTATAGGTAAGACGCTTGAAATCATTGTCCACCACGAATTTGAGCCTGTCGATAAGCTCATTGTCATACATCTTGCAGAGGAATGCCACGTCGTCCTGGCACTTTTCGAGAGCCCAGCGCACGCAATACTGTATAAAGTCCTGCGCCAAATCCATGTTCTCCTCTATCTCGTTGAACGCTACCTCAGGCTCTATCATCCAAAACTCAGCGAGATGGCGCGGCGTATTCGAGTTTTCCGCCCTGAATGTCGGGCCGAACGTATAAATCTTGCCGAGAGACAAGGCCGCCAGCTCCCCCTCAAGCTGCCCTGACACAGTGAGGCTCGCCTGCTTGCCGAAGAAATCGTCTGAATAGTCTATCTTGCCGTCCTCTCCCTTTTTCAGGTCGTACAGGTTCAGCGTCGTTACTTGGAACATCTGCCCTGCGCCCTCACAGTCCGAAGCAGTGATAAGCGGCGTATGGAAATAAAAATAGCCGCGCTCATGGAAATAGGTGTGTATCGCCATTGCCATATTGTGGCGTATCCTGAATATCGCACCGAACGTATTGGTGCGCGGACGCAGATGGGCTATCTCGCGCAGGAACTCGAGAGTATGCCCCTTCTTCTGCAAAGGGTACGTCGCGGGGTCAGCCGTGCCGTATATCTCTATCGCCTCCGCGTGAACCTCCACGGACTGTCCCTGTGCGGGTGACTCCACGAGAGTACCCGTCACGCTTATGCAAGCCCCCGTCGTGATAGGCTTCAGATAATCATCACCGAACTTCTCTATGTCTGCCACCACCTGTATGTTATTTATCGTCGAACCGTCATTGAGAGCTATAAAGCTGACATTCTTGTTTCCACGCTTCGTGCGCACCCAGCCTTTCACATTAATCTCCGCCCCGAAATCGGAACGCCGCAAAGCATCTGCAATCACAGTTCTAACCATCTTTCCCATAATATAATGCTGTTATAAATTACTGTTCCTAATGCACTTGACATAAACGACAGAAGAAAAGCACTTGGTCTAAGTGCTTTTCCTCCGTCATATAAATAATCGTTTGGTCTATTTCATCTCGTTCAATGATTGAACTCGTTTCCTCCCACTATGCTCATTACACAACGGAAACCTATATCGGAACGGCACTTGGTCTCCTCAAGACTGCGGCGCATCGACGGGTTGAGCCACATGGCACGGTCTTTCCACGAACCTCCCTTGTACACACGGGCTGTGTTTGAAATCATGTTAGCCCTCTCGATAGGTGTCGCATCCTTGTACACGAGTACCGAGTCTCCAAGCGATGAAAGGATATCGCCGTCCTTGAAGTCGCGGAAATCGCCGCCCACTTTGGTAAATCCGCGCTCCGCAATCATCAGGCGTCTCATGCTGTCCTTGTCAGCCTCCGTAATCTCGTCGAGATTGGGGAAATACTTCTGTATCATCTGATCGGCATATACCGAATCCGACTCGAACTTGTTACCACGGAACGAGTTGATTTCGTCCACGGGGGATGTAGTGGCGCGGTACACATCCAGTACCCACTCGTTCACATTACCTGCCATATTGTACAGGCCGAACGCATTAGGCTGGAAGTATGTCACCGGAACAGTCAGCGTATTGTTCACGTCCTGACCCACCACGGTTCCGCGTCCGCGCATGAAGTTGGCCATGAATTTACCCTTGTCCTCCTTCTTTGCGTGCAGGTCACGCAACTGTGCGCCGCTCCACGGGTATGAATGTGTCTCGTAATACTCATTGCCATTGATTGAAGGATTGCCGTACGCGGCATATTCCCATTCCAGCTCTGTCGGGAGACGGCAGGCAGCATCGTACAGCATACCGTCTATCACGACACCATATTCACGCGGAGAGACATCCTCATCGCCGTCAGTATCGTAACGGAGGTCTGGCCCATACTCCGAATTCTGAGCCTGATAATATGCATAGTCACGCGCATGCTTAGTCGTGAACACTATATTCTCCGTAGAGTCTCCAGCCTCGCGCACCATCTCGCACAGCTCATTGAGCGGAGTGTATGTGATTACGCCGTTACGTACCAACTCAAGCTCATTAAGCCTGTCCGTGCGCCACTGGCAATAAGCCTCGGCCTGCTTCCACGATACGCCTACCACAGGATAGAAGCTGAACGCCACGTGCGAATAATAGTTATCCATAAGAGGTTCGTTATAACCCAGCTCCTTGCGCCATACAGTCTCGTCCGGCAGAGCCACCACTACCTTGAACGGGTCATACCTGTAAACCTGCGACAGCCAGTCGACATACTCGCGCCAGTTCATGTTAGTAACCTCATATATGTCCATATAGAAACCGCTCGCCGAGGCGCGTCTCTTTATATTATTGTTCTGCATGGACATCATCTCTCCGTTCTGCCCTATGACAGTCGATGTCACCGGCACATAGACCATCCCGGCAGGCACCTTCCTGACATATTCGCTCTTGACAGAAAAGAATCCCTGATTCGGATCGTTATATTTCCAACCCGTTCTTTCTGACGCACGGGACATCGGGTCTTTCTGACACCCTGACATGACCGCAAGCAGTGCGCAACAAAACAAACTGATTCTTACTATTGATTTCATAGAATTATAAGATTATCTATAACATTGTGTCACTCAAAAACGTACAGCACCGCGTCATATCGCGCCGATGCTCCGGACGGTACGCCGCAATCCGACCGCAAATGTACTCTTTTTTTACGAATTGCCAGCTACAAAACCGCGATTTTTTCTTTTTGCCCGGCAAAATTATCCCGAATGCCGTTTTTTATATAATTTTGCCGTAAGAAAAGGGCGGCATATCAATCGTCCTTTCACTATATGAACGGAGAATATAACAAGTTTATTGTATCGCGGGGCAAAATAATCGACACCTCCACACCCGCCGTGATGGCAATCATAAACATCACGCCGGACTCTTTCTATGCCGACAGCAGGAAACAGGAGGAGGAAGAGATAGTGCGCTCGGTACGCAAGGCGTTGGATGACGGGGCTGCCATCATAGACCTCGGCGCATACTCCACACGCCCGGGTGCGGACACAGTGAGCCCTGACGAGGAAATGCGCCGTATGCGCCTCGCACTGACTGCCGTAAGGAGTGCGTTCCCTGACACGACAGTGTCTATCGACACATACCGGGCCTGCGTAGCCGAAATGGCCGTAAGCGAGTTCGGCGCGGACATCATCAACGACATCTCTGCCGGAACCCTCGACGAGGCAATGTTCCCGACCATGGCGCGGCTGCAAGTGCCGTACATCATGATGCACATGCGCGGCACTCCCCAGACCATGCAGCAGATGACACAGTATGACGACCTCATCCCCGACATACTGCGCTTTTTTGCCGGGCGCACAGAGCGGCTGCGCTCCGCCGGGTTCGACCGTGAAATTATCATCGACCCCGGATTCGGCTTCGCAAAGACCACGGAGCAGAACTTCGAACTGCTTGACAACCTCAGCGTTTTCCAGTGCCTCAAAGCCCCAATACTTGTCGGCATATCGCGCAAGACCATGATATGGAAAACCCTCGGCATCACGCCCGATGAGGCACTCAACGGCACAACCGCGCTCAACTGCTTCGCCCTCGACCGTGGGGCTGACATACTCCGCGTACACGACGTGAAAGAGGCCGTCGAGGCCGTCCGCCTCTTCTCCGCACTCCACAAACGATAAAGAGAAAAACTGATGCTATACACATTCGGGATAAAGGACTTCATAGACATCGTGATGGTAGCCCTCCTACTCTACGGGGCATACCGCATCATGAAAACCTCCGGGGCTGCCAACATCTTCGTCGGCATTCTCACATTCATTCTATTCTGGTTTCTCATTGTCCATGTCTTCAAACTGGAGCTGATGAGCGCCATACTCAACAGCCTCGTCAACGTCGGCGCAATCGCCCTCGTCGTGATTTTCCAGAACGAGATACGCCGCTTCTTCTCGCGCCTCGGCTCGCGCCAGAACTGGCACTTCCTCGAAAAGATACCCAAGATATTCAGTGGCAAGGGCGATGAGGAAAAACAGACATCGTTCCCCGTCATGAAACTCGTCATGGCCTGCCGCGATATGTCCCGCTCCAAAACCGGTGCGCTGATAGTCATCTCCCGCAAAAACGACCTTCAGGAATACATCGGCAGCGGAGACACCATCAACGCCGACATCAACACACGCCTCATAGAGAACATATTCTTCAAGAACAGCCCCCTCCACGACGGCGCAATGATAATCGTGGACAACCGCATACGTGCCGCCGGGGCCATACTCCCCGTCTCCGGAAACCCCGACATACCGCGCCACCTCGGCCTGCGCCACCGCGCCGCGATGGGCATATCCGAACGCACCGACGCCATTGTCATCATAGTCTCCGAGGAGACCGGCACCATATCCATCGCCATGAACGCCAAATACATGCTCAACGTCACACCCGAACAGCTTGAGCGCTTCCTGACCGAAAATATCAGAGAACAATAAAATAACCGAAACTATGGACAGACTTAAAG
>JADIMV010000039.1 GCA_017694515.1 Candidatus Aphodosoma intestinipullorum
GTGTATAAGAGACAGCTTCTTCACGACTGTAGACTCGCTGTTTGGAGAAACAGGGAAGAAGATTGCGATTGACCCGACAAGCAACACATTGGTATTTCGCATCGGAGATGGCTCATCGGCCTCGCACGATGATATGATACAGCTGGAACAGCTTTCGTCGGGAGAAAAACAGATGCTGCTGATTCTCACCACAGTATTCCTGCAAGAGGAGAAACCGAACATCCTGCTGATGGACGAGCCGGAAATATCGCTGCACATCGGCTGGCAAGACCGCCTGATTTCAATGATTAGGAAACTCAACCCGCAATGCCAGTTGATTCTCACCACACACTCGCCGAACATATTCGCTGACGGCTGGGAAGACAAAATCGTATTCATGAATGACTTAGTGGTGAAATGACTATGGAAGCCGACAAGAAAGCCTTCTATGAAAAAGCGGCAAAAGGGCTGGCGGCATCGACCGTATTCTATAATGTGGATGCGATAGTCCACGTAGAAGATAAGTCGGACATCTGGTTTTGGCAACAGATGCTGTCCCGCTACAGCAGAAAACGGTACAAATTCCTGCCCGCAACTAAAAATGAGCGGGGACACAAAAACACAGGCTGTACCCAATGCCTGAAATACAAGGACTTTCTCTCACGCCGCTTTTTCATCTGCAT
Source organism: Candidatus Aphodosoma intestinipullorum (assembly GCA_017694515.1). Classification (GTDB taxonomy): domain Bacteria; phylum Bacteroidota; class Bacteroidia; order Bacteroidales; family Paludibacteraceae; genus Aphodosoma; species Aphodosoma intestinipullorum. Next base: position 663 of record JADIMV010000039.1, read on the forward strand.
TGACAGCGACCTGCGCTTTCTCCTCGGTGAAGACGGTATATCGGCCGACAGGGGTATAATGCAGACCTACACATACTCTTGGGAAAACCACTGCACATTCGCAGAGAAGTTGCAGGAATCGTTTGACGAGCTCACCCGCCGGGGCTGTGATTTCAACTTCGTGCATTTTCTGCATAGCTACTCAGAAGCAGTTTACAAGCCGTTCCTGTTGATGCTCCACTATGAACGGAATGGCCTGCCCGGATTTAACCGGGATAAATTCAACTCCTTGACGGCTTTGCAATATAGGAAAGGTGACGAGCACGACAACGGCAGACAACTCATCGAACGTCTGCAAGAAAACCTGACTGGCATTACTTCCTGCGCGGACACAGATATATCGGCAGAAAAGAGCCTATGCGAAACGCTGAAAGTAAACGAGGGAAATGTATATCTCTATGTCAGGGGGCATAATATATACAATTTGCTGACATCCATAGGCAAGAAACTCTGCGAGGGTACGGGCGCGGACTTTGAAGAGAACATTTTGAAATCCGCCTTGGCGTTCGGGCAATATGACGCTATCTGCCGCATAAAGGAAGACCTGAACAAACTGGACAGCCTTAGAGACAACTGTTAAGACCGTCTTCTACAGGACAAAAACGCGATACTGCTGTTATACAATATGACATACGACACAAATGAGAGCCGATGCTTTTCTCCGGCAGGTAGCTGCCGCATACTGTGATATCGAGGATAAGGAGCCGTGCCTGCGCATGGAGGACATCTGTTTCGTCTTTCCCAACCGCCGTGCGGGTCTCTTTTTCCGCAAGGAACTGGCGCGTATGCGGCGGCGTGTGTCGTTCGCGCCGGAAATTCTTGGCATAAACGACCTCTTTTTCCGCTCCTCCCCGTTGCGGCAGGCCGACCCAGTCGATATGCTCTTCACCCTCTACCGCGTCTACATGAAAAACGTGGACGACGATATGTCTTTCGACCGCTTCGTCTCGTTCGGCAATATGCTCCTTGCCGACTTCAACGAGATAGACAAATACCTCGTCGATGCCCGTATGCTCTTCTCCAACATCGACGACCTCAAGCAGATGATGCAGGCCGCAGACTGCCTCAGCCCCGAACAGCAGGCCATAATCGAACGCTTCTGGGGCAACGTCATAAACAAGGCGCACGAGAAGCGGTTCAATGCGCAGTTCGTCAGCCTCTGGGGCAGGCTATATGATATATACTGTGAGTTCCGCGAGGTGCTGCGGCAGGAGGGCGTGGGCTATGACGGCATGATTTTCCGCGATGTGACCGACAACGGACTCCTCCGCTCCACGGCAAAGCGCACTGTCTTCGTGGGGTTCAATGCCCTCACGCCCACGGAGCGCAAGGTGCTCGATGCGCTCCGCCCCACGGCGGACTACTATTTCGACTATCCCGACTGGATAGTGGAGATGCGCGAAAGCGCGGGACGCTTTGCCGCCGAGAATATGGAGCGGTACAAATCGCGTTACCCCCTTGCTGATGCCTCCCCCGAAGGGAAATGCCGCGTCCGCCTCTTCGGCACTCCGTCAAAGACCGGGCAGACCAAACTGATATCCCGGCTGCTGACAGAAATATACGCCGATGCCGACAAAGCCAAGGACGACCCCTCGCGCTGCGCCGTCATTCTGCCGGAGGAGAGCCTGCTCATCCCGCAGATACACTCCCTCCCCGCCTCTATCGGCACGGTGAACATCACGATGGGCTACCCGCTGAGCCAGTCGCCTGTCGCGGTGCTGATGAGGCAGATTGTGGCCTTGCAGACCGACATACGCACCAAAGCGGGCAAGGAGCAGTTCCATTTCCGCCACGTGCGCATGATACTCAACCACCCCTACATCATGAACCGCGACGAGGCTCTCGTCACCTCCCTCATCAACCGCATCAACGACGGGAAACTCATCGCCGTCCCGCCCGAAGTGCTGACCGCCTGCGGCGACCCTCTGCTCTCGGCCATATTCACCGTCTGCCACTCCACCGTGGAGCTGTGCCGTTACATGGAAGAGATAATCGGACTGATTGTCAAATATATACTTGAACACGGCAACAGCCCCGTTGACTTGGAATTCCTCTACGGCTACAAGTCTGCGCTCCACCGCATAGCCCGCAATGTGGCCTCTTTCGGCGAGATGGACCGCCAGACGTTCGCCTCGCTCATGGAGCAGATGACCGCTTCGCTGACCGTCCCCTTCAAGGGCGAACCCCTTCAGGGGATGCAGATTATGGGTATGCTCGAAAGCCGCCTCCTCGACTTCTCCCATGTCATCATCTCCTCTTTCAATGACGACATTGTGCCGCGCCGCCAGACGCAGCAGTCCATAGTGCCATACAACCTCCGCCGCGCCTACGGCCTGCCCACATACGAGGTGAACGATGCAATCTACTCCTACAACTTCTACCGCCTGCTGAGCCGCTGCACCGATGTGAGCCTCATCTACGACAGCCGCACCGAGAACGGCGGCAACGAGATAAGCCGCTACTACTACCAGCTCCGCTACCTCTTCCCCAGCCAGTTCACAATTGAGGAATACACCTCCGCACACGAGGCGCGTCCCGCCTCCGGCGAGGAGCGGATTCTCATCGCGAAGACCGGAGCCGTGCGCCGTGCGCTGTTCCGTTACCTTGACCCCGACGCGCCCGACGCGCTCTCCGCCAGCAGCATCAACGAGTTCCTCAACTGCCCGCTCCAGTTCTACTTCTCCCGCATCGCCGGGCTGCGCCCCGTCAATGAGCTGACCGAGGAGATTGAGGTTGACCAGTTCGGCACTATATTCCACCGCGCCATGCAGCTCCTCTACACCCCCCGCTGCGGCAGCCGCGTGACCTCTGACGACATAGACTCCATGAAGCGGCTCGCCGACATGGCCATCCTCAGCGCATACCGCGAGGAGACCGGCTCTGAAGAGATGAACGGCATACAGCTCATCACCGTACGCCTCCTGAAAAGGATACTCCTCAAAACCCTTGACAAGGACCTCTCCCGCGCACCCTTCCTCTACGTCGCCTCCGAGAGGCGCGTCGGGCGCATCCCCTTCGCCCT
>JADIMV010000040.1 GCA_017694515.1 Candidatus Aphodosoma intestinipullorum
CGGCCACTACCCCCTCAAAGTAGCGTGTATACCAATTTCACCACCTGCGCATACAAACTATCATGAACTTATGACCTTGTGCCCAAAACAGGACTCGAACCTGCACAACCTCGCAGTTACTAGTACCTGAAACTAGCGCGTCTACCAATTCCGCCATTTGGGCAACTCTTATCCTTTGCGCCTCTCTTGTCGGGACTCTTCCCTCGGCGCGTGAGCGGAAAACGGGACTCGAACCCGCGACCCCAACCTTGGCAAGGTTGTGCTCTACCAACTGAGCTATTTCCGCATTATCATATCATTCTCGCTTCCGCCTCTTCTTTCGCTCCTCTCCTTGTCTCCCCCCCTCGGGGCAAGACCGCGTTCTTTCGGCAAATCCGCCTTCACACACATGGAAACCCATCCTCTCGATACTGTCCCCGTTTGCGGATGCAAAGGTACAACAATTTCCGGACATACAAAATATTTCTGTAAAAAAATCGCGCCTTTTTTCCTGACGGCAACCTACCGGCAGCTGAGACAGGACGTAAAACTTGAAAAAAGAAAGCCGTGCCGGCATACAGGAATTTCTCTGCGGAAAGGACGGACACAAAGCGTATGCGTACTCCAACATAGGACGGACGGCGCACACGGGACCGCAGGAGTATGGCAGCCGGCACGGCGGAAAACTCTCAGATGCAGGACAGTATCACGACAAATATGGCTGCGAAAAGCACTATGCCCGCAAGCACAAGCACACGCTCAGCACTGCATGCGCCGGCGAACCAGTTATATAAGAACCCGTGCGTCTCCTCCTCGTCATCCGTAGCGGCCTGTTCCTCGCTGCGGCGTTGTTCCCGCCGCTGGTTGACATCGTGCTGATAGCCTATCAGCACATCCTCTATCCCCGACATATCGTCCTTGTGTACCGTCAGCTTGGAGCAGATGCGGTGTACGTTCTCGAAACGCTCCGCATCGTAAGGCACTACATAGCGGCGCGGCGAGAAATGTGACATCAGCTGCGTATATAGCGTCCGCACATTGAACGAAATGTGCAGGCCCTCCTCTGCCTCGCGGCGGACGCGTGACAAAGCCTCGAAATCGGAAGCCGGCGTATCGAGTAACATGCGGTAGAGACGGTTGGAAGTCTCGACCATAGGAGGATTGTATGGAGACATGAAGTTGGTAGGCGTAACGGCCTCCACAAGAATGGATTTAAACCCGTATGGGTCATCCGGCAACAGGGATATGCGCTCTGGCGGCGCGGCAGCGCAGCCGGTTGCAGCCTCGTCCGGGCGGGTTTCTTCTTTAATTGCGTTCATGGTACAACTTCTTCTTTATTGCTTTATTGCCATCCGAAAGCAAACTCACTGAACTTGTTCATTGGTTATGCTGAGGCGTAGCTTAACGCTGCAAAGATAATACTTATGCAAAGATAATGCAAAAGCACTAACAAGGTATATTTCACCCCCCCCTCATTTATATTTATTTAACTATACTAACAGATATAGCCCGCGTCCTTATCACACGTTCCGCCCGCCTTCGCACGCCCGCAAACCGCGCATTTTGAGGTAAAACACGCCCGTTTGGGGCATCCTCTCGGCAAAGCGGCCTGCCGCTTTCTGAACACTTTCGTTTCCGCCGCTAATCATATATCGCGCACCCCGCTCCCATGCCTCGTCCGGCCTATTCTCTCAGCCCGTCACCATCCGCTCCTGTCGGCGCATACGTCTGTTCCCGTCCCGCGCCCTTTTCCGCCGCCTCTCGTGCGCAGCCCGTACATCTTCGACAATCTCTTCAATCTCAACGCCTTCCATCCCCGCCATTCTCTTCTTCTTTCTCTCCTCGCGCCTCTGCCGCGCCTCCTCGGCCCACAACCGCAGGGCCTCCATGCTCCGCTGCTCCGCCTCCGTTGCATCCTCCTTCAGCCGCCTGACGTGATGCGCCACGCACGCACCCCGCGCCGTCTTATACCCCATCTCCGCCGCGTGAGTCTCCCAGTACAGCCGCCTCTCCGGGTCACCCATCTCCCTCTTCGTCGCCTCGCTCGCCCTCGCCAGCACATCCCGCGCCCGCAGCTGCCTCTCCGTCTCCGGCTGCGTAATCTCCACAGCCTTAACCGTATATATCCGTCCCCAGCGTACCGTCAGCCGCAGCCCGCTCCCCCTCATCCGCCGCCTTACATAAGGCAGCCAGCCCATCGAAATCAACTCCAATCTCATATCCTTATATCTTTAAAAACAACACATTACACAATAACCAAACCGCCATAGCCACACACATCTCCGCCTCGCCCATCTCCTCGCCTCAATCGAACCCCGCACCATTCTCCCAAAGGAATCACTTCCTCCTCCCCCTTGGGGAGGTGTCGCATAGCGACGGAGGGGTATAGAAAATGTCCTAACAGCTTTCTCTTTCCCGCCATTACGGATGTGACCCAAATTTGCAGCGAGAGCGGCGTTAAAAGGCTTTTTTGTTTGAGCCGTCAGGCGAGTTTAAAAGCCTTAGCCGCTGAGCGTCGCAAATTTGAGGTCACGAAGTCTGGCGGCGGTTTTCTTTGGTTACTTTCTTGAACTGTAGCAAGAAAGTAACTGGGGGTATAGGGGGCAACGCCCCCATAACGCCAGCCCCTAAAAAACACTTCAATACAAAATTACCTCCCTACCCCTACATCACCAAACCCTATCATCTTAATCAAAGTTAAAAACACGTACTCTAACCATACCTCCCAGCCACCTTCTCCTTACCCTCTCCTTACCCCTCCCCACATAATCCCGCACCCCGCAGCACACCTCACTTAATTTTATCCCGGCATAACGCTTGCCGTGCGGAGAAAATTGAGTAAATTTGCGAAAGCTAACCGCGCCGTGGCGGCACAACTGGCGCAATCATCTGCACCTCACGCCATTAAGCGGCAAATCACATCATTCACTAAGGCAATAATAAACCTATTGTTATGGCAGTTACGGCTGAAGACGCTCCGAAAAGGAGCCTGAATTTCATAGAACAGATAGTAGAAAACGACATACGTGAGGGCGTAAACGGAGGACGCATTCAGACACGCTTCCCGCCCGAGCCTAACGGCTATCTCCACATCGGCCACGCAAAAGCCGTATGCCTCGACTTCGGCATCGCCGAAAGGTATGGCGGCGTGTGCAACCTCCGCTTCGAGGACACCAACCCCGTCAAGGAGGATGTGGAGTACGTGGACTCCATCATGGAGGACATCAGATGGCTTGGCTTCCATTGGAACAATGTCTACTACGCATCCGACTATTTCCATAAGCTCTACGACCTTGCCGTACAGTTCATTAAGGAAGGCAAAGCCTATGTCGATGAGCAGTCGGCCGAGGAGATAGCGCGCCAGAAAGGCACTCCCACAGAGCCCGGGCAGAACAGCCCCTACCGCGATCGCCCCGTCTCCGAGAGCCTCGATCTCTTCGAGCGGATGAACCGTGGCGAATTCCCCGACGGCTCAATGGTGCTGCGGGCCAAGATAGACATGGCGCACAGCAATATGCACTTCCGCGACCCGATAATGTACCGCATCATAACCACTCACCCGCACCACAGGACAGGCACTGAGTGGAAGGTCTACCCAATGTACGACTTCGCACACGGGCAGAGCGACTACTTCGAGGGCGTGACCCACTCGCTCTGCACTCTCGAGTTCGAGGTACACCGCCCCCTCTACGACTACTATCTCGACCAGTTCGTCAAGGGCGACTACCGCCCCAAACAGCGGGAGTTCAACCGCCTCAACATAACATACACGGTGATGAGCAAGCGCAAGATGCTCCAGCTCGTCCAGGAAGGGCTTGTCGCCGGATGGGACGACCCCCGTATGCCGACCATCTGCGGCCTCCGCCGGCGCGGATACACCCCCGAAGCCATACGCGCATTCATTGATAAGATAGGATACACGAAATATGAGGCGCTCAACGATGTGGCGCTCCTCGAAAGTGCCGTGCGCGACGACCTCAAGCCGCGCACACCGAGGGTATGCGCCATTCTCGACCCCGTCCGCCTCGTGATAACCAACTATCCCGAGGGACAGCGCGAGACACTCCTGACGGAAAACAACCCCGACAACCCCGGACTCGGCACACGCGAGATGGCTTTCTCCCGCGAACTCTACATAGAGCGAGGCGACTTCATGGAGCAGGCCGACAAGGACTTCTACCGCCTCAGCCCGGGAGGCCGTGAGGTGAGGCTCAAGAGCGCGTACATCATCCGCGCCACTGCGTGCGAAAAGGATGCCGAAGGGCGCGTCACCACTGTCTTTGCCGAGTATGACCCGGAGAGCAAATCAGGCTCGGAGGGCGGCAACCGCAAGGTGAAGAGCACGATTAACTGGGTGGATGTCGAGAGCAGCATCGAGGCCGAAGTCCGCCTCTATGACCGCCTGTTCCTCTGCGAGAACCCCTTGGCCGAGAGCGGCGGTTTCCGCGATCTGCTCAACCCCGGCTCTCTGACAGTCCTCAATGGCTGCCGTGTCGAGGCATACCTCGCCGATGCTAAGCCCGGAGACAAGTTCCAGTTCCTGAAGTCGGGCTACTTCTGTGTCGACCCGGACAGCACGCCCGGCAGCCCGGTCTTCAACCGCACGGTGTCGCTGAAAGACTCGTGGGCGAAGAAATAAGCCCCGTAGAAGAACGGTAAGACGATTGATGAGTTTATCTTATATAATATATTAACCATTTAAAACACTAAGACTATGCGTTATGCTAAATGTGTAGGGGAGTTCCGCCCGTCGCCGATACGCGGCATGATGAAGGCGGTCATTAACCCCAATGTCATCTCATTCGCCGGCGGTATGCCGGGAAACGACCTGTTCCCGATACAGGATGTGCGCGACATAGTGGCCACTCTGCCGGAGGCCGAGTTCGAGACCGCCATGCAGTATGGCCCGACCGACGGCCTGCCCGCGCTCATCGACCTGCTGACCAAGGATATGGCCGCAAAAGGGTTCGACATGACGAAGAACCGCATCATCATCACCACGGGCTCTACTCAGGTGATGAACATCATCTCTAAAATACTGACCGACCCGGGCGACGTGGTACTGACGGAAGACCCCGTCTTCTGCGGCTCTGCTGGGGCGTTCTGCGCCGCGCAGGGAAAAATCTACGGCGTAAAGCTCGACGGTGAGGGCATCATAATCTCCGAACTCGAAAAGGCTCTCGAACTGAACCCGAAGTTCATCTACATCACCCCGACATTCCACAACCCCGCCGGCCTGACCTACTCCCGCAAACGCCGCGAGGAGTTCCTCGCCGTGATGGCAAAGCACCCCGACACTGTGATACTCGAGGACGACGCATACTGCCAGCTCTACTACGATGAGGATGTCAGGAACGAGATAGTGCCGATGAAGACCTACGCCAAGAACGAGCAGCAGATAGTCTACTGTAGCTCATTCTCGAAGATATTCGGCCCCGGCCTCCGTATCGGATGGATGGTAATCCCGAACAATATGTACGAGGCTGCCGAGATATGCAAGCAGTCCATCGATGCCTGCACGCCGCAGCTCTCGCAGATGCTGGCATACGAGTTCATGCGCTCCGGCCGCATGACGCGCTACGTGGAGCGTCTCCGCAAGGTCTACAAGGAACGCCGCGACACTATGGTGCGCTGCATGAAGGAGTATTGCCCCGAAGTGACTTTCGTGACACCGAAAGGCGGCTTCTTCCTCTGGGCAAAACTGCCCGACGGTCTCGACATAGACAAGTATTTCGATGCCTGCGCTGAGCGCGGCGTAGTCTTCGTCAAGGGACAGGCCTTCAGCGCGAACTACGAGAACAACGGACACATCCGCGTCTCCTTCTCCAACATCCCGCCCGAAGTCATCGAAAAGGGCGTGAAGCTCATGGGCGAGGAGCTCAAGAAGATGCTGAAGTAAACAGACCTCACCGCATCAATAAAGAAAGCCGCCTGCAAGAGCAAATCTTGCAGGCGGCTTTCTTTGTCTGTCTGGACGGCCGGTCTACTTCTTCACCCACGCCATGACAAACTCCGGATAGACCCGGTACTCTATCGTATAGCGCGCGTGCGCGGCCGTGCAGCTCTCCTGTGCGGTCATAGTCCCCTCGAGATACGGCTGGAAGGGATTGATGATGATGTCGTTGATAAAATCTACGCTCTCCTGTCCCATCACCTTGTACAGTGCCTCCTTGGCCGACCACATCAGAGCGAGGTGCGTCTTCTCAGAACGGCTGTCTACAAACGCCAGTTCGCTCTTGTTCAGGAACTTGTGCTTCACGCGTGCCACCTTGTCCGATACTCTCTCTATGTCTATGCCCACCGGATGGCACGGATGCAGTATGACTGCGGCATACTCTCCCGTATGGGTGATGCTTATCTGCTGCGAGTGGTCCGCCAGATACGGCATCCCGCTTGGCAGATATTCTATCGTCTGTGGTGAGCCGCATATCTCGCTGAGCATCACCCGCACGGCCAGATACTCGCGCCTCCGCTTCTCGCTGCTGAACCGGTAGACCTGCTCCATCACGAAGGGGTCAAGGTCAAGCCGTTCAAGAAGTTCGTCGGAACTCTCCGTGATGTGCCACAGGGCTATGGTTATCCCGTTCTCGTATGTAGTCTGTTCAATTAACATATATCGTTGTGTTTATCATGTGTATCATACGTCATTTCCACTCGAGCGACTCTATGAGCCTGATGATGTCCTGCTCCACGTATGTGCTTACTGGCGCGATGGAGTCCGGGTTCGGCAGCGCGTTGAAATACAGTGCCCCACGGATGAAATGCCTTGTGCTGTCTGAGATGAAGAACTGCACGGGCGAGGCCGCGTTGCCGCTCATCTCGTACAGTATGCCGAACGCCCGCGCCGTGTCATTGGCATAAAGGCTCTCCTCTATCGCGTCCGCCCTTATCGTGTGCTTGTAGGCCAGCGTATACGACTCCTCGCTCACGGTCTGGAATGTCTCCGGAGTTATCTTCTTGTAGCTGAGGTGTATCGTGCCGTTGAGTGAGGGGTAGTCTAAGTTATACCACTCGTCATACTTGCCAGCCCACTGCTCCTCGCGCCTGTTCGCCACAGCGTATGCCGACATATCGAACTCACAGTGACTGAACACATCGCAGCGCGTATAGGCGTGTTCCGGCAGGTCTATGCGGAAATAGGCGTATGGCCTCGGCATAGGCGGCTGCGAGCATCCCGCCGGCAATAACATGGCCGCAAGCGCGGCAACGTACACTCTAATCCTCCTCATCATTCTCGTCTCCATTCCTGTCTATGGTCAGCTTCACCTCTTTTATGCGGCGGTCATCTACTGCCGTCACCTCGAATTTGCAGTTGCCGTAGGTAACGACTTCATGCTCCTCCGGTATCTCCCCCTTGATTTCAAGTATAAGCCCCGCCAGCGTATCGACCTCCCCGGTCATGTCGGCAAAAGGCGCGGGGTCTATATCCGTAGCCTTGAAAAAGTCCGTCAGCAGAATCTTGGCCTCGAACACATATGTGTTGTCGTCCACTTTCCTGTACTGCATCTCCTCTTGGTCATACTCATCGCTGATGTCCCCCACGACCTCTTCGAGTATATCCTCCATCGTGACCATGCCCGATGTGCCGCCGAACTCGTCCACGACTATCGCTATGTGTATCTTGTTCTTCCTGAACTCCTGTAGTAGGTCATCTATCTTCTTCGTCTCCGGCACGAAATATGCGGAGCGTATAAGCGTCTGCCACTTGAAGTTATCTCCCTTACCGAGATGCGGGATAAGGTCCTTCGCATAGAGTATGCCGCGTATGTCGTCGTATGTGTTGGCCAGCACCGGCATACGCGAATACTCATGCTCCACGATGCAGTCCACCACCTTGTCGAACGTATCGTTTATATCTACGGTCACCATATCGAGACGCGAGGTCATGACCCCCGCCGCCGTGATATTGCCGAAGTGTACTATGCCCTTCAGTATGTCGGCGTCCTCCTCTATGCTGTCCGACGTAAGCTCCAGAGCCTGTGAAAGGTCGTCGATTGATATGTTGCTGTTATGCTTGTGCTTGGAGAGCTGTCTGTTGACTATGTTCGTTGAGCCGACGAGCAGTTTCGTGAACGGCCTCAGCACCTTGCCCGTCCTCTTCAGTGCGCCTGCCGCCCGGCGGCACATCCGCAACGGGTTCTGCGAGGCGAAGATTTTAGGCATGATTTCCCCGAATAGCAACAGGAGGAATGTGATGATGACCGTCTGTATGAGGAAGCCCAGCCACGGGGCATTCGAGAAGTCGAACGTCAGGTTGAGGCACAATGTGGAGAGCATGACTATCGCCACATTGACGAAGTTGTTGGTTATCAGTATTGTCCCCAGCAGATGCTCAGGCTCTTTGCGCAGCTCCCTGATATTGTTGCCCACGGACGAACTGTCGGCTTCTATTTCATTGAGGTCTTGCGGAGAGAGGGAGAAGAATGCCACTTCGGAGGCCGAGACGAATGCGGAGACGCAAAGCAGCAATATGACGAACACTAACGACACGACTGCCTCCCACGTGAACGGAAGGACTATTATAAGATCAGATAATGGGTTGGGGTCCAAACTGTTGTGGTTTAATTAAACAATGCGGGGACGGATGTTTTCCGTCCCTGCAAATATAGGGCATTTTTATCTAAACAGGAAATATCAGCCGGACATTTTTACATCCGCTGCCACCTCCCCCTTTTCAGAACGGCAGGTCGTCGGCCTTATCCTCCCCGTAGGGCGCATTGTCGTATGGCTCGGCATTGATGGCCGGCGACTGCGGCTGTACGAACGGCGCAGGCTGCTGATACTGTGGCTGCTGATATTGTGGCTGCGCCTGCTGCCATCCGCCCTGCTGCTGTTGCGGCTGCGGTGCGCCCGCTGGCTGTGCCTGCTGGTCGCGGCGGCCGAGCATCTGCATATCGTCCACATATATCTCCGTCACATAGCGGCGCACGCCCGTCTTGTCGTCATACGTCCGGGTACGTATCTTGCCCTCCACATACAGCTGCGAGCCCTTCTTCACATACTTCTCCACTGTCGCCGCCAGACCGTAGCGGAAAACGAGGTTGTGCCACTCCGTACGCTCCGGCACCTGTGTACCGTTCTGTAGCGTATAGCCGCGCTCCGTCGTGGCCAGTCTGACATTGGCCACACGGTTATTGTTGTCGAAATAGCGCACATCGGGGTCTGCCCCGACATTGCCTACCAGAATCACCTTGTTTACTGACATAATCTTATGATGTTTTTATTACATTTCCCGCAATGCGGGACTCGCCTCCCGCGCCCCTTCATTACGGACTTCAAAGTAAGTTCTATTTTTTCAATTATGCAATAGTCCCACATGAATTTACCGTAGTCCTCAAACAAAAAAACGGCAAGAGACTTGTCGTCCCTATGCCGCTAAGACCTTACAATGCGCAGACGGCGCATTATAAATCTATATCTATGTCTATATCGGGCAGGTTCTTGGCCAGACAGTCAGCCTCGCTGAGATTTCCCGCGCGCTTCTTGGTAACCTTAACCCCAAGTTGCTCGGCCAACTCATCCACCTTAGTATTGATGTCATTCTTACTGCAATAGACATAGTTTGTAACCGTCGTATTGTTTGTTTTCCACGTCATCTCCCAGCAATGTGGCTTGTCCGGATCGCACGACGTAAACATCACGGCAGTCATGCAGACCGCCATCAAAGACAAAACTAATTTCTTCATAACTGTATATTTATAATGTTAAACAAAACCCTGACCATAACCGCCTCCCGCCTTATGTGTGCCATAACACAGAGACACGCGCAAAGGTAAGCACAAATCCCCATACCCGCAAGAAAAACCGACCGAAAAACGAAATTATCCCAAAAATTATATCGGCAGCGTGTAAATGGCGCATAAAACTGGCTCAATACCCCGTCCACATACATCATCAATACAACAATCTCATATAAGCAAAACACATATTATTCCTACGCATAATACCAAACATTACAGCATCAGCGCATATCCATTCGGACACCTCTCCTCCAATTATAAATTAAGGTTAAAAACACGTACTCTCGCCGAAGCTCCTCCGTAGGCTCTCCGAAGCCCCTCCCGACCCTCTCAAGACAAATCGTAACAAAATGCCCGTACTTTCCCGTAGTTTTGCCCATTCAGAAAAAAAACAGTACCTTTGCGAGCCATAAGACGATATGCATTTTATTTGATGGAACTTACGATTGACATCGGCAACAGTTATACCAAGTTCTGCATTTTCGATAATGACGCTATAACCTTCAACCTCATTACCAAAGATGTGACAGAAGAACTGTTGGCGGGCATAACGGGAAGGCACACGATATCCCATGCCATAATATCATCTGTGACAGACAATAAAAAACATATCGGCGCGTTCTTGGAACATAGGGGCATACCCGTGCTGACGGTCACACACACCACGGCCATTCCGATTCGTAACTGCTACGGCACACCGGAAACCCTCGGCATGGACCGGCTCTCGGCCGCCGTAGGCGCGTACAGGCTCAGGCCGGGAGAAGCCTCGCTCATCATAGACATAGGAACGTGCATCACATACGATGTCATCGACGAGACAGGCTCTTTCCTCGGAGGCAACATTGCCCCGGGCTACAAGATGCGGCTCGACGCTATGCACGCTTTCACAGACAAGCTGCCCGACGTGCCCCCATGCGACATACCGGACTACCGCATAGGCCGCAGCACGACGGAAGCCATGAAAGCCGGGGCTTACAACGGCATCGTCTACGAGGCGGAAGGCATGGTTGCCTACCTCCGTGGCAGATACGGACGGCTCAATGTGTTCCTGACAGGAGGCGGGGCGGCATATTTCGCACAGAACATCGGATGCGGAAAAATTGCTGAGCCGAACCTTATACATATAGGCCTGAACGAGATATTAAGATACAACCTGAAGCTGACAACGGAATAATGAACAAAGTCCAGAACCTTATTATATTAGTTCTGACGGTAGTCATCTCAATGACGGCCGCCGGCATCGCCGCGCAGAACAACACCAACTCGCCATACACGCGGTACGGCTATGGACAACTGCAGGACCAGGGCTTCTCCGTAAGCCAGTCGATGGGCGGAATATCATACGGACTGCGGAGCAATGCGACCATCAACCCCGGCAACCCGGCCTCATACAGCGCGATAGACAGCACAAGTTTCCTCTTCGAGTTCAGCGCATCGGGACTGCTCTCGTCATTCTCGAGCGGCGGCGCGACAAGGAACACCTTCACGGGCAATCTCGACTACATAGCCCTTCAGGTTCCCGTCACGAAATGGATGGGGCTCAGCGCGGGAGTCATACCCTTCTCTTTCGTGGGATACAACTACAACTTCAACGACTCGGTGAAAAACGCCGGAGGCGAGACCGACCACGGCTACACTGGCTACACGCAGGCATTCAACGGTAAAGGCGGCATCAGCCAGGTATACCTCGGCCTCGCGTTCGACCTCTTCGACCACCTCTCGCTGGGCGCGAACGCATACTATATGTTCGGCGACATCACCCACTACCGCACACTCGCGTTCGAATCGACAGACATACTGGCCAACAGCACAGTAAGCACATCCGAACTATATATCAGCAGCTTCAATGCACGCTTCGGACTCCAATACCACGAGACCGTCGGAGACAAACACGCGTTCACCATAGGCGCGGTTTACGAGTTCAAGTCCCCTCTCGGAGGTAAGCTGACCGAATCGACATCGGGCGTTGACACCGTGACCACATCGTCCGTAGAGTCATTCGAACTGCCCGACACATACGGCGGCGGATTCACATACACATACGACGGACGATTCACCATAGGTGCCGACGCTACCTACCAGGCCTTCTCCTCGGCGAAATACTACGGCGTGACCGACAGCCTCAGCAACAGGCTCAAACTTTCCCTCGGCGCGGAGTACGTCAACGACCCGCGTGGACACAGATACGTGGACCGGATGCACTGGCGTCTCGGCGCAAGCTACTCCGACTCATACGTCAGGGTAAACGGCGCGACGGCAAAGGATTTCGCCGTGACGTTAGGAATCGGACTGCCGCTGCGCAACTCGAAGACAATGATAAACTTTGACCTCAAATACGGCAACATAGGCGGGGCGAATCAGGCTCTGCTGAACGAGCAGTATGTCCAGCTGGGCATCAACGTGGCATTAAACGAAACATGGTTTGTGAGGTCTAAGGTAAGATAGGAGACGTAATCGAATATAATCCAAATAACCAACCAAATAGTATGAAAGCATTAAATCTAATTGTTTTGACACTGTGCTTTTCCATGGCGGCCGGAGTAGTTTCGGCTCAGGAAAAGAAAACCGGAGAAGTGACACAGGAGTGTATGCAGAACCTCAGTCTCTTCACCACATCATGCAAGCACAAGAACTACGCCGACGCGCTCGGCCCTTGGGAAAAGGCATACGCCGACTGCCCGTATGCGCACAAGAACATATACATACTCGGTGTACAGATAGTGTCGTGGCAGATAGACAACGAGAAGGACGCGGCAAAGAAAGAGGAGCTGTTCCAGAAACTCATGAAAGTCTACGATGACCAGATACTCTACTTCGGCAACGACCCCAAAGACCCGGTTGAGGAAATACTGGCCGACAAGGCGGTCACCTCACTGAAATACAAGCCGAACGACCTGGCAATGCCCTACAAATGGCTCAAAGATGCCGTAACCAAACTCGGTGCTGACTGCGGCGCGACACATATACAGACATTCCTCACGACATCGTACAGCCTGTACAAGAAAGACCCGTCGCTCACAGAGCAGTTCATCAGCGACTACACCATGTGCAGCAACGCGATAGACGGGGTCATCTCTACAGCTAAGCCCCAGTACAAGAGCACATACGAACAGTACAAGACATATTTCGACAATCTGTTCGCACAGTCTGGCGCGGCTGACTGCGACAAGCTCAACGAAATCTTTGCCCCACAGATAGAGAAGAACAAGGCTGACCTTGCCTATTTGCAGCGCACCATGAACTTCTTCAAGCGTCTGGACTGCACCGACGAGGAGGCTTACTTCGCCGCATCGACATACGCACACGCCATACAGCCGTCTGCCGAATCGGCAACGGGTCTCGGCTCCATGTGCTACAGCAAGAAGGACTATGCCAAAGCGATAGAATACTTTCAGGAGGCCGCAAACCTTGCCGCAACGGACGAGGACAAGGCCAGTGAGCTGATGCGCATAGCCACTTGCTACAACGCGATGAACAACAACGCCAAGACCCGCGAGTATGCAAAGCTGGCCATACAGAAGAACCCCAACACCGCAGCTGCGTACCTCCTGCTGGGATACATCTATGCGAACGCCGGCACTATCTCTGACGACCCGGTGCTGAACAAGACAAAATACTGGGCGGCGGTAGACCAGTTCATCAAGGCAAGGAATGCTGACCCCTCGGAAGATAATGTGAAGCAGGCCAATGAGCTGATAAGGGCATACAGCGCACACTTCCCGACCAAGGAAGAAATCTTCATGCACCCCGACATCGAGGAGGGCAAGACATATTTTGTAGGCAGCTGGATAAGCGAAAGCACCACTGCACGTGCAAAATAAAGCGGAAGCTTGAAAACGGAGTTCCGAGATAACAGGTTCAAAAACAGTATAGCAGTAATCCCGGTGATTATTGCTATGCTGTTTTTATTCACTTCATGCAGGAAAAAGGTTGTCCTGACTGACGATATAGCCGACCAGAAGGTAATTCCCCAGATGCAGGCCGACTCCATAACGACCATAATATCAGACTCCGGCATCATCCGTTACCGCCTGTTCGCGAAAAAATGGAAGGTCTACGACAAGGCTGACACTCCATATTGGGACTTTCCGGAAGGACTGCACTTTGAAAGGTTCGATGAAGAGTACAACATCGACGCGCAGATAGATTGCCGCAAAGCCATATACTATCAGAAAATGGAGATATGGAAACTCAATGACAGCGTGCGTGCCATCAATCTGCAAGGCGAGCAGTTCGAGACCGAGGAGCTGTACTGGAATCAGGGGACCGAGCGTGTCTACTCCGACTCGGCCATACGCATCATACAGGAAGACAAGATTATAAACGGCATAGGGTTCAACTCTAACCAGACATTCACAAAGTACGAAATCAGAAACCCATACGGCATAATTCCAGTCGACCCCGAAGAAGAGCCGGACACTGTAGCGGCAGACAGCACGGCCGGCAACAAAGATTAATGAGATGGACGCATATTCAATCATAATCATATCGCTTATCCTGTCAGCCTTTTTCTCCGGCATGGAGATAGCCTTCGTCTCGTCGAACAAACTGCGGATGGAGCTTGACAGGAAAAACAACGGGGTAAGCTCCAGACTGATTGATTTCTTCTACCGGCATTCCGAACAGTATATATCGACAATGCTCGTGGGGAATAATATAGTCCTCGTCATCTACGGCATAAAGATGGCGGAACTGCTCGACCCCGTATTCGCCAGCTTCATACACAACAATTTCGCCGTCTCTCTGATGCAGACCATCTGCGCCACAATAATAGTGCTGATAACCGGCGAGTTCCTCCCAAAGACCATCTTCAAGGCCAACCCTAACCTGTGGCTGCGCATATTCGCACCTGTATTGGCCGTATTCTACGTCATACTCTACCCTATCACCATATTGGCCACATTCCTCTCGCGGCTCATACTCTCCATATTCAAGGCATATTCCCCAAAAAGTGGACAGCAGAGCCTCAACAAGGCCGACCTCGACTACCTGATTAACGAGACTCTCGAAAGCCATGAAAGTGATGTGGAGATAGAAAACGACGTAAAGCTATTCCAGAACGCACTCGACTTCTCATCCGTAAAAATCCGGGACTGCATAGTGCCGCGCACGGAGATAATCGCCCTGCCCGAAGAGGGGACTACACTTGATGACCTCAAAAACACATTTGTAAGCACAGGCTACTCCAAGATACTGATATACAGGGATACGATAGACAACATCATAGGCTATTTCCACGCTGCAAACATATTCAAGCAGCCGGACAACTGGCGCGAGCTGCTGCTGAAAATGCCGATAGTACCGGAAACCATGGCCGCCAACAAATTGATGGACATATTCATGCAGGAAAAGAAAAGCATAGCCGTGGTAGTCGATGAATTTGGCGGCACAGCCGGGATTGTCACACTCGAAGACATCATGGAGGAGATATTCGGCGAGATAGAGGACGAGCACGACAACCGTGAATATACAGCCAAACAGATTAATGAGCATGAGTATGTGCTCTCGGGTAGGCTGGAAATAGACGCGGCTAACAGCCAGTTCGAATTGGGCATTCCCGAATCGGACAACTATATCACGGTAGCTGGATACATACTTTACCACTACCAGAAATTTCCGAAACTAAACGAAACTATACGTATAGACAATTTCACATTTAAGGTTCTGGCTGCGCACAATAACCGCATAGACCTTGTGAAGCTGACCAAATGATATGTATATCCAACTGACAATCAATACCATAAAAGATTTTGCACAAAAAACCGGCATTGTATTGCTTTTTTTCGTAACTTCGTCCCCAAAATTTTAGCGGAAATAGTCAATAATAACATGATATTTGCATAGCAGGAAATGGCAACATTAGAGAAAATCAGGAGTAAAGGGACATTCCTTTTAATTGTGGTAGGTTTAGCTATTCTGGCATTTGTGATAGGAGATTTCCTCGGATCGGGCTCCACATATTTCCAGGAAAGCCGTAACAACGTAGCCAAGATAAACGGCCAGAAAATCAAGGCAATGGACTTCATGAACTCTATCGAGCAGATGAGAAAAGTCTACGAGATGGAAATGGGTCAGGCCAGTCTCAACGATGAGGCGACAAACCAGATGAGAGAAAGCGTATGGGAGACCACGGTAAGAAGTAAAATCATAGGTGACGAGGCCAAGGCAATGGGCATGATGGTCACGAAGAACGAGCTTACCGACCAGATAGTCGGCTCTCACATAAGCCCTTACATAACCACACGTCCGGTGTTTATGAATCAGGACGGTGTGTTCGACCGTAACCAGCTGATTAATTTTCTCTCGATTATAGACGGAGAGCAGAGCGCGCAAATCCCTGCGGAAGAGCTCCAGAACTGGCGTAACTATTGGATGTTCTGGGAGAGAATGATAAAAGAGAACCGCATAGAGGAGAAATACACATCACTGATTTCCGAGGCGATAGCCGTTACACCGCTTGAAGCAAAATACGCGTTCGACGGCGGTAAGACATCGGCAGACATTGTATATGCAATGAAAAGCTATTATGCCATAGCCGACTCGACGGTGAATGTCTCCGACAGTGAGATAAAGGCACGCTACAATAAGGAGAAAGAGCAGTTCAGACAGGAGGCTAACGCAAACATCAAATATGTAGCGTTCGACATCAAGCCTTCGCAGGAAGATTTCGATGATGTTGAAAGCTGGATTACGAAACTGAAAGACGAGTTTGCTTCTACTTCGGATATCGCGGGCGTGACAAACGGGAACTCTGATGTCACTTACAGCGGCGTGAACCTGACCAAAGACGATGTGGACAAAGATTTCGCAGAGTTCGCGTTCAGTGGCAAGAAAGATGAGGTGTCCGGCCCGATATTTGTAAACAACACCTACAAAATGGCACGCATCGTGGAGACTGGCATATCCTCGCCGGACTCGGTGAAACTCCGTAATATCGTGTTGTTCAGGCAGACCCCTGACGAGACACAGGCGCTTGCCGACAGCATAGAGACAGCTCTCCTCGCTGGCTCTGATTTCGCACAGCTCGCAGAGGAACACTCCCTCGCACAGAATGCAAGGAACGGCGGTGAGATAGGTTGGGTGCGCGAAAACGAAGTGACGAAAGAGATTGCCGACAAGGCTTTCTACACCTCGACAAACGGATATTTCCATGTCAAGGAGGGCAATGCGATAATCATCTTCAATGTGGAGGAGATTGGAGGTAAAGCCGACAAGGTGAAGCTCGCGGTCATCTCGCGTGAAGTGATGCCCTCTTCGAGAACTCAGGCCGACATCTATGCTGAAGCAAAGAAGTTCGCCGTAGAGAATAACACTCTCGAAAAAATGGAAAGCGCAGCTAAGGAAGGGAATCTTAACCTGCGCAGCGCAAATAACATAAATATCAATGCTACCCGTATTAACAATGTAAATCAGGCTCGGGAAGTGGTACGTTGGGCATTCGAGAACAAAGCCGGAACGGTATCTGATGTATTCGAATGTGGCGACAAACTCGTGGTTGCTGGAATAAACAGCGTACACGAGAAAGGCTACAGGAGCGTTGACGATGTGAAATCAAGGCTCATGACTGAAATCCGCAGGGAAAAGAAAGGCGATATTCTTACGGAACAGATGAAGGGCAAGACCATGGAAGAGCTTGCGGCAGACAACTTCTCTACCGACACAGTACGCGGTGTGAATTTCAACAGCACATACGCGGGTTCGATTGGCAATGAGCCTGTCCTCTTCGCTCAGGTGGCCTCTGCAAAAGAAGGTGAGCTGTCGCAGCCGATAAAGGGAAATATGGGCGCATTCGTCTATAAGGTCATATCAAAGACCGAATCGTCTGCACCATATAACGAGAAAGAGGAGATGGCTATGCTCTCCGAGCGTCAGCGTTACATGAACTCTTATCTCATCATTGATGCACTGAAAAAAGCTGCTGACATAGAGGACTTCAGATACAGATACTTCTAAATCGTTAGCACATACAATAAAGCGGATGCGGGATTCGGCTCAGCCAAATCCCGCATCCGCTTTATATAGGAAACAATACACACTGGCATATAAAAAACGAAAGCCTTGCTCACGCAAGACCTCCGCCCACATTATCTATAATCTATAATCTATAAAAAAACCTTCTTTCCAATCTATGAAGAATCAAAACCAATTCTCTTGTTTTGACACTGCAAAGGTACAGCTTTTATTTTATCCCGCAATAGGCAAATGCAAATTTAACATTAAATATATGTCCCTCGCGGCAGATTTAACAAAAATCACCCCAGATTGGCCTTTCGTACGCAAACATTTTAATAAACATCGAGGCTTAGAACCCGCAAAGTTAATACTTACAATCTGACATATCTCACCTCGCAACGGCAATTCTTCTGCAAAATCCCTTAGAAAACACTGTTTACACTTGTCTCTTAGCTCGGCTTTTACTACCTTTGTATCAGAACACTGCGGTATGGATTCGTAAAAGATGGTTCAGAGCAGATAAACAATTATGAGAAAGCCCGTAAAAACTGTTTTAGTCAGCCTGCTGCTTTTGGTCGCAATCGTTTTTGTAAACGGCTGTTACTTCGTGTTTTTTCATCAGTTCAAATCAATGTCGAAACTCCGCCAAGGCAAAGATCTGAATCTCTACGAGTGTTGTAGCGCCTACACCATGCACATGGCTGTGTGGATATTCGGCTGGCCGTTGTCCCCTGAAGCGGCTTGGGAATGTTTCCTGCTCCACTTTCCTCACAATGACGGTGCTGTGGTGAGGTTCAGAGCCTCCGATGGGCTTATGAAATCTCCCAAACTTCAGAAAGCGATAAAGTATTTGGCAGATAAGAAGGCAGGCACATCCGTTCACATCGTATGGAACGCAGCGAAGCATTTCGCCCTGAACAGCCCTGAACACCGCGCGGCCATAGCTTTGAATGGATGCGATGTCATAAAGGGAAAAACTGACAAGGCGACGGGTGACTATGAGATTAGGATAAGGTGTCCGATGGTCTATCCCAAATACTTCCGGGCAGAATTCAATCTCGGTCTGTTCACCATCTACATCCACGAAGGTCTCTTCAGACATTTGGAGGAGAAAGGCTGGATTAGCCGTTACACAGCTGAATACCATACCACGGTTAAAGTGACAAAATAAAACCCTGTAACACAATAGACAACAAACAAATACATTGTATGATACTGAATTCAATAAGATTGCCGGAGCTTCCGCTTACTGACCCCATTCCCATTTTCCTGTTGGTGCTGCTGATTATTCTTGTTGCGCCTATGCTCAACCGGATTAAGATACCGCATATCATAGGTCTCATCATCGCAGGTATGGTTTTCGGGCCGCACGGACTGAATGTGCTGGCCAAGGACCAGAGTTTTGAACTGTTCGGGGAGGTGGGCATACTGTACATTATGTTCCAGTCCGGGCTGGAGGTGGACATGAACACATTCAGGCAGAACAGCAAGAAAGGCATACTGTTCGGTCTGTACACGTTCTTTCTCCCGATGATTATAGGAACGGTCACATCTATGTACATTCTTAATTTCGACTTCGTGACCTCGGTCCTTCTGTCGAGTATGTATGCGTCGCACACCCTTATAGCATACCCGATAGTGAGCAAGATGGGTATAGCGAAACACCGTGCGATTAGCATCACGGTCGTAGGTACTATTATCACGGTTGTGGGTGCGCTGCTTGTGCTGGCGGTCATCGTGGCGCGTGCCACGGGCGAAATGTCCGCCGGCTATTGGGGAAAGTTCGGTGTCGGGACTGTGATTTTCGGCATTGTTGTCTTCTGGCTGATACCGTACATCACAAAATTGTTTCTGAAATTGAACAGCGACAATGTGGCGCAGTATATCTTCGTGCTGGCAATGGTGTTTTTCGCATCGTGGCTCGCGGCTATTGTCGGTCTGGAGGGCATTATCGGGGCGTTTTTCGCAGGACTGGTGCTGAACAGGCTCATACCGTCGGTGTCGCCCCTGATGAACAGGATAGAGTTTGTCGGCAACGCGATATTTATACCGTTCTTCCTGATAGGCATCGGCATGATGATAGACCTGCGTGTGTTCTTCACCGGTGGCGACGCGCTGCTTGTAGCGGTCACAATGAGTGTCGTGGCGACATTCACAAAGTGGCTTGCTGCATGGCTCACTGAGAAATCATGCCGCCTTACTAAGCACGAGGGCAACCTCATATTCGGCCTTAGCAACGCGCAGGCTGCCGCGACTCTGGCCGCAGTCATGATTGGCTACAATCTCGGCCTGCTCAACCTGAATGTGCTGAACGGCACGATTGTGATGATACTCGTGACCTGCACCATAAGCTCTATCGTCACTGAAAAGGCGGCACGGGCCATCGCTTTGGCCGATGTGGCTGATAAGGAGTCGGATGACAGGCCGGAAGTGACAGGACAGGAGCGCATCCTCGTACCTATTTCTAATCCGCAGACCATGCCGCAGCTCATTGAGCTGAGCAACCTGATTAAGGACAAGAACAACAAGAAGGCGATTTATGCCCTGAGCATCAACAGTATAAACGGCGAGGACGATGAGCGTAAAGGCAAGCTGATGGAGAGCGCGGCAAAACTGGCTGCATCGACCGACAGCCAGCTCACCCCGATAGTGAAAAGGGACATAAACGTGGCTAACTGCATAGTGACCACTGCCGAAGAGTACGACATCACCGATGTACTGGTAGGTGTACACCAGAAAAGCAATATAGTCGACACGTTCTACGGCAACGTCATCTCCTCGCTGCTTAAAAGCTCCGATGAGAATCTCATCATCTACGGGACAAAGCACCCCGTGAGCGACGTGAAGCGTCTGGTTGTAGCCGTGCCTGACAAGGCGGAGTTTGAACTCGGCTTCCCGCTGTGGTTCGAGAGGGTGAAGAACATAGCTTCGCAGCTTGGCATCAGCGTGCTATTCTTCGCAAGCCAGCGCACGACAGCGGCTCTGAAAGAGATGTGCGGACGGCAGAAGCTGAAAAACACGGACTTCAAGGAACTGGAGTCATGGGAGGATTTCCTCATCGTCACTCAGGAGGTGCGCCCGCACGACACGGTGATAATCATCTCGGCGCGGAAATCCACGCTCTCCTACCATCCGCTCTTTGACAAAGTGCCGTACTACATAAGCAAGTACTTCACCGCGAACAACTTCATGATTATCTTCCCCCAGCAGAAAGAGCGCACTCTGCACGAGGGCGAACTCTTCAACCCCCTGAAGATTAACTGACAAACGTACAGTCATCATGAATCCGTTCAACTACTCCCGCAGGGAGACCGTACAGATACAAGTCGGCTCGACAACCGTAGGCGGCGATGCGCCCGTCCGCATACAGACCATGGCCAACACCGACACTAACGACATCGAGGCATCCCTCGCTCAGGCCGTACGCTGCTGCAATGCAGGCGCGGAGTTGCTCCGTTTCACCACTCAGGGCACACGTGAGGCGCAGAGCCTCGGCATCATCCACGACCGTCTGCGGGATCAGGGCATCACTACCCCCCTCGTGGCCGACATCCATTTCAACCCCAAGGTGGCTGAGACAGCCGCCGCCCTCATCGAGAAAGTACGCATCAACCCCGGCAACTTCGTCCCCGGCAAGCAGGGCGAATACACGCAGGAGGAATGGGACGCCGAACTTGAAGCCATCCGCGCCAAGCTCCGCCCGCTCCTCGACATCTGCCGTCGCCACGGCACTGCCGTCCGCATCGGCGTGAACCATGGCTCTCTCTCCCCCCGCATCATGAGCCGCTACGGCAACACCCCCGAAGGTCTTGCTGCCTCGTGCATAGAGTTCATCGAGATGTGCGAAAAGGAGGATTTCCGCAATATTGTGCTGTCCGTCAAAGCGTCTAACACCCTTGTGATGATCCACGCCGTGCGCCTGCTCGTGCGCGAGATGGACTCTCGCGGTATGCGCTACCCCATCCATCTCGGCGTGACCGAGGCCGGGAGCGATGACGAAGGGCGCATCAAGTCCGCCGTCGGCATCGGCACTCTGCTCGCCGACGGCATCGGCGACACCGTACGCGTCTCCCTCTCCGAAGCCCCCGAGGCGGAACTCCCCGTGGCTCGCACTCTTGTACGCTACATCACGGCCCGCACCGGGCATAAGCCCATCAATGGCAAACTCTGCGAAGGCTTCTCGCCCTACTCCTTCTCTCGGCGCGAAAGTGAACGCGTGGGCCGCATCGGCGGAGGACAGCCGCCAGTTGTCGTGGCCAATGACCCATGCACCGCCTCGCCGCAGGCCGACTATACCCTCAACGTCAGCCTGCCCTTCTGTTTCATCATGCGCCCCGACGAGATGACCGACCGCATCATGCGCATACTCCGTGGCAATCCTTTCATCATCGCGATGCTCTACAGCCGCCACGCCAACCCCGTAGGCGAACTCCGTGCCGCGATTCATCGCCTCACCGCCGCCGGGCTGAAAAACCCCGTCATCGTCAGTCGCTCTTACCGCGAGACCTCTGTCAAGACTCTACAGATTAAGGCTGCCGCCGACTTCGGCGCACTCCTTGCCGACGGCCTCGTTGACGGCATAATGCTTGAGGACACCACCCACACCTTTTCTCAGGAGACCCTCAACGACATCATGTTCAAGATATTGCAGGCCGCCCGCGCTCGCATCACCGCCACAGAGTACATCTCCTGCCCCAGCTGTGGCCGCACCAAGTTCGACCTTCCGGAGGCCGTCCGCCGCGTCAAGGCCGCCACAGCCCACCTCCCCGGCCTGAAAATCGCCGTCATGGGCTGCATAGTCAACGGCCCGGGCGAGATGGCCGATGCCGACTACGGCTACATCGGTGCCGCCGCAGGCCGCGTTTCGCTCTATCGTGGCCGCGAGTGCGTCGCGAAGAACATCCCCGAGGCCGAGGCCACAGACCGCCTCCTCGCCCTCATCGCCGCCGACGGCCGTATCCCCTCCTGACATATCAGCCTACTGTAAACCTTAACGCCCTGCACCGTGCTTGATGCAGGGCGTTTTCATTTTGCTCTGACCGCCCTCTCTGCCGGACTCACCGATAGCCCATCCTTCCTACTTGACACCGCATCTTCTTCTCTAAATTAGAGTTAAAAACACGTACTCTCGCTGAAGTCCTTAGCCAGCCCCTCCGAAGCCTCACCGAAGCCCCTCACCATCCGTAAAGCCGGCATCCGCCTTGTTCCGTCGCACTTTCACCCTTTTGGGTGATTGCAACTGTATCACATATGACGTATATTTGCAAGCGGGTAACAGTTGTTGCCACCCGTGCCGATGCATTACGGCAATCGGATTTTCATTATCTTTGCAAGGTACAAACTATAACATTGACCCATAAACCTCTAAGCCATGAAACATTTCTTGACTGCACTCTGTACCCTACTCTTCTGGGTACAGGGTATTCACAGCACCGTACTCACCACCCGCATAGACGAGCGCATAGAACTCGCCTCCTACCTCAGCAGATATGTCGGCTTTGACCGCGATCTCCCTATCGATGGCTACTATTTCAACTATGTCGATCGGCAGTTCGTCTCCCGTACAAAGGGACTTCTTCTTTCTGACAACATATACTATTTTATGGCCTCCGGTTATGAGATCGACCGTGAACTGCTGTTGTCCGCCGCGCTCACATGGAAAATCGACAGTGGCCACATAGTGCAGGATGCGGATAAGACCAACAGGATGAGACAGACATGGCCTGCCAAAGAGTACGATGCCCTGATGGGGTTCATAGACCAGTTCTACCGCCAGACACGCTTCGGCGAATTCTTCACGGCGCAGAAGCCGCTCTACGACAAGGCCAAGGAGCTGTATGACAGTATGGCGCTTTCCGGTTTCCACACCGGTTTCCTCGACTCCATCACCTCCGCCCCTGCCGACAGCATCACTCTCTATATCTCACTGCTCAGCTACAAGGGCAACATACCTTTGCTCGCGTCCGGTGCAGTAGTAGTCAACGGTTTCATGATCCATCAGCCCCCCAAGCCTGAAAATGTCGGCTTCTCTCCCGACGCGCTGTGGATAGACGGACTTTCCGGTGACGACGTGATATATCCGCTTCTCTGCTCCCTATCTGAACTCATCCTTTACGGCGGAGCTGACACACAGCGCACCATATCTCGCACGGCTATGGAGTACTACAAGTCGGCCATGTACCTCTTCGACAGGGCGCACGTCTCCCCCGAGGATATTATACCCCGTCAGATGTCGCAGCTTGCCGCCCTCGCCTACCTCGAGATGTATCATGCGGACATATTGGACTTCGCCATCATCGGTGACACCCGAAGGGGATTTTTCTGGGAAAACGAACTTTACAGGCGCATGAAAAAGCTCCGCTCTGCGGACAACTTTGCCGACAAACCGTTCAAAGATATGATGAACAGCCTATTATACGAACTCAAGACCTTACTATGATACTTTCACATTATAACTTTCCTCTCGAATACGATGGGGGCTATTACATATACAATGCGCTGTCTAATTCGTTGGTAGACATCGATCAGGACACGTATTCCGTCTTGTCATCTGAAAAAAATCAGAGCGGAGAGTTCGATACTGCAAAACTTGACGGTGAGACCGTCGAAGCTCTGCGCAAAAACAGTATGCTGACCACCAGCTATGAAGATGAGTTCCTTATATACAAATCTATCATAAGCAGAGTCCGGGTCGAACGGGACACGATGCACATAACCATCGCCCCTACAATGGATTGCCACTTCAATTGCCATTATTGCTTTGAAAAATTCAAACGACCCGGAAACATCTCAGAAGAGATGATGGATCGCATCATTAAATTCATATCTGGGAAAAAGGAAGTCAAGGCGTTAAGATTAACATGGTTCGGGGGGAGAGCCATTAATGGCCATACATGAAATAGAGACATTCTATGATAAGCTGAAAGCCCATCTGTCAGATATCCAGTTCAGTTCAAACATCATCACTACCGCATATGATGTGACAGAAGAGACGGTTCGCATATTAAAGAAAGTCCAGATAACATCAATGCAGATTACAATTGATGGAATGAAAGAGACCCACAACAAAATAAAACGCATTGATGGAGTCGATGTCTTTGAACAGATCATGAAAAACATCGAATTACTCAACGATGAATACCCCGAATTGCATATAGTACTACGCGTAAATTTGACCAAAGCCAATGCCCTCGAATATCCCAAGCTAGTGGATTCTATATTCGAAAGATTCAAGGGAAGAAAAAACATAAATCCCGCACCTGCATTTATTCTTGAAAAGGATATCCATATATGCAACGAGTGCAATACAGGTCTTTTCAATCATAAAGAGCGTTCCGCTTTTATATTGGATTTATACCATCATGGCTATGATAGCCCTTACGCAAGATACCCTAATAAAGTAATGGCCGAATGTGCCATACGCAATGATTTAGCTGTTGCCTTTGACCCACGGGGATATGTATACAAATGTTGGGAGGTTATAGGTGATGAATCATACGCCATAGGCAAGATTGGAGACGACGGACGGATAGTGGAGTTCAATCAGCTTGTCTATAACAGACAGATGTACGGTGCTGACCCTCTCGAAGATCCCGTATGCCGGAAATGCAGATACTTGCCTATATGCAATGGCGGTTGCCCTATTCACCGTATCCAGAATAAATTTGAAAAATGCAGGAATAATTACTGTTCCCACTACAAAGGCTACTTGGAAGAGTTTCTGAAAATACATATCGCACGCTCCAAACGTGACAGATCCGACAAATGACAGACGGCTTACACATTAAGAACATGGACAACCACTCGAAACAAACCCCATCTGACTTTCCCATTGAGACCGTTCTGGACGCTTTAAGCATGGGACTCTACCAGCGTTTCATCTTGTTGGATTACGCCAACGACAGGCTTCTCTACATCTCCGACAGCTTTTCCTGCATATGCGGGAAATCAAGGGAAGAGCTGTACAGCGTGCCTGCCATAAACTTTCTGCACAGCCTCCGCCCCGCCTCCGAAAACGAAAGGCTCATGGAAATTGTAGAGCAAATAAATGCACTGGTCAGCGGGACAGAAGGCTTGTCCCCGGCTGCACTCACACTGTCGGTAGACATGAACGTCCTACGGGCTGACGGAACTATATGCCTGACCAACCACCAGTACATCCCCCTCTCCTTCTCCCCAGACGGGAAAACGCTGTCCAAACTCCTGATAATACTCTCGTTGCCGACATCGGCCTTTGCGTTTGATAAAATCATCGTCTCCGACAGGCTGCACGGCATGATCTACCGGCTGACGGCCGACCGTCAATGGCAATGCAAATCCGCACAGCAGTACACCGACAGGGAATTACAGATATTGCGGTTGGCGGCCATCGGCAAAACCCGCAAAGAAGTAGCGGAAATCCTGTGCCGCTCAGAGGAAACAATTAAAACTACCAGTGCCGGACTGATGAAAAAGACAGGTTCTAAAAACATCATAGAAGCCCTTTGCAATGCCATTCATCTCAGGCTCATCTGACCCCGCGCCACGAGCGGGACACACCTTGCATGACATACTCCCGTACATCTGTGTCATCTGCCCGACAAAATTCACCCCTCACATCTCCACCACCTCCAGCCCCGTCACCCTCCCCTTCTCCACAGTCAGCCGCAGCAGCGTCCTCACCTTTTGCCATCCGTACGTGCCAGCCGCCCCGGGATTCATCGTCATCATCCCCAGCCGCTTGTCATACATCACCCGCAATATATGCGAATGCCCGCACACGAAAAGATCCGGCTTCCCCTCCTCGATAAGCCCTCGTGCCCACCGCCCGTAATGTCCCGGATAACCGCCTATATGCGTCATCAGCACCCTGATGCCCTCGCACTCGAAGCGCAGCGACGCGTGCAGCTCCGCCCGCAGATCCCAGCCGTCCGCATTGCCGTACACCGCCCTCACCGGCGCAATCCTGCACAGCCGGTCGTATGTCTCCCACCTGCCTATATCCCCCGCGTGCCATATCTCGTCGGCCCACTTCAGATGCTGCCTCAGTTTCTCGTCCACACATCCGTGCGTGTCGGACAATATAATCACCTTCCTCATAAATACGCAACAAAAAAGTAACGCAACAAAAAATGGGGGCACTGCTATCACAGCAGCACCCGCACTCACGCCTAACTTAAAAAATAAAACTATGAAAAAATGTATGGTTGGAGGAAAAACGTCCTCCCGCGTTATCTTTCCTCATTGCCTCACAATCCCGCCGAACAGCACCTTGATAATGTTCTGTCTGTGATCCCTGATATACGTCCCTATCGTATGGTTCAGATACGGAGCCTCAAGCCCCTTCAGCGCATAGAGCGTCATCATCGCCGCCCACTGCGTATTCTGCACAGTGAAAATCTTCTTCTGCGCCCCGTCGTCATATATCTGCTTCAGCATCCTTATCTCCTTAACATCTATCGGCCGCCGCGCCTTCTCCACCTCATATATATTCCGGAAAAAATCCGCCTTCAGCGACCCGTTCCGCTCCACAGCCTCCTTCACCGCCTCGAACCTCACGAAGATATACTCCTCCAGCTTCCTGTCGGCGGGCAACTCCTTGGCCATCACCACCTGAAGCCTGTCTATAAGCAGGTCAAGCTCATTCTCAATCACAGCCAGATACACCTCATCCTTATTCCTGAAATAAGTGTACAGCGTCCTCCGCCCCTTGCCTGAGGCAATGGCTATATCGTTCATAGTCACATGGCTCTTCCCGTACTGCGCGAACAGCCGCCGCGCCACATCCACAATAAGAACCCTCGTCTTCGAGACCTTTTCCTGTTTCATACTGGCATGAAATCTCAAAATAGTCATGCAAATATACCCTTTTCTCCCTACACCGCAAAACATTTCCACGGTAATAATTTTCGGATAACCACATTAACCCCAAACACACTATTGTAGACAACGGAATTACGTGATGACAAAAGGACTTACGCCGAGGTCTCATCATGAAACCTCATTGCAAATATAAGTTAAAAACACATACTCTCGCCGAAGCCCCTCCGAAGCCCCGAGCCAGCCACTCCCCAACAACTCGCCTTAAAACACACACTCCCCTTCCCCCCCGCCACATTTCTCACCGCCCCCCCGCTCTCATATCGCACATATTTATTACCTTTGCAGATTGAAATCGTCCGCCTCCGCTCACCGTGGCGCGGACACACGCGCCGCCCGCAGGCAAGGACGGCTGGAACATCGGCATCAAAACACATAATTATACAGGTAAAATCGTGGCAACCAAGTACATCTTCGTCACTGGCGGCGTAGCGTCGTCACTCGGCAAGGGGATTATATCCTCATCTCTCGGCAAGCTCCTTCAGGCTCGCGGCTACAGAGTTACAAACCAGAAACTCGACCCATACATCAACGTCGACCCTGGCACTCTTAACCCCTACGAGCACGGCGAATGCTACGTCACAATCGACGGCCACGAGGCCGACCTCGACCTCGGACACTACGAGCGTTTCCTAAACGTCCGCACAACCAAGGCGAACAACGTCACCAGCGGACGCATATACATGAACGTAATCAACCGTGAACGCCGGGGCGACTTCCTCGGAAAGACCGTGCAGGTCATCCCCCACATCACCGACGAGATAAAACGCAACATCAAACAGCTTGGCAACACAGGCAACTATGACTTCGTAATCACCGAAATAGGCGGCGTGGTTGGCGACATCGAGTCCCTCCCGTACATCGAGAGCGTACGCCAGATGCGCTGGGAGATGGGGCGCGACTGCCTCTGCATCCACCTCACCTACGTCCCGTTCCTCGCCGCCGCAGGCGAACTGAAAACCAAGCCCACGCAGCACTCCGTCCGCGAGCTACAGCAGGAAGGCGTGCAGCCCGACGTGCTTGTCCTCCGCACAGAGCATCCCATAACCCCCGAGGCGCGCAAGAAAGTCGCCCTCTTCTGCAATGTCGACGCCGACTGCGTCATCGAGAGCGCCGACGCGAAATCCATCTACGAAGTACCCGTGCGTATGCAGCGCGAAGGGCTTGACTCCGTAGTACTCAAAAAGTTCGGCATCAACCCCGACGAGACAGTCGCCGACATGAAGGACTGGAACGACTTCCTCCACAAGCTCCACACCGCGACAAAAGAGGTGCGCATAGCCCTCGTGGGCAAATACGTCCGCCTGCCGGACGCATACAAGTCCATCACCGAGAGCCTGATCCACGCCTCCGCATACAACGACCGCAAGCTGCGGCTCGACCTCATCCTCTCCGACGACATCGATGAAAGCAACGTGGAAAAGACACTCGCCGGATACGATGGCATACTCATAGCCCCGGGCTTCGGCGAACGCGGGATGTACGGCAAGATGTACGCCGCACAGTACGCCCGCGAGCACGACATACCCTGTCTCGGCATCTGCTTCGGTATGCAGGTGATGGCCATAGAGTTCGCACGCAACGTGCTGGGCATCAAGGACGCGCACACCGCCGAAATCGACCCTCACACTCCGAACAAGGTCATCGACATGATGGAGGAGCAGAAGACTGTCCTCGAAAAAGGCGGCTCCATGCGTCTCGGCGCATACGCCTGCACGCTCCGCCCCGGCACAAAGGCGGCGGCCATATACGGCAAGGAGCTGATACACGAGCGTCACCGCCACCGCTTCGAGTTCAACAACTCATACAAGGAGCGTTTCGAGGCCGCAGGCATGATTGTCTCCGGCACAAACCCCGACACCGGCCTTGCAGAGATAATCGAAAGCACTGCAAACCGCTGGTACATTGGCGTGCAGTTCCATCCTGAGTACTCCAGTACAGTGCTGCGCCCCCACCCGCTGTTCATAGAGTTCATCAAGGCGGCAATTAAAAAGTAACATTCTGAAAACCCAAACAGTACAGACTCATACACCAATGGATAAAAATACGATTATCGGACTCGTCCTCATATTGGCTATATTGTTCGGATTCTCATACCTCAACCGCCCTTCGGAAGAGGAGATTGCCGCACGTCAGCGTTATCAGGACTCCGTGGCAATGGCCAACGCGGAACAGATCAAGGAACAGATTGAATTCGAGAAAAAGCAGCGCGAACTCGACTCCATCGCCCTCGCCGAACACACCATCGACACAGCCCGCGCCCTCTCCCTCTACGGCGACTTCGCGGGCGTGGCCTTCGGCGACGATAGCCTTATGACCGTAGAGTCCGACCTGCTCCGCCTTCAGTTCTCAACCCGTGGAGGCCGCGTCTCGTCAGCAGAACTGAAAGAGTACCGCACACACGACTCCCTCCCCCTCGTCCTTTTCGAAGGCGATGAGTCGGAGATGAACTTCGTTCTGCTCACTCACAACAACCGCGTGCTTAACACCAAAGACCTCTATTTCAAACCGATGCTGACTAAGACCGATGACGCGCAAATCATGACAATGCGCCTCGAGGTAGACTCCGCCAGCCATCTGGACTTCGTCTATACCATACCTGACAGCAATTACATGACCCGTTTCGAGATACGGGCGCACAATATGGCACAACACCTCGACCCGCGCACAAACTCCCTCGAGATGCAGTGGAAATCGCTCATCCGCCAGCAGGAGAAAGGGCGCAAGTTCGAGAGCCGCTATGCCGTACTCTATTACAAATATGCCGGGGACGACGTGGAGGAAATGTCCCAGAACAAGAACGATGCCGAAAAGCCCACCGGCAAAGTACGTTGGGTAGCTTTCAAAGACCAGTTCTTCAGCACCATAATGCTCGCTGACAACTCGTTCACATCCACCGCCCTCGAAAGTGAGATTATGCCGGAGCAGTCCCGATACATAAAGGCTTACAGCATGGATGCCGTAGTCGACTTCGACCCCACAGGCCAGCACCCGACTATGATGCAGACCTACTACGGACCTAACCAGCACCGCATACTCAAATCATACGACAAGGATCTGAAAGGCGACGACCAGCTCGACCTCGAGAAAATCATACCTCTCGGATGGTCTCTCTTCCGCTGGGTGTCGCAGCTGCTGATAATACCCATGTTCAACTTCTTCGGCCGCTTCATATCCAACTACGGTATCATTATCTTGCTGATGACCATAGTCATAAAGCTGATACTGCTGCCGCTCACGTTCAAGTCCTATATGTCGTCGGCCAAGATGCGTGTACTCCGCCCGCAGATTGAGGAGATCAACGCCCGCATCCCGGCGGAAAAAGCCATGGAGCGCAATCAGGCCACGATGGCTCTCTACCAGAAAGCCGGCATTAACCCCATGGGCGGATGCCTGCCGTTGCTCCTTCAGATGCCGATACTGTTCGCCATGTTCAGCTTCTTCCCCACGGCTATTGAGCTGCGCCAGCAGAGCTTCCTCTGGGCGGACGACCTGTCGTCCTATGATGCGATTGTCTCGTGGGACACATACATACCCTTCATATCCAGCACATTCGGCAACCACATATCGCTCTTCTGCCTGCTGATGACCGTGACCAACCTTATATATACCAAGGTGAACATGGCCTCGCAGCCCTCTGGCGGGCAGATGGCCGGCATGAACATCGTCATGTACCTCATGCCCATTATGTTCCTGTTCATTTTCAACAACTATGCCTCCGGCCTCTCGTACTACTATTTCGTGTCGCTGCTCATCACGATAGGCCAGACATACCTCTTCCGCCTTTTCGTGGACGAGAAGAAACTGTTGAAAAAGATAGAGGCCGCCAAGGCCAAGCCGAAGAAGAAATTAGGCTTCATGGCACGCCTCGAAGCCGCGCAGAAAGCTCAGCAGGAAGCCATACGCAAGCAGCAACAGCAGCACAGGAAACGCTGAACATTGTAATTCAGCACATTATTGAATCAGAGGAAAAGTTTTACCCTCTGACAGCAAAAAACGGTATACAATTGTTTGTCGGGCAAAAAAATAATCGTATATTTGCCCCCGTAATCTATAAAAAACGCTGTTATGAACAGATTTAAGCCAATTTTCATTCTCATATTGGCACTGCTTTTTGTAGTACCATGTGAAGATGCCATGTCTGCGCGGCGCAAACGCCGTAGCTCGAAAAGATCTCCGGTAAGGTCATACATCGATATATATGGCGGAGCCGGATACTCTCTGATGATGCACAACATCGGCGGCTCGAAGACCCCGGGAGGTGGAGCCGGCATGATTGGTGTCGGTTATGACCTCAAACACCGCCGTAATCCTCTCATTTTCCATGCCGGACTTGAGTTCATGCTGCTCAATTCGACAACCAAGATGGATCCATTCCGCCTCGAAGGGAAATTCAACTATGGAGACCCCACAATCAGCGGCAACTATCCCATGGATTTCTACATGGACTTCGACCCGTACAAGGAGTCGCACAACCGTTTCTCGATAAACGTGCCTGTACTCGTCGGTGCGGAGTTCGACCGCTGGTACATCATGGGAGGTGTCAAGGCGCAGATAGGCGTACTGGGCTTTTATAATACAAAGGGTACAGTGACTACATCGGCACACGACCCCCAGCTCATCGATCCGTTCGAGGAAATGTGGACACACGCTTTCCAGTCTTCGGACTTCAAGAGCAACGGCAACATTAACTTCGGCATAGACGTGACGGCCTCACTCGAAGGCGGCGTTGTCCTTGACGAGTGGATGCCGCGCGATATGCTCAAACTGAACAATAAGAACCGCACGAAACTCTCATACCGTGCGGGACTTTTTGCGGACTACGGCATACTTAACATCAACTCCAACAAGACAGAAGGCAGCATACTTCAGTTTCCGAACCCAGATGGTGGATTCTATGACATTAACAGTGGCATCCCTGCTGATCAGGTAAAGAATGTATCGCCCAAAAGCCTTCTGGCTTCTGACAAGGCGGCAGGGACAAAGCTCAATTCACTCGTTGTAGGAGCGAAGTTCACGGTGCTTTTCCAAGTCAGCAAAGAGCCTGTCAAGAGAAAAAGACCGAAACCGAGACCGAAACCGAGACCGAAACCTCAGGTGCCGCTGCCGGATCCTCCGTTCTTCTATGTGCTTGTGCGTGACTTCGATACAGAGAAGCCTATCGATGCCGATGTCAAGCTGTACAGGAACATCGCACCGTTCGATACAGTGTTCGTGGCACGTACAGATGCGGAGACAGGTATGGCTCAGACCCGCGTGAAATCATCGCCTATGGGACTGCGCGTAAGCCGTTCGGGTTACATCGAGTACGTGGACTCCCTGCCGGGCATATATAACGACACGGTATATGTAGATCTCCAGCCTATCAAGGAGAACACCATCGTGATACTCGAGAACCTGCTGTTCGACTTTGACAAGGCGACAATCAAGAACGACTCTACATCGTCTGTCCTTGAGCTCGAGAAGCTCATGAAGGAGAACCCGAACGTCATAATTGAGATTACGGGTCACACCGACAACGTAGGCCGCGAGTCGTACAACAAGAAACTTTCGGAAAGACGTGCTAAGGCTGTGTATGACCTGATGATACAGCGGGGTATACCGGCAGACCGCATGACGTACAAAGGCATGGGTAGCCGAGACCCGATCGATACCAACGAGACGGACGAAGGCCGCGCAGCTAACCGCCGCGTAGAGTTCATGATTATCTACGCGGACGACAACGGGGCTGGCGAAACCGAAGCTGCCGCCAACTGATTGGCATAATCTTGAATTTGCTCATAATAACAGTGGAGCGGTGGGGACGAAAATCCCCACCGCTTTGTTTTTCCATTCACACATCTGATTGTAATCGGCGGCATTTCACTATCTTTGTTTCACGAAGATAGAATGACTGCACCGACTACGCCCATCAGGCATAAAACAAACGATATAAAAAACAACTGAATAAATGATACAGGAATACGAGAAAGATATTGCCCAGAGGGCATTGGAAAAGGCGATGAAATATGGGTGTGACGGCTGCCGCGTCACCTTGAAGAAAGGCACGGAGAATGAACTTGAAGTGCGTGACGGAGAGACCGACCGACTGCACCATTCGTCCGGATGCCAGCTGACTGTAGATCTCTACGCCGACGGGAAGTACAGCAGTGTATCGACCAATAAAATCTCTGATGAAGAGATAAGCCGGCTTATCAGGAATGGGATAAAAAACTGCCAGTGCCTTATGGCAGACCCATATCGGCTGATGCCGGAAAGCCAGCTCTACTACAAAGGAAATGACGTTGAAATGGGGCTGTACGACCACAACTTCCGTGCTATTACGCCCGAAATGAAACTCTCTACGGCCCTGTCGGCCATAGACGAAATGAAAGACCCTGACGGGAATGTCATAACCGCATCTGCTATGGTAGACGACTACGAGGCGCACACATACATCATCTCATCAAACGGTTTCGAGGGCATGGAAAGCAGATCATCATACGCGCTGTCAGCCTCCATAAGCGTACGTGACGAGGGCGACAGCCGCCCGGAAGCGTGGTGGTACATATCATCCCCGCATTGGGACGCTATGCCGAAAAAGGGCATTGGAGAGACAGCATTGCGCCGCGCACTGAGGAAAAGAGGCAGCAGGAAGACCCACTCAGGACGCTACACGATGATAGTGGAAAACATGGTAGTCTCGCAACTGCTCGCCCCTATGATAGGTGCGATGAAAGGTGAGGCACTGCAACAACAAAGCTCGTTTCTGACCGATAAAAAGGGAGAGGCGATAGCCTCACCACAGCTGACCCTCACGGACAACCCGCTTCTCACAGGACATCCCGGAGCAAGGTGTTTCGATGCAGAAGGTATCGCCCTGAGACCTATGACCGTCATCGAAAACGGCATACTGTGCAACTACTACATAAGTCATTATATCGGCAGAAAAATGTGTGCTGAGCCTACGACCGGAGCTACCTCAATACTGCTCACACCGCAAGGTACGGAAAGCGCGGAAAGCATGATAGCCTCATGCGTGCACGGGCTGTTCGTCACCGGCTTCAACGGGGGCAACTGCAACGGCGCGACCGGTGACTTTTCATACGGCATAGAGGGGTTCGTGATTGAAAACGGAGAACTGACAGCCCCTTTCTCCGAGATGATAGTCACAGGCAATATGCTCACACTGTGGAAGAACCTCTCTAAAATGGGGAACGACGCGCCTGAATTCATGGCGTGGAGCCTGCCTACGATGCAGTTTGAGGACGTGGCTGTCTCATAAGGATAGCAACAAGCATAGGATATAAATAGTGCGCCGCTATGGATGACCATAGCGGCGCACTATTTATACTTTGGCATCAATCAGACTTTCAGAATCCGACATCAGGGCCTCCCTCTCCTCCAACCGACTCATGCGTGCGGCGTTTGTCGAAGCTGAGATTGCCGAAACTGTATGACGCGGAGAGCTGGAAATATGTGCCACGGGAAGCGAACTCCGAGTACTGCCAGAAATTGTCGCCCCAAGTGGTCTGCCGCCAGCGGCGGGTGTTGAAAATGTCCCGGATTGTGAGGTTAAGGTTAAGTGATTTCTTCAGGAACGACTTGCGCAGACCAAGGTCGACAGCATAGTGCGCCTTTGTACGTCCCTGCGCCACGACATCGGGCGAATGGTAAAAGCCGGTCAGCTGCCCGGAGAAGCCGAGAGGCATGATGAAATTAGCCATGATGCGGGCAGAGAACGAGAACGTGTTCTGTGCGGGAGAGAGGAGGTCTTCCGTACCATCAAGGTTCGTATCGTAGTAGACATCACCGAGATACGAATAGTAACCGTTGAGTGTCGTAGTGAGGTTGAGCCATTTGGTCACCTTGTTCTTCGCCACGATTTCAAGCCCGGCTGAATGGCCGTCGGATATGTTTTCAAACGTGGAGTACATCACATCGTCAGCACCGAGGTAGCTCACGCGCCGCACCATGTTGGACATGTGTCGGTAGTAGAGCGATGCCGAGAGGGCGTGCTCCTCCCATGTCTTTATATAGTTGAACTCTGCGGCATCGGCATATTCGGGGTCGAGGTACGGGTTACCGAACGAGATGTTCGTGGAGTCACTGACATCGCGGAAAGCGTTTATCTGCCAGCCACGCGGGCGATTGATGCGGCGCGTATAGTTGACCTGCAACTCATTGCCTGCGGGGAGGGAGTATGAGAG
>JADIMV010000041.1 GCA_017694515.1 Candidatus Aphodosoma intestinipullorum
ACATCAAGAAACTCGAGCGCAAGGACATCTCGCTGACCCACTCCATGATACCCTTAGGCTCATGCACCATGAAGCTCAACGCCGCAGCCGAGATGCTGCCGCTCTCATGGCCGGAGTTCACGGGCATACACCCTTTCGCTCCCGCATCGCAGACCAAAGGCTATCAGGAACTTATCGAAAACCTCAAACGCTACCTTTGCGTCATCACAGGCTTCGAGGCTTGCACA
Source organism: Candidatus Aphodosoma intestinipullorum (assembly GCA_017694515.1). Classification (GTDB taxonomy): domain Bacteria; phylum Bacteroidota; class Bacteroidia; order Bacteroidales; family Paludibacteraceae; genus Aphodosoma; species Aphodosoma intestinipullorum. The sequence continues at coordinate 228 of JADIMV010000041.1, forward strand.
CTCCAGCCCAACTCCGGTGCTGCGGGCGAATACACCGGCCTCCTCACAATCCGCCGTTATCAGCACGCCAACGGGCAAGAAGGCCGCAACATCGTCCTCATTCCCGCATCGGCACACGGAACCAACCCGGCGTCCGCAGTACAGGCAGGCTTCAATGTTGTCGTAACGGCGTGTGACGAGATGGGCAATGTCGACGTAAACGACCTCCGCGCAAAAGCCGAACAGTACAAGGACAGCCTCGCCGCGCTCATGATAACATACCCCTCTACTCACGGCGTATTTGAGCCGGCCATAGTCGAGATATGCGACATCATCCACGCCAACGGCGGACAGGTCTACATGGACGGCGCGAACATGAACGCGCAAGTCGGACTCACATCGCCCGGATTTATCGGTGCTGACGTGTGCCACCTCAACCTCCACAAGACATTCGCCAGCCCCCACGGCGGCGGCGGCCCGGGCGTAGGTCCAATCTGTGTAGCAAAGCACCTTGTTGACTATCTGCCGCAGCACAGCTTCTTCGGAAACGACAGCGAATGTACTGCCGTCTCGGCTGCACCTTGGGGCAGCGCGGGCATACTCCCCATCACATACGGTTACATCCGCATGATGGGTGCTGACGGCCTCACAGACGCCACAAAGACTGCCATACTCAGCGCGAACTACATGGCAAAGCGTCTCGCCGATGCTTACGGCATCGTCTACACAGGCGCGACAGGCCGCGTAGGCCACGAGATGATACTCGACTGCCGTCACTTCAAGGCATACGCCAACATCACGGAAAGCGACATCGCCAAGCGTATGATGGACTTCGGCTTCCATGCGCCGACGCTCTCGTTCCCTGTACATGGCACACTGATGGTAGAACCCACCGAGTCCGAGCCGCTGGCCGAGCTTGACCGCTTCATCGAGATGCTCATGGTCATACGTCAGGAGATAGAGGACATACACACCGGCGCAGCCGATGCCGAAGACAACGTGCTCCTCAACTCCCCGCACGCCGACTACATGATAGTCACAGACGAGTGGTCTCACAAGTACGGACGCGAAAAGGCGGCATTCCCGCTCCCGTGGGTCAAGGAGAACAAATTCTGGATATCCGTAGGCCGTGTGGACAACGGTTGGGGCGACCGCAACCTCATCTGCACCTGCGAAATGTGATATGACATATCAAAAAGCAGTACGGGCAATGGTTAAAAACCATTGCCCGTACTGCTTTTATGGAGATTGAGTATTGTCCTGTTTTTACATATCCCACTGTTCGAGCGAACCGATAAGGTCATCGAACGTCTTGTTCTTCGACTTTGCCTGTATCTCCTCTATCTGATTGTGGACAGCCTCGTCGTAGCACTCAGTCGGTACGGCGCGTATGACACCCATTGCGATAGGCATATCCGGGCCGTCCATCAGGGCAAGTTTCAGGTGCAGCGTCGGGTCTTCCGTTGTCGCGTCATGCACAAGTATGTCAGACTCCTTAACGCCGTTCTCGCCGATTGTCACCACTTTAAGATTCCATCCGTCAAGCACGAGACCCTTGTTTCTCTCCTTGCCGAAAATCATCGGTTTGCCGTGTTCAAGCACGACAGTACGCTCCAGACGGTCCTCCTTCGTGGCAATCCAGCTGTTAGCCCCGTTGTTGAGTATCACGCAGTTGGTAAGGCATTCGCATACGGAATATCCCTTGTGCATGGCTGCTGCTTTCATCACCATCAGCGATGTCGGTTGGTCTACATCGAGCGTGCGGGCGAAGAATGTGCCGCGTGCGCCGAGAACAAGCTCTGCCGGACGGAACGGGCGTTCCACAGTGCCGAACGGCGATGACTTGCTGACGAAGCCTTTCGGCGATGTAGGCGAGTACTGGCCTTTGGTCAGTCCGTATATACGGTTGTTGAATACCAGCACATTGACATTCACATTCCTGCGGCAGGCGTGTATGAAGTGGTTGCCGCCGATGGCGAAGCAGTCTCCGTCGCCAGATGCCTGCCAGACAGTCAGTTCCGGATGGGCTATTTTCACGCCTGAGGCTATGGCCGCGCCGCGCCCGTGGATAGTGTTGAAGCCGTATGTATTCATATAGTGCGGCAGGCGCGATGAGCAGCCTATGCCGGATATGACCGCTATCTGATGGGGCGGTATGCCGAGTTCCGCCATTGCCTTGTGCAGGGAGTTGAGTACCGCATGGTCTCCGCAGCCCGGACACCAGCGTACATATTGGTCGCTTTTATAATCTTTTGCCGTAAACATAGTTTTCAAGTTTTTGTGAGCCGAGGCTCGGTTGGTTGTTTTTAGAGTGTTTTTAAGTAATCGACTATTTGTCCCACATTGAATGGCTGTCCTTCTACCTTGTTGTATTGCAGGTATTCAGCCGGAACGTGCGAACGCAGGTATGTGGCGAACTGCCCCGAGTTGAGTTCACAGACAACCACTTTCTTGTACTTGCGTATGATTTCCGCCGTGTTCTTCGGCAGCGGGTTGATATAGTTGAAGTGGGCGAGTGCGCACGGGCGGCCCTCTTCGTTCATCCTGTTTACGGCACTGAGCAGATGGCCGTGGGTCGAACCCCATCCTACCACGAGGATATCGGCATCGGCATTGCCCTCTACTTTGAGAGGTGGTATCTGGTTGGCCACCTGAGCCACCTTTTCGGCGCGGGTCTTGACCATGAGCGCATGGTTGGCCGGGTCTGTGGAAATAGACGCTTTCTTGGCATCACGCTCCAGACCGCAGTTGCGGTGAGCGAAGCCCTCCATTCCAGGAAATGCCCAGTAGCGCACTTTCGTCTCCGGGTCGCGTGTGACAGCATTGAACCCTTCGCGCTGTGCCTCAGTTGCGATATGCGGATGTATCTCCGGCAGGTCTGCCAGCTTGGGCAGCCGCCACAGCGCGGAACCGTTGCCGAGATAGGCATCGGTGAGGAGTATGACCGGGGTCATGTTCTCGAGAGCTATCTTGCATGCCTGAAAAGCATAGTCGAAACAGTTGTCCGAGCTGCTTGCGGCAATCACTACGCACGGACATTCGCCGTTACGCCCGTACACTGCCTGCAACAGGTCGGTCTGCTCTGTCTTGGTCGGCATACCGGTCGACGGGCCGCCGCGCATCACATCGACAACGACGAGCGGCAGCTCCGCGATGACCGCCAGTCCGATGGCCTCCGATTTCAGCGAGAGACCCGGGCCTGACGTACTGGTCACACCGAGGTCGCCGGCGAACGATGCGCCTATGGCCGTACATACACCGGCTATCTCGTCCTCTGCCTGCACCACCTTGACTCCCATATCCTTACGTGCGGCCAACTCGTGCATGATGTCCGTAGCCGGAGTAATCGGGTAGCTGCCGAGGAAGAGGTCGCGCCCTGCCTTTTTCGCAGCCGCGATGAGGCCGAACGCCGTGGCGCGGTTACCTGCGATTATGGTGTAACGCCCTTTGGGCAGTTCGTCCGTGCGGTTTATTTCAAATGTCGATATGTTGAGGTGCAGGTTATGGCCGTAGTTGTAGCCGTCGGTCAGCACTTTGGTATTGGCTTTCAGCAAATCAGGCTTCTTTCCGAACTTGTTGCCGAGGAAGTGTACCGCCTGTTCGAGCGGGCGGTTGAAGAGCCAGCAGATGAGCCCGAGCGCGAACATATTCTTGCAGCGGATGACGGCCTTATTGTCCATGCCGAAATCTTCGAGGCTCTTCTGTGTCAGAGAAGTAAGCGGCACAGGCACGAGCTGTATGGTCTCCGACAGACCCAGTTCGGTGAAGGGGTTGTCTGTCGTATAGCCCGCCTTCTCCATATTTTTCTTGTCGAAAGAGTCTGTGTCGAAAATCAGCACTCCCATTTTCTTAAGCACCTTATAGTTAACCTTCAAGGCGGCGGAATTCATGGCTACAAGCACATCAGCCTCGTCACCCGGGGTGTAGATGCCAGAGCCTACGTGTACCTGAAATCCCGACACTCCGCCGATTGTACCCTGCGGAGCACGCATATCAGCAGGATAGTCAGGGAAAGTCGCGATCTCATTGCCCAAAATTGCAGATAAGTTGGAAAACAGAGTTCCTGTGAGTTGCATACCATCGCCGGAGTCACCGCAGAAGCGGATAACGACATCCTTCAGCATGGTTTTTTCTTTTGAGTTCATGTTTAAGGTTTTTATGTTAGTGTGTTTTATATTGTATCAATGCTCCATTAGCTTGCGGTAGCGCACGCGCTTCGGTTCCACATCGCCGAGGCGCATACGCTTATTCTCCTCATATTCGGAATACGAGCCTTCAAAGAAAAACACTGTGGAGTCTCCCTCGAATGCGAGTATATGTGTACAGATGCGGTCGAGAAACCAGCGGTCGTGCGATATCACGACAGCGCACCCGGCGAAATTCTCAAGGCCCTCCTCCAATGCGCGCAGCGTATTGACATCAATGTCATTGGTCGGCTCATCGAGCAGCAGCACATTGGCCTCCGATTTCAGCGTGAGCGCGAGGTGCAGGCGGTTGCGCTCCCCGCCGGATAGCACGCCGCAGAGCTTCTCCTGATCCGCCCCGGTGAAGTTGAACCGCGACAGGTAAGCCCGCGCATTTATCTCGCGCCCGGCCACGCGGATGAACTCCGTGCCGCCCGAGACCACCTGAAATATGGTCTTCTGCGGGTCGATGTCCTTGTGCATCTGGTCCACATAGCCTATCTTCACCGTCTCGCCCACCTCGAATGTGCCGTGGTCGGCCTTCTCCATGCCCATTATCATGCGGAACAGTGTCGTCTTTCCCGCCCCGTTAGGGCCTATGATACCCACTATGCCGTTTGGCGGCAATATGAAGTTAAGGTGTTCGAACAGGGTGCGGTCGCCGAACGACTTCGCCACATCCACGGCGTTTATCACCTTGTTGCCGAGGCGCGGGCCGTTAGGTATGAATATCTCGAGTTTCTCCTCCTTGGCTTTCTGGTCCTCGTTGAGCAGCTGGTCGTATGCGTTCAGACGTGCCTTGCCTTTTGCATGACGCGCCGACGGTGCCATACGTATCCATTCGAGCTCCCGTTCGAGTGTCTTGCGGCGTTTGCTTGCCTGTTTCTCCTCCTGCGCCATGCGCTTCGTCTTCTGGTCGAGCCAGCCTGAGTAGTTGCCCTTCCAGGGGATGCCCTCGCCACGGTCGAGTTCGAGTATCCATCCGGCCACATGGTCAAGGAAATAGCGGTCATGGGTTACTGCTATGACCGTACCCTTATACTGTTGCAGATGCTGTTCGAGCCAGTCGATAGACTCCGCGTCGAGATGGTTCGTCGGCTCATCGAGCAGCAGCACGTCTGGCTCCTGCAAAAGCAGGCGGCACAGCGCGACACGGCGGCGTTCGCCTCCCGAAAGGTTTTTCATCACAGCGTCCTCGTCCGGACAGCGCAGAGCGTCCATGGCGCGTTCGAGCTTAGAGTCGATGTTCCACGCGTCGTGCTGGTCGAGCTTCTCCTGTACCTCGGCCTGCCGCGCAAGCAGCTTGTCGAAATCGGCATCGGGGTCTGCGAAAGCCTCGTTGATTTCCTCGAACTCCTTGAGCAGTGACATGATTTCCGCCACGCCCTCCTGCACAACCTCCTTCACGGTCTTCTCCTCGTCGAACTTCGGCTCCTGCTCCAGATAGCCCACCGAGTAGCCCGGAGAGAACACGACCTCGCCCTCGTCCGGAGTCTCGATGCCCGCTATTATCTTCATCAGTGTCGACTTTCCCGACCCGTTCAGTCCTATGATGCCTATCTTCGCACCATAGAAAAACGACAGGTATATGTTTTTCAGCACCTGTTTGTGCGGCGTGAACGTCTTGCTGACATTCACCATCGAGAAAATCACCTTCTTGTCATCTGCCATATAGAAATCGTGTCTGTTTCCAAATTAAAATCCCAACCCGTGTCAGGGACAACTGAACGGCGCGTCATTCAGGGAATGCCGTGCCAAGAACCTTGCCGGGAACTCGCACCCCCGGCATAACCAGTACAAAGGTAATAAATTTTTCTGCCTGCAACACTTTTATATACATAAAAATGTAAGTGTTGAATTTCCTTACACGGCAACGGGCAGTAACAGTTTGTCAAGGCGGGGATATTTGCGGCACAAGGCAGGGTACGCCGTCCGTCTATGCGGACATCGCCTCCCGCAGGGAAAGGGATGCAGCCCCTGTCAGGTGAATGCGCTGACGGTCATTCGCCTGACAGGAGTCCTCTTATATGATGTAGTTCTTCGCCAGACCGCCTTCCGAGGTCTCCTTGTAAAGCGACGGGATATCGTGACCGGTCTGTTTCATGGCACTCACCACCTGGTCGAACGACACACGGTGACGGCCGTCCGTGAAAAGAGAATAAGTGTATGAGTCAATGGCTCTTGCGGCAGCGTAGGCATTCCTCTCGATACACGGTATCTGGACAAGTCCGCACACAGGGTCGCACGTCATGCCGAGATGGTGCTCCAGCCCCATTTCGGCGGCATACTCTATCTGCGCGGGGCTGCCCCCCATAAGCTGTCCTGCCGCAGCGGCGGCCATGGCGCACGCCACGCCAACCTCGCCCTGGCAGCCTACCTCCGCACCGGAGATTGACGCATTGTGCTTCACGGTCGTCCCCACCAGCCCGGCTGTCGCCAGTGCGCGGATGATGCGCCGGTCTGAAATGTCATACTCCTTCTGCATATAATACAGCACACTCGGTATCACACCGCATGAGCCGCACGTCGGCGCAGTGACAATAGTGCCGCCCGAGGCATTCTCTTCGCTGACCGCCAGCGCGTAGGCAAACACGAGACCCTTCGCCCGCGTCGCGTCCTTGTAGCTCTTTGCGCGTATATGGTAGCTCGAAGCCTTGCGGCTCAGGTTGAGCGGGCCGGGCAGAATGCCCTCCGTCTCAAGGCCGCGCTCTATGGCAGCCTTCATCGTCCGCCATACCTCTTGCAGATAGTCCCATATATCGCTCTCCTCATGCTCATTCACATATTCCCAATATGAGCGCCCGTTGCTGTTGCACCACTCCATCAGCGACGTCATGCTGTTGAGCGGGTATATATCCTTGCTTTCGAGATTCGTCGGCAGATGGTCGCACTCTATCGCGCCGCCCCCGATGCTGTAGAATGTCCACGGCTCGCTCTCGCGCCCCTCCGCGTCGTAGCCGTATATCGACATGGCGTTAGGATGCCGGGGCATGAACTGCTTCGGCAGCCACTCTATCTGCACATCGCCGTGCGGACGCAGCACCTCCTCTATCCCCGCGTCGGTCAGGTGACCTTTACCCGTAGCGGCGAGACTGCCGAAAAGAATCACCCTGAACCTCACCGCCTCCTTATGGTGTGCCGCGAATATTTCCGATGCCTTGCGCGGCCCCATCGTGTGGCTGCTCGACGGCCCTTTGCCTATGCGGTATATCTCCTTGATTGATTTCATTGTCCTTCCCGTTTTTGTATGACTAAACTATCCTGCGTGCCCAGCACACAAAGATAGTGCAAACCGAACTCAGAACAGTGAGCCTGCCCAACTGTCCTGCTGGGGTGCATCCTATCTTTTGCAAAGATACGAAAAAAGTCGGGAGCGGAGACAAGGGGGCATCCGAATATTTTCCCGCCGCCGTCACTAGGGCATTTATTAAATCAGGTTAAAAAGACGTACTCTCGCCGAAGCGACAGGCCAGCCCTCCCGAAGAGCCCGGCCATCCCCTCAGCGGCCGAACCCGCCGGCTTTGCCCGCTCTCCGCCTCCGCCTGCACATTTGCCGCAGGAAAATCCGTTAGGGTCTTGCGCATACGTCAGCTTTGCACTAACTTCGCACGCTTAATTTCTGGACAAATCCGCAATGCCAAAGAAGATACATCTGTTCAATCCCCAGCACGACCTCTCACTGGCGGCGGGGGAGATGGAGTACCACGCGCCGGAGTCGGCCATGCAGCTTGCTTCGGACCTCAGCCTGTTGCCTTTGTGGTACGCCGAGGGGGGTGACACCGTGATAAGCGACACCGATGCCGTACTGCCGCCACCGGTAAGGGAGGTGAATGTCTCCGCTATAAACGATCTGACTGTAGGGGAGGATGACCGGCTCGTCCCGTGGGGATGGGACCGCAGTGTCCGTATGCAGTTTCTCCGGGCAGGAGTGCCGGAGGACCTGCTCCCGTCCGCCGGACACATTGACCGTATCAGGGCTATGTCGCACCGCCGCACCGCAGGGCGGGCCATGGAGTATATCAAAGGCCGCGCCACAGATATGCGTTTTCCCGACACGGCTGTGGAACTGGCCTCGTTCCGCGAAATCGAGGAGTTCGTGGCGGCGCGGGGGGAGGCAGTGCTGAAAGCACCGTGGAGCGGCAGCGGGCGCGGAGTGTTCTGGTGCAGCGGGCAGATGGCGCAGAGCCTTGCCGGATGGTGCACCCGGGTCATACAGCGGCAGGGGTGCGTGATGGGAGAGCCGGCACTCGACAAGGTGCAGGACTTCGCCATGGAGTTCCATTGCAGCGGGGGGACGGCGGCCTTTGCGGGCTACTCGCTTTTCTCCACATCGGGAGGGGTCTACCGGGGCAACCGTATGATGAGCGACGCGATGATAGAGGCCGCCCTCGCGGAGTATGTGCCCGTCCCGGCACTGCACACTGTGCGCGGGCTTCTGACCGAATTCCTCTCTGCGGAGATAGCCCCGCACTATTCAGGCTATGTGGGTGTGGACATGATGGTCTACAGAGACGGCGGGGAATTGCTTGTCAATCCGGCTGTCGAAATCAATCTGCGCATGACGATGGGCATGGTCGCACGTACAGTCTATGACCGCCATGTGGCCGCCGGGAAGAATGGATGGTTCCACATCGGCCATCAGCCGCCCGGGCTTCTGGCGGCGCAGGACCGCGAGATGCGCACTCACATGCCGCTTAAAACGGAAGGCAACCGGATAGCCAGCGGATACTGCCCGCTCGTGCCTGTCACCGAAAGCAGCGTCTACACCGCTTTCATAATCATAGACGAGTGAAGGAAAAACAAAGGTGAGATGTTTCATCACGAAACACCTCACCCTTGTAGCGGGATCGAGAATTGAACTC
>JADIMV010000042.1 GCA_017694515.1 Candidatus Aphodosoma intestinipullorum
GATGTTGCTGCTGACGTTCAGCAAGATGTCGGTCAAAGACTTGAAGTTCAGTCCTCTGCATTTGTGGCTACTGCTGATAGAGATAGGCGGGGCGGTGGTGGTCTATTATGCCGTAGTCCCGATAGACGAAGTGGCGGCACAGGGTGCGATGGTCTGCATGATATGCCCTACGGCGACAGCGGCTGCTGTGGTCACGGGTAAACTCGGCGGCAATGCGGGGTCGATTACCACATATACATTATTGAGCAATATGGCAGTGGCAGTGGCAGTGCCGTTACTTTTTCCACTGCTGACAGACGCGCACGAACAGCCGTCGTTCTGGATGGCGTTCCTGCATATACTCAAGAAGATATTCCCACTGTTGATTTGCCCGTTCATTGCGGCTCAGCTGTTGAGGCACTATCTGCCGGAAGTGAACCGGCGCATAGCCTCGGTGAGCGGTCTGGCGTTCTATCTGTGGGCGGTGGCACTGACGATAGCGATGTCACAGGCGGTGGCCGCGTTCTTTGAGCAGCCGCATGACGGCAAAACCGGCGCAACAGAACTGCTGCTTGCACTTATGGCCTTGATTACGTGCGCCATACAGTTCTTTTCCGGCAAGACGATTGGCAAGCGGTATGATGACACCATTGCCGGAGGGCAGTCAATAGGGCAGAAGAATACGATATTGGCCATCTGGATGTGCAATTCGTACCTAAATCCGCTCTCGTCGCTCGGGCCGGGGGCGTATATAGTCTGGCAGAACTGCTTCAACTCGTGGCAGTTGTGGCGCAAGAGAAAGAACGAAGGGAAATGACAGAGACGGTATTGGAGACCGAACGTCTGAGACTCAGACGGTTGACTGAGGGGGATTTCGGCAACCTGTGCCTAATCATGAAAGACGATGAGACGATGCGGGCATAAGTAGCAGTTCAAAATTAAACGCTACTTGATTAATTGGAATGAGGAAAGAAACTATATGATGAAAGCTTTGTATCTCTTGCGTCTCTTTTGCGCTCTTATCCCGCCGTTTAACGGTCACATAGCCCGCTATGTTCCCGTCTTCACGGCAGGAAAATAGCTGCAAAATAGTTCACAAGAGATATACAATTAATTTTGAACAGCTACTACGAGGGCGCATTTTCGGACAGGGAGGTGAATGAGTGGATAGGAAAGATGCTCGGGCGATACCGCGAATACGGCTTCGGCCTGTGGGCTGTGGAACTGAAGGCGACTGGGGTGTTTATCGGCCAGTGCGGCATCACGATGCAGACTCTCGGCAACGGCAGGCAGGTACACGAGGTGGGCTATCTGTTCAGACGCGAGTTTTGGCACAACGGGTATGCCACTGAGGCTACACGCGGGTGCATGGACTATGCGTTTGACACGCTCGGCGCGGAGGAGGTCTATTCCATAATCAGGGACAGCAATACGGCTTCACAGCGTGTGGCCGAAAGGAACGGCATGAGGCGCGTGGGGACGATGATCAAGCATTACAGGGGCGTGGATATGCCGCATTATATTTATGCGGCGGGACGCAAGATATAGGAGTGTTATGACGGTGACAGTAGACGTTTTTCCCGGAGGGATGCCGCCCGAAGAGTATGGCGGCAATGCGGCGGAGGGCGATGTGCAGTCCGGAGGGCAAAGGCTGAGCGCGGGATTCCCGTCACCGGCGGAGAACTTCGCCAAGATGCCGATAGACCTTAACAGGGTGCTGGTACGCCATCCATCGGCTACGTTTTTCGGACGTGTCAAAGGGGATGCGATGGACGCATCCGGCATAGGCGACGGCGATCTGCTGATAATAGACCGCAGTGTAGAGCCGTCGGACGGCAGGGTGGCGGTATGTCATATAGACGGGGAGTTTTCTCTGAGGCGCATACAGGTGGATGGGCGCGGAGTGCATTTGGTTTCGCCGGGAGGCAAGAGGGTGACCATCGGTGGCGATACGATGGATGACTGGCGGTTGTGGGGTGTGGTGACACACGTAGTGAAACGATTGTAATCTGATCGGGATATGTCTCTTTTCGCGCTTGTCGACTGCAATAACTTTTTTGTTTCATGTGAACGTATTTTCCGCCCGGACTTGAACGGGCGGCCTGTCGTTGTGCTGTCAAGCAATGACGGGTGTGTCATAGCGCGCAGCAATGAGGCCAAGGCGGCGGGTGTGCCGATGGGTGCTCCGGCATATCAGTACAGGGAGGTCTTCGATAAATACGGGGTAACGATATTCTCAAGCAACTTCGAGATATACAGCGATATAAGCGCAAGGGTGATGAGCATACTCTCTTCATATACGCCCGATCTGGAGATGTACAGCATAGACGAGGCATTTCTCGATCTGTCGGGTATGGCAGGAGAGCCTGACCTTGAAGCATTGGGAAGGAAAATAAGACGCCATGTGATGAAGTGGGTGGGAGTTCCAGTGTCAGTCGGTTTCGCTCCGACAAAAGCGTTGGCAAAGGTCGCAACCCACATAGCCAAGAAGTTCCCGCAGCGCACCGGTGGTGTCTATTCCATAGACAGTGAGGAGAAGCGGGTCAAGGCATTGAAGTGGATGCCCGTGGAGGAGGTGTGGGGCATAGGTCGGAGACATGCACGTATGCTGGCCGATATGGGTGTGAGGAGGGCATACGATTTTACAACCATGAGTGACGGCTTTGTGAAGGAGCGGATGTCAGTCACTGGGTTACGCCTTAAAATGGAGCTGGAGGGGCAGTCGGTCATAGAGATGGACAGAGTGCAGAGCCGTAAGAACCTGACCGTGTCGCGCACGTTCGAGACCCCTATAACAGATTTCGGCGAACTGCGGGAGAGGATAACGGCGTTTGCCGTGACTGCGGCCAGAAAGTTGCGCCGCCAGAGGTCGTTGGCACGGTCGGCTGTGGTCTATATCCGCACGAACTATCATAATGCACGTGTGGCACAGTACAGCGCAAACAGGATGGTGCGCTTCGATTTCGACACAAATTCAGACATAGAGATAGTGAAATATGTGGTAAAGGCTCTCGAAGAGATCTACCGCAAAGGGTACGGTATAAAGAAGGCGGGAGTGACCCTGATGGAATTTACGGACGAATATGCACATCAGCTTTCGATGTTCGACGGGCGGGACACGCGCCACATAGAACTGATGAAGGTGATAGACCGAGTGAACGGGGAGTACGGAAAATCCTCATTGCGGCTCGCATCGCAGGCTGGCGGGTTACGGATGAAGCTCAAACAGGAAAATCTGTCACCGAATTATACTACCGATATAAAAGACATAATCGTTGTACACGCCGAGGAGTGATGCGTATGCCGATGTCACGAGTTTCCTTTGGTTTTCGGGGCTGGGGCATTACATATTACCGTACTTTTGTCGAAGAAGGACTAACATAGGCCTGTGGCTCTCGACGGGCGGACAGAGGATTTGACGGATGTGTATAATGTGTACTGTGGCGATGAGGTTTATGATTTGAACGTTTTTGCGTGACTTTGGTGCAAGAATGTCGAATCGCTAAGGAGAGGATAGGGAGGAGATAGCTGAGAGCTAAGGAGGGGGTGCTTAACTGTCTTGGGAACCAATGGTTTACAGGAGAGATGCGGACACACTGGGAGTGGTAGACGGAAGGGGGAATGTGCATTGGACACCGTGATGGTGTATGCGAAAAATTACGGAATACAGGCATGGGCGTTATGTCTGATTGCTCAGTTAATGTACGTATTGTCATAGAGACAGCCCCCGTATCAGAAGCTGGTGCGGGGGCTGTAGTTGTATAGAGCCGTTGCAACGATGTTATCGTATCATATTCACAAGGCAGTCCAATGCCTCATCCATGCCGTTCGGATATTTGCCTCCGGCAGTGGCCATGAACGCCTGACCGCCGCCACCGCCTTGTATGTATTGGGCGGCTTCACGTACCATCTTTCCCGCATTGAAGCCCGCATCCACCATAGGCTGGCTCAGGAAAACGGTGATGGACGGCTTGCCTTCATAGACTGTCCCTCCGACAAACATGAACTTCACGTCAGTGAATTTACCACGGAAGAACGGAACTATTGACTTGAACGTATCGGGGGAGTCGTTCCCGACATGGCGTATCACTTTCACTCCGTTTATCTCCTCCGCACGTTGCAGCATACTTTCGCGCATCTGCAACGCCCTCTCCTGCATGAAATTCTCCACTTTCTTACGGAGTTCGGCACTCTCTTCGATGTTCTTCTGTATGGCAGCCACGACGTCAGGCACGTTGTTGAACAGTGCCTTTACCGCAATCTGCATATCCTGCATATCGTCCATCAGTACCTCTGCACATTCACCAGTCACGGCCTCAATGCGGCGTACTCCGGCGGCTATCGAACTTTCAGAGACTATGCGGAACATACCGATATTGCCCGTAGCGGCAACGTGCGTGCCGCCGCAGAGTTCTATCGATGAGCCATAGCGTATCACACGTACGCTTTCCCCGTATTTTTCGCCGAACAGAGCCATAGCTCCCATGGCTTTCGCTTCGGCTATCGGTATGTTGCGCTTCTCGTCCAGCGCTATGTTTTCCCTAATCTTACGGTTTACGTTATGCTCTATCTTGCGCAATTCCTCTGGCGTGACCTTCTGGAAATGAGAGAAGTCGAAGCGCAACGCTTCCGGGCTGACATACGACCCTTTCTGCTCCACATGAGAGCCGAGCAGTTTGCGTAACTCCTCGTGCAGGAGGTGTGTCGCGGTGTGGTTCGCCTCGCACGCACGGCGTTTCTCCTCGTTCACTTTCGCGAGGAACGGCATTGTGATGTCCGACGGCAGTTTTTTCAGTATATGCACGGGGAGGTTGTTCTCTTTCTTTGTGTCTACAATCTCCACACTCTCACCATTCTCAGCTATCAGCCATCCGGTATCGCCTACCTGACCGCCCATTTCCGCGTAGAACGGTGTGCGGTCGAGCACCACTTGGAAAAATTCCTTGCCTTTTTGTGCCATCTTCCTGTACCGCAGCACGTGAACCTCGCACTGCAGCATATCATATCCGACAAACTCGGTGTCGCTTTCGCGCAACGTTACCCAATCTCCCGTTGTCACGGCAGCCGCATTTCTGGCACGCTCTTTCTGCTTCCGCATCTCCGTGTTGAAGTCGTCTATATTGAGAGTAAGCCCGTTTTCTTTCAGTATCAGTTCCGTGAGGTCAAGCGGGAAACCGTAAGTGTCATACAAAGTGAACGCATCGATGCCGCTTATCTCCTTGTGGCCTACAGCCTTAGCATCGGACATCACTTTGTCGAGCAGACGTATGCCTGTCTCCAATGTGCGCAGGAACGCTTCCTCCTCCTCCTTTGTCACTTTCTCTATCAGCGTCTGCTGCTTTTTCAATTCGGGATAGGCATCTCCCATATCCTCTATCAAGGCGGGGACAAGTCGGTAAATAAACGCCTGATGCTGACCGAGGAACGTGTAGCCATACCTCACGGCGCGGCGCAGTATGCGACGTATCACATAGCCTGCCTTAGCGTTGGACGGCAACTGACCGTCGGCTATAGCGAAAGCAATCGTGCGCAGATGATCCGCCACAACCCTCATGGCGACATCCGTCTTTTCATCCTTGCCATATTCGCATCCGCAAATTTCACCTACAGCTTTCAGCAACGGCTGGAACACATCTGTATCGTAGTTCGAGTGTTTACCCTGCACAGCCATGCACAAGCGTTCGAAGCCCATGCCGGTGTCGATTACCTTGTTAGGAAGCGGCTCGAGACTCCCGTCGGCCTTGCGGTTGTACTGCATGAACACATTGTTCCATATCTCTATCACCTGCGGATTGTCCTTATTGACAAGCTCGCGCCCGTCTACTTTCGCACGCTCTTCGTCCGGACGCAGGTCTATGTGTATCTCAGAACACGGGCCGCACGGGCCGGTGTCGCCCATCTCCCAGAAATTGTCGTGCTTGTTTCCATCGATAATCCTGTCGGGAGCGATGTATTTCGCCCATATCTCCGCAGCCTCGTTGTCACGCTCCAGACCTTCGGCTGGCGCGCCCTCGAACACTGTCACGTACAGTCGGTTCTTATCAAGTTTAACTACCTCTGTCAGATATTCCCATGCCCACGCGATGGCTTCCTTCTTGAAATAGTCGCCAAAACTCCAGTTGCCAAGCATTTCGAACATCGTATGATGGTATGTGTCGTGTCCCACTTCTTCGAGGTCGTTGTGTTTCCCGCTTACCCGCAGGCATTTCTGAGTGTCAGCCACGCGCGGGTATTTTATCGGGTCATTACCCAGTATGATATTCTTGAACTGGTTCATTCCGGCGTTCGTGAACATCAGTGTCGGATCATCCTTCACAACCATCGGAGCCGACGGCACAATCTTATGTCCCTTTCTTTCAAAAAAGTCCAGAAAGGACTGGCGTATCTCTTTAGAAGTCATCATAATGTATGTTGTTTTATGTCGATTACAGTGAGCGTACCTATTAAGCTTTGCGCGCTCAATCCGCGGCTGACAAAATTACAAAAACATCACAGCATGACAAAAAGAACGGAAGAAAACCTTGCGATGTCAAACGATGCATCAATATGGGTATGAGACTATACCTAATCAGATAAGCCGCAATGCATCAGTAATATTGGGGAATCCAAGCGGCATAAAAAACAAGTCAAGCGGCTGTATAACCGCTTGACTTACATCTGTATACCCGGTGGGGCTCGAACCCACGACCCATTGATTAAGAGTCAATTGCTCTACCAACTGAGCTACGGATACATCCAAAAGAAATGCGCTTCATAGAGTGCGTATTTCTTTAACGCTGCAAAGGTACGACATTTTATTGAAACTGCAAACGCTGGAGTGAAGTTTTTGCTCTTATATGCCGCAGTACATCATAACATTTTGATTGCCAAAATAAAATGCGTGTGATTTTTGTTATGCTACTACAAGTTTCTTGCCGTCTCCGGCCACTTTCACCATAATTTCTTCTCCCGGACGGACATTTTTCTGCAACATTTCCTCCACAAGCATATCTTCCAGATATGTCTGCATGGCGCGTTGCAGAGGCCGTGCGCCGTACTGTTTGTCGTAACCCTTGTCTACAAGGAACTCTCTTGCCTCATCGGATAATGATATTTTCCACCCGAGGCTGTTCACCCTTTCTTCCAGTTTTTTGAATTCGAGTGTCACTATCTTTCCTATGCTTTCGCGGTCGAGTGAGCGGAACGTGATAATCTCATCTATGCGGTTGAGAAATTCCGGGGCGAACGTCTTGTTAAGGGCTTTGCGCAGCACGCTTTCGGCATATGAGTCGTCATGGCTATTGTCCGACATGTCAAAGCCCACGCCACGCCCAAAATCTTTCAGCTGCCGTGTTCCAGCATTCGATGTGAGTATTATTACCGTGTTCTTGAAATCGACCTTACGTCCAAGTCCGTCAGTCAGAAAACCTTCATCGAGCAGTTGCAGCAACAGGTTGAACACCTCGCTGTTGGCCTTTTCTATCTC
>JADIMV010000043.1 GCA_017694515.1 Candidatus Aphodosoma intestinipullorum
TCAGTGTACAGATGCCGGTAGCATCGTCGAAGGAGTACGTCCCGTCAACGTTCTGGTCACACATGGAGAACGCGAATGTCCAGTCGTCTGCCAAAATGAGCTGCGCGGCGGAGATGCATTCGGTGACAGAACTCATGTCCATGCCTACTGTGCCGGACAACTCTTCGATTTTGTCAAACAGGTTCTCTCCTTCGTAGGTGAGGGTCGAGATGTTCCACGTGCCTGCCATGTTGTTCACTTCTTCTTTGCCGTTGCAGGCTGTGAGGCCTAAGATTACTGCCACGATGAGCAGTTTGCTGAATACTTTTTGCATGATAGTTAGAATTAGATTAATTGGTTTGTTTATAAAATATACGAAAAAGTTCCATATAGCGATAACGGGCATAGTCAGAACTCACGGTTGTATTCGTTTTGAGATTACGCGGAGTTTCCATTGTTGATGCTGACAGATGAATTTCCCATACAAAGATAATAAATTTAGTTCATTTCATTTAGTGTGATTAAAAAGCGGGTCCCGTCCTGCCGTGGGGTATTCCCGCGCATGGGCGGGACCCGCGTTCACTCATGGTATAGAGATATGTTCAGCGTACTATGATTTTGCCCTGATATGTACGTCCAGTGCCGTCGATGATGCGTACGATATAGACACCGGACGAATAAAGTCCGCGTATGACTATCTCTTCCGTGTCGGGCGCAAAGCTCTGCACCATAGCCCCAGTGCCGGAGAATACCTGCACCGTCAGCCCGTCGCGCTGTGCGGCGTTGAGGCTGAGGTGGACGGTCACTTCCTCTCCAGCATTGATAGGGTTAGGAGTCAGGGTCAGGAGTCCGGTGTGCCTTATGTTGTTCACAGCATCGCTGACATTGACATAGAGCGTCAGCTCCACAGTGCCTGAGCAGCGGGAGTTGGATATGGTCACTGTCCGTGTCGTCGCTCCGTCGGGCGTGTTGGTGTCGAACGTTTCGCCGTAGAATGTGTACGGCAGTTCATCGCGTGTGATGGAGCGTTCTACCTTGACCGGGTTGTACGGGTCGATGACGATAAGGTTGAGTGTCACCGTAGAGTCGCATCCGTCCACTGAAGTCCTGCGGACAGGGTAAGAGCCTGTCTCGCCGTAGCCTCCTACAAATGTCTCGTCCTCATACGTCTCGCCGAGACAGATGGCGGTGTCAATCACAGTGACGAACTCCGGCTGTACAGTCAGGTCTACGGCTATGATTGAGTCGCAGCCTGAGGGCAGGTGTATCGTGTCGCGGTAGAGTCCAGAGACGCTCTTGAAGCCGAGAGTGCCGATTTCGATGGAGTCGCCGTGGCAGATGGTCACTTCGTCCGCTGTGGCAAGCGCACCGGTCACGTGGAGCGCGAGTGTGACGATGGAGTCGCAGCCGCAGCCGCTCATCGGCAGAGTGTCGGTGTAGATGCCCTGTTCGTCGTACTTCTTGCCGTTCCATACTATATCGCCTCCCTGACAGATGGTGTCGAACACTGTCACGTGTTTACTTTCTATCACTGTCAGGTCGAGTGATATCACGGAGTCGCAGCTGTTCGAGGCCGCTATCTTGCGCTTGTAGAGCTGCGCCTCTGTCTTGCCGTCGAAGCCGTTGCCCGCGTAAGCCCTGCCTTCGCAGATAGTGTCGGCTATGAACGTTTCCATCATCGGGTTGACAGTCAGCACGAGGCTGTACACGGTGTCCGGCTGGTCGGCCGGCGCACTTTCGGGCATATAGGCCATGCGCTCGAATGTGGCCTTGTTGTCGCTGCCTGTGTTCTCTTCGATATCATCGGCGAGAAGATTGAAGCCGTTGCCGAAATAGTCCTGCGACTGGCATACCGGCTCTGGCATGACATTGTTGTAATAGCCGCTTATCCGGAAATTGTCTATGTGCAGATCCATCGTCACCTCAGGTGTCACCTCCGGGCGGTAGTAGCGGCAGAAGAGCGCGAGGCGCAATGTGCGGCCAGCATATTTCGAGAGGTCTATGCGGACATTCTCCCCTGTGGCGGTGATGTCGTCGAACACGTAGTCGCCGTTGCCGGTGTTGTCCCAGACGGCGAGTCGCTCCCATGTATCGTCCCCGTCAAGCGATGCGGCCACGATGAACGCTGATGAGGCATCGCCTTTCTCCACTTCGCTCATTGGCTCGTTGCTGTCGGCCATGGTGGCTGCAATGTCGAACGTGAGGTGTGCGTTTTCCCCGTCGATGTGTATGAGCGGAGTGAAGAGCCAGTAGGCGTAGAACTCCTGAATCCACGGCGAAGTCGGCATGGGGTGATATGGGCGCGCCTTGCATGTCAGGTGGTTGCCCGCGAGACCCGACACATCGGACTGTGTCCATCCTTCGGACATTGTCCAGCTGTTGCCGCTGAATGTATAGCCCTCATCCGCAAATACGCTTTCGATGTCCGTCTCTGCCGGGGTGAATATCGTGGACCATCCGTCCGGCAGACGCTTTCCGCGCCCGGAGAAATCTTCAAGGTAACGTATGCCGTATGTTGTCTGGAAGCTCTTGGTCTGTGACCATCCCGATGTCTCGTTTCCGCCGCACAGCTGCTGTACTCTTACGAACATACCGGACGATGGGGTCAGCCCTGAGAGTAGGGCACGGCCTGTCTGTACGGTATCGAGGAAGACTGTGTCGCTCATGTCTGCCTTCGATGAGACATGGACTTCAAAGTCGCGCTCCTCGTCCTGATTGCCAGAATAGGCGAACGTCAGCCGTGCCGCCTTGTCGCCAATGCTGTCAATGGCGAGGTCATACGGCGCACCGCATTTATTGGCACTCTCCACGGTTATGTCGTCTATGTAGAGGTCATTGCCTGATGCCGTGTATGTCGTGTCGCACAGGAAGGCTATGTAGTTGCCCCCGTTCGTCCTTGCGCCGAGCGGCACTGTGAATTTGACCCAGTATTTCTCGCCAGACGGGTCGTTGTCCGGGTTGAGAGCCTCGCCGTAGTACGGGTATGTGACATCGCTTATCTTGGCAAATGTGCTTGCGTCGTAAGGGTTGGTCATAGTGCCGACGGTGATTGTCATGGCGTTCGCTGCACGGTCGAGGTACATGGCCTGGATTGACGGCTGTGTGTTTGCCCAGTGGGCACGCATCCAGAATGTCACCTGCATGGTGTCGAGGTTGCCGTGGAATGGCGGCAAGGCTATGTAGCCGCCGAATGCCTCCGCCGATGCGTCAATGCCGAGGGAATACTCTCCTGAGCGCGCCGATGTCCCTGTCGGGAGTACCATTCCAAGCAGTTCGACTGACGGGTTCTTTTTCACGCTGATATAGTCTGCCGCGTCGGTGATGCCCTCTTTCTGGTGGCCTATAATGAAGCAGTCGGGCTGTATGAGGCCGGCGGGTTCGCTGAGCGATGTGTGTTCCTGCGCGTCGTCGAAGTCGAACGTGAACCCGTTCTCTCCTGTGTAGTATTCGCCGCATGGCGTGGCGAACATAAGAGGCTCACTCCACTGGCTGCCGCTTGTCGCGGAGCAGTTCTGGCGGACGTATGCGTAGTATGTGCCTGCGTTCAGTTCGCTGAGCGTCAGCGATGTGCCGCCTGTATAGCCTTTCTTTGCGATGGTCTTGTGTCCTTCGGCTTCAGGGTCGTCCGGCGCGATGAGCGCGTCCATTACCACTATGTCGAATGACTCCGGTGTGCCTACCGCCTGCCATGTGAGCGTGCCTCCGTCGGCAGTGAGGTTTTCAAGCCTTATGCCGGTCGGGTAGACGCACGGATTGTAGTCAATCCTGATATTGTCCACGGCCACCGACGGCGACGGCTTGTCCCCGCCGTTGCCGTTGTTTGTCCACATGACGGCCAATGCGTATGTGCCGGCCATGTTTTCATCGATGACGTATGTGCATGAGCCGGACTGCCACCCTTCGGCCATATTGAGCGCGTTCACATCCTTTGCCTGTAATGACAGGTACGGGAGGGCGTGGCTGTCGCTTGTGGCATTGACGGCCAGTTTCTCGCCGTCAGCAAGGCGGACGAACGCCTCGCCTCCGCTGACCGATGCGGAACTCGGGATGAGGGCTATCTTCATGTAGTCGGCATCTACCTCGCCGTAGCACGTCCAGTCGTAGCTGAATGTGTAGACACCCGCTTCGAGTGTGATGTAGCGGTATGCCCATGCAGTGGACGCGGCATCGGTCGTGTATGTCGCTGACGCGCCGTTGTCGTTGCTTATGTAGAGGGCGTTGCCGGTCTCGCCGTGCGCAAGTGCCGTGCCTATGTGCCAAGCGTTTGTCTGGCCGCTGTTGCCGTAGAGCCAGAACGCGTTGTCCGCACTGTCTTCGAAGTCTATGGTCTCGCTTTCTGACACGGCGATCGGCAGCGGGGTAGTCTCTGCCGTCAGCGGGCCTGTCCAGCGGCTCTCGTCGCCTGCTCCACAGAGTGAGCGCACATAGATGTCATAGCGTGTCTGAGCCGTGAGTCCGGTGATGGTATGTTCCGTGCTGCTTAGGCTTACGCTTGTGCCTTTGCCGGCCTCAAACCCTTCTGCCCCGTATTGCAGCTCCCACGATGTGGCCAGTGCGAGTTCCGTGAAACGTATGCCTACGGAGTTGTCATCCCTGTTGGTGATTTGCAGGTTGTCCGGCCTCGGGCAGGTTGGTATGGTCTCTATGTCTATGTCGTCTATGCGGATACCTCTGTTGAGGTCGTCCTCATAGTTGAGCGAGTAGACTGTCGTGAATGCCACCCGTCTGTCTGTGCCTGAAAGCGGAACTACACATTTGACCCATGACGATGTGTTGCACAATATGGTGTCTATGGGTGAGAACGTGTTCCATGCCTGTGTCTCGTCCGATGCATCGCCCACTGTGCCAATTACAATGCTGCGCTGATAGCCGTTGCTGCCTGAGATGTAGAATGTGGCCTGGCAGGCCGAGAGGTCTGCGGCATCCAGTTCCGGTGATATCATGAGCAGCTTGTCGTTGACCGATTCTGTCTCTATCATTACCGATTTGCCGCTGCGCCCTTCGGTATCGACATATGGATATGTCGCCCCGTCGCTTATGCCGTTGTAGAACACGGTCCAGCAATTCGGATTGACGGCCTCGCCGGACATCAGGTTGGAGTTGAAGTCCTCAGTGTAGGGCAGCGGCACTATCTCCGGGCAGTCGCTGTTCTTGAACTGTACGGCGTTGGACCATCCGCCCTCGCCCTCGTCGCAGCCGGACTGCACATAGAGGTAGTAGTATAGGTTGGCCTCGAGTCCGCTGACCGTGATGGTAGTGCCGTTCGCCTCCTCTGTGATTATCCCCTCGCCTGTCAGGCCGCTGTTCAGTTCCTCCGTGGTGAGAGGTCTGTCCGCCACCACTACCGTATACGGCGCACTGCCGCCGTTCCACGATGCTGTGACACTGCCGCCCTCCGTGCCGTCTATCCTGACTGAGTGCGGCGCGGGGCAGTCCGGAATCGGGTCTATGCGCACGTCGTCTATGAAGAAGCGGTTCTCTTTCTGGAAGTTGCTCCGGAATGCAACATACGCTCCCTTTGAGCCGTCTATCGCACCACGGTATGTGGAGAACGGCACAGTGTAGTATTGCTCGTCGGCATAGCCTGTCACTGTGTCTATCGGGATGAACGTACCCCATTCGTCTGGCGACGATACGATGCCTACTATCAGCTGACACTCGTATTTCGGCAATGCGTATGAACCGCACGTCCCGTAAAATGACACTTGCAGGCGGCTGATGTCGCCATAGCCAGTGGTGTCTATCTCTGTGGTTATGGCGTAGCCGTCGTTGAATGTGCTTGTCGTGTGGAATTGCAGTGAGCTGCCGCCGCTGTGGCTGTACTCGTCAGAGCAGTACGGCATATATTCGCCTACCTGTATCGAGGCTCCTGTCCCGACAATCCAGCAGAACGGGTAATTGCCTGTCCCCGTGCCGTAGTTGTCAAAGGTTTCGAGGCTCTTGTCCCCGACGGTCAGCGACACGCACTCCGTGGTGAATGCCGCGCAGTCGTTCGCCCATTCGCCGGTCACATTGTTGCCGCAGTTGGCGCGTACATATACGTCATAAACCCCTTCGCCCATGCCGTCTACGGTCACGGAGTTCTGTGTTAGGCCGTTCTGCTCGTGCCATTCGTCTGACGTGATGATGCGGTATCTTATATCGTAGCTGTCGGCATTGCCCTTCCATGCTATGGTAACTTTCTCATCCTGTGCCGCGATGCTTATGTCCGACGGCTTGGCGCAGCCTTCTGCCGGGACTATATTGATATTGTCTATGCACGCCCCCGGACTGAGCGGCGTTGTCATATCGTTGACCCATACGAACACGAGGTTGTGCGGTGTGCCGTCCGATTCGATAGTGTCGCTTGTCGCGTTCCACATCTCGCTTGTCAGCTTTGTCTTTCCGCCGAACGGTACAGCCCAGTCTGTCACCCAGTTGAGCTGACCTCCTGATGGTGACGAGTAGATGTTCTCTGTGCCGGGTGTCCAGCATACTGTCAGGTAGTTGTTCGCGTTGTCGCCCGCCTGCCAGTCGAATTGCAGCTCATATTTCCCCGCCGGGAGGGTCACCGTCGTGTATGATGCGACGAGCAGACTTGTCGCCGTGTAGCCGGCGGTTTTGCCCTCGTCTGCCGATATGTACAGTCCTCGCTTGCCCCCGTTGTTCGCTGCGGTGTCTATATACCATCGGTTGGCGCAGTCCTGGCCATACGGGCCGGCGTTGAGTTCCCAGTCGATGGTGTCTGACGGGTTTTCGAAGTCACATGAGTAGTAGTTTGTGGTCTGTGCGTTTGCCGTTGCAGCGTACAGGATTACCGTAAAGATGAGATATAGGGTTTTTAGCGTGTTGTTCATGTGTGCCTGTTGATGTCTGGTTAGTCAGTTCGTATGTAATATGTTTGTTCTTTGCTTGGCTGCCTTACACTGTTAAATTCCGTTCGGTTTTTAACTCTCTTGTATGTGCGTGCCTTTGTGATTTAACAGTAAGGGGATGTATGACCGGATTTGCCATCGGCTGACTGGTCCCCTTGCCGTGGCCGTGGGGTTGCCGCTCCGCCCTTTGGGTGCGCGTGTGTCTCGCGTCACGGAAAGCGTGTGGTTTACATTATTCGGTGATTTTCTTGTGTCCATTCGTGTAGTTTTTTCGCTCCATTAAGTTAGTTCCATTGCCGTCTGTGACCAAACGTATTTGTCAAAAAAAAAACGGTTGTGTGTTTAACTTAAAATGACAATCTGGATTCCTTTCCTTCTCCCTTTCGGCTGGAGATGGCGGGTGTAAGGTGTATCGTTGGTTGTATTGCAAATTAAGGTTAAAAACACGTACTCTCGAGATAGCTCCTTCCAAGCCTCTCCCTATCCGCAAGCTAAGGAGAGGGTAGCCTGAGGTTGGCTCGAAAGTACGTGTTTCTAACCCGAACAGCTCAATGAACTTTGCGCTGATTTCCGTTTTTGCTATTTTTTGTGGCCTATGTCTCTGACGCAATAAGAAGTTTTTGTAATTTTGCAGGATATTACAAACCATGGCAGAATAATGAACAGAATCGTAGGAAAGGAGTATTTCTCTCCGAACGTTGTGAAGTTGGAAATCGAGGCTCCGCTCATCGCGAAATCGCGCAGGGCAGGCCATTTTGTTATCGTGCGCTGCGACGAGCACGGCGAGCGTATGCCGCTAACCATCGCGGGCGCGGATTTGCAGAAAGGGACGATAACCCTTGTGGTACAGAAGATAGGGGTGTCCTCCACGAAGCTGTGCGACCTCAATGTGGGCGACTATGTACACGATGTTGTCGGCCCTCTCGGCAAGGCTACCCATATCGAGAAGTTCGGCACTGTGGTGTGCGCCGGAGGCGGTGTGGGCGTGGCTCCGCTCTTGCCCATCATTCAGGCGATGAAGGCGGCGGGCAACCGCGTGGTTTCCGTGCTTGCCGGCAGGACAAAAGACCTTATCATACTCGAGGACGAAGTGCGCCGCAGCAGTGATGAGGTGATAATCATGACGGACGACGGCTCTTACGGCAAGAAGGGTCTCGTGACGGCCGGTGTCGAGGAGGTGATAAACCGTGAGAAGGTAGACCTGTGCGTGACGATAGGCCCGGCGGTGATGATGAAGTTCGTGGCTCAGCTGACGAAAAAATACAATGTGCCGACAGTGGCATCGCTCAATACCATCATGGTGGACGGCACTGGAATGTGTGGCGCGTGCCGCGTCACGGTGGGCGGAAAGACTAAATTCGTCTGCGTGGATGGCCCGGAGTTCGACGCCCACGAGGTGGACTTCGAGGAGATGATGATGCGCATGGGCGCGTACAAGCCCCTCGAGGCGGAACAGATGGAGCATTACAGGCATGAGCACGAGGCACATTGACGCGCCCGCCGCTTATGTCACAATACAATATTTATAACCGATAAAAGGATACTCAATATACAATGGAACAGAGAAACGAGGCGTGGCGTGAGGCTTTGCGTCAGTCTATGAAGCCTAAGGAGCGCATGGCGATAGGGCGTGTGAAGATGAACGAGCTTGACGGCGACTACCGCAGCCACAGCTATGAGGAGGTCAATCAGGGTCTTACGAAAGAACAGGCCATGCTTGAGGCCAAGCGTTGTCTGGACTGCCCCAACCCGTCGTGCATGACGGGCTGCCCTGTAGGCATCGATATACCTTCATTCATAAAGAATATAGAGCGCGGTGAGATACTGGAGGCCGCGAAGGTGCTGAAACGTACATCGGCACTCCCGGCAGTGTGCGGCCGCGTATGCCCGCAGGAACGCCAGTGCGAGAGCCAGTGCATACATGTGAAGTCGGGTCATCAGGCCGTGGCCATAGGCTATCTGGAGCGTTTCGCGGCCGACTATGAGCGCGAGAGCGGCAATATAGCCGTGCCGGAGGTGGCCGCGCCCAACGGAATAAAGATAGGTGTCGTCGGCTCAGGCCCGTGCGGGCTTTCGTTCGCTGGCGATATGGCTAAGCTGGGCTACGACGTGACCGTATTCGAGGCTCTGCACGAGATAGGCGGAGTGCTGAAATACGGCATACCGGAGTTCCGTCTGCCGAACAACATTGTCGATGTCGAGATACATAACCTCGAGAAGATGGGCGTGAAGTTCATGACGAACACGATAGTGGGCAAGACCGTAAGCATGGACGACCTGAAAGAGGCTGGTTTCCGTGCGCTCTTCGTGGCGAGCGGCGCGGGTCTGCCGAACTTCATGAACATACCGGGCGAAAACCTGATAGGCATCATGTCGAGCAACGAGTACCTGACCCGTGTGAACCTCATGGGCGCGGCGCGTACGTCGGATTCCGACACCCCCGTGATACAGGGCAAGCGCGTGGCCGTCATAGGCGGCGGCAATACGGCGATGGACTCCGTGCGCACTGCACGCCGTCTTGGCGCGGAGCGTGCCATGATAGTCTACCGCCGCAGCGAGGAGGAGATGCCCGCACGCGTCGAGGAAGTTAAACATGCCAAGGAGGAGGGAGTGGAGTTCATGACCCTGCACAACCCGATAGAGTATATAGGCGATGAGCACGGACGAGTGAAGCAGATGCGCCTGCAAAAGATGCAGCTTGGCGAGCCTGACGCGTCGGGCAGGCGCAGACCTGAGCCGATACCCGGAGCAGTGGAGACCATCGATGTCGATGAAGTCATTGTGAGCGTCGGCGTATCTCCCAATCCGTTGATACCCAATTCTGTGAGTGGACTGAATGTGAGCCGCAAGGGTACGATAGAGGTGAGCGAGGATATGCAGAGTTCCATCCCGACAATATTCGCCGGGGGCGACATAGTGCGCGGCGGCGCGACTGTGATACTCGCCATGGGCGACGGACGCAAGGCTGCTGCGGCCATGCACAGTAAGATACAGGCCGGAGAGATTTGACAAGTGTATTGAGGTATGCCCGATAAAAGGCGTACCTTACACATATTTAATATACGCCGTTTTTCCGTATGTCCGAACAAATATGTCATCGGAGTGTGCGGAGATTGGAAGAAAAGTATTAACTTTGAACCATGAATATCTGTGTCTTTTGTGCATCGAGTCCTCAGGTGAGCGAACGCTTCAAGGAGGAGGCGCGTGTGATAGGGCGTTATATAGCCGAAAAAGGGCATACGCTCGTCTACGGCGGCGCGACCGGCGGGCTGATGGACGCTGTGGCCGAGGCTGCTCATGAGGGCGGCGCGGAGATAATAGGCGTGATACCGGAAGTGATAATGCGGAAAGGGCGCGAGAGCGGGCTGTCGTCCCGGCTGTTCCGTGTCGGCACGATGGAGGAGCGCAAGGACATGATGAAGGAGTATGCCGATGTGTTCGTGGCGTTGCCCGGCGGTTACGGTACACTGGATGAGGTCTTCGATGTGCTGGCAAGCGGTATGGCGGGTGAGCATGACAAGCCGCTTGTGCTGGTGAACACGGACGACTATTGGGGCTCTCTGCTGCAGCAGTTCCAGAAGATGCACGCCGAGGGGCTGGCCTACCGTTCACCGCGTGTGAGGCTCACGGTGGTGCAGTCCGCTGATGAGGCCGTGCGTGAGATAGAGGAAAATCTTTTCGCCGACGTACAATAAAGCGGCAGGACGGACGTAATAGAAGATGGAGGCGTTTGTCTGCCTCTGACCGGTATGGCATGAGGCCGTATGTGGAGCAATCAATAAAAATAACCAGAAGGGGGCTGTCGGACTTGCGGCGGTTTCCATATCACATTTCTATACTATGAATCTATTTTGGAAAAAGTTATTCGGAGGTCTTGCCTCTACACCCAAGTTCGAGGAGCAGTGCGCAGAGATGGAAGCGTCGTTTCTCCGTTATGTCAAAGTGCAGCAGTCAGACGAGCTGAAAGAGTATGAGGAGCTGTTCAAGAAAGTGAAGTCGCCTGAGTTCCGCGACAACAAGAAGATGCTGACTACCCGCAAATACAAGGACACACAGGAGTACCGCGACATGACGAAATACGAGAAACTGCACAAGAGCGCGGATGTCGTGGAGTACTATAAGGTGCTTGGCAGCAAGGAGCTTGACGAGTTCCGCAAGTTCGAGAAGAGCGGCGACTACGCCAAGCTTGCCAATGCGGATGAGGTGAAGAAGTCGGAACTCCTGTCGCGCATGAAGAGCTACGAACGTTCCAAGGAATATAAACTGTACAGGCGGCTGAACGGGTCGTATGTGATAAAGGAGTATGAGGAGCTGAAAGAGAAGGTCAATACAGAGGAGTTCAAGAAGTCGAACGCCTTCTGGTCAGACCCCAACCGCTGGAGCAAGACGAAAGAGGCTGCCGTCGAGGAGAGGTTCAACGCTCTCGCCAAGAGCGACGATATAGTGTTCTACCTGAAAGAGAACAAAGGGCGTTTCGCGGAGATAGAGAAATTCGAACGCGTCTACCGCGATGACTTCAACAGCGGCTCACTCGACAAGAAAGCATGGGCTTTCGGCTTCTACCACAAGTCGGAGGAGTTGAAGCGCCTCTATTCGTTCACCAATGAACAGCAGGCGAATGCTGGCGGGGCTAATGTGACCGTGGCTGGCGGGTGTATGCACATAGCAACTTCACAGCGCAAGATGGAGACTACGGCGTGGGATGCTAAGAAAGGCTTTGTCAAGAAGGAGTTCGACTATACGGCTGACGTGGTGAACCTTGCCGGAGTGGCCAACCGCCGTGGCGGGATGTTCCGTGCCAAGATGAAGTGCGACGGCGCGAAAGAGGTGAGCCATGCGTTCTGTCTCTACGGCGAGAAGAACACTCCGCGTGTGAATATCTTCAAGTGCGAGGACGGCAGGATAGAACTGGGCATATATACCAAATCCGGGTACAGGTGCGAGAAGATAAAGGGCATCAGCCCGGAGGATTTCTATGTCTACACGCTTGTGTGGAGCGACAGGGAGATGGTGTGGTACATCAACAACCTTGAGGTGATGCGCGTGGCGGACGGTGTGCCGGCAGAGGATATGTATCCGCTCTTCAACTCGTACATTGCCGAGGGCAAGACTCCCGGCGAGGGCGGCATGGATATCGATTTAGTAGATATTTTTGCGAGAAAGGGTTAATAACTAAAATCGTCCAAAGGGCAGGCCGGACGATGGACAGCAGATAAGCGGCAGAGATGTGCGCCTCTGCTGTCCTTTTTTGTATGGCGGGCGGTGTGTAAGGGCTGGTATATTAACGGAATGATTAATGCGTTTACTGATGAAGGAGATAACCAATAAGATAGCACTTGACGGCGGGCTGGAGATAGGCGGCGGGAGGTTCACTCTCATAGCCGGGCCGTGCGCCATTGAGGGCGAGGAGATGTGCATGGAGGTGGCCGAAGGGCTGAAACGTGTGTGCGCGGAACTGGGCATACAGTATATATTCAAGGCGTCGTTCGACAAGGCCAACCGCTCCTCGATACATTCGCAGCGGGGCGTTGGCATAGGGCGCGGCATGGAGATACTCGCCAAAGTCAAGGCGGAGTGCGGAGTGCCGGTGCTGACCGATGTGCACGAGGCGTGGCAGTGCGCCATAGCCGCCGAGACGGCCGATGTGTTGCAGATACCCGCATTCCTTGCGCGTCAGACAGACCTTGTCGTGGCAGCGGCGGAGACCGGTCGTGCGGTCAATGTGAAGAAGGGGCAGTTCATGGCTCCGTGGGACATGAAGCAGGTGATAGGCAAATGCGTGGACAGCGGAAACACGCAGGTGATGCTCACCGAGAGAGGCTCATCGTTCGGCTATAACACCCTCGTGGTGGATATGACAGGACTTGTCGAGATGCGCTCTTACGGTTATCCGGTCATCTTCGATGCAACGCACGCGGTGCAGAAACCCGGCGCGAACGGTACATCGTCGGGCGGCTGCCGTGAATATGTGCCGTATCTGATGAACGCCGCGCTCGCCGTTGGGGTGGACGGCATATTCGCCGAGGTACACCCATGCCCCGAAAAAGCCATCAGCGATGCGGCCAACCAGATTGCCCTGAAGGATATAAGGCCGATATTGGAACACGCCATTGAGATAGATAAAATCACAAAGAGATACTGACTATGAAAAAACTGATTGTATTGGCTGCCGTCCTGGCGGCGTTCTGCGGCTGTGCGCAGCAGGAGAAAAAAAAGTGTGCGGCTGAGTGTGCCGGAGAAACTAATCCTGTGGTGGAGAACATCATGGCTCGCCGTAGCGTCAGGAAGTACAAGCCGCAGAGGGTTGAGCGCGATGTGCTGATGAAGATTATGGAGTGCGGCATCAACGCCCCGAACGGGCAGGCACGCGAGTCGTGGGAGGTAAGGGTGGTCGATTCGCCCGAACTGATTGCCGGGATAGACTCCCTTTACCGTGCGGCGACAGGGCGAGACGGCCATGCGCTGTTTGGTGCGCCTGCTGTGGCGTTCATAGCTTACGACACGGAGTATGACCTCTCGCAGGTGGACTGCGGCCTGCTGGGCGAGAACATGATATTGGCCGCGCAGTCGATGGGTCTCGGCACGTGCTGTCTCGGCGGTCTGTGCCGTTTCGTCAATTCTGAGGCGGGCGCACCTGTATTGGAGAGGCTCGGACTGCCCGACACGCACAGGCTGCTCTATGCCATAGTGTTCGGCTATCCGGACGAGAGCCCGGCGGCAAAGGAGAGGAATATGGGCAAGGTGAGATTCGTGGAATGATGCTATGGTTATAGACTATATAGCGCGGGGCAAGGAGGTCTTTGCCCATGAAATCAAGGAGTTGCAGGCCGTAGCAGCCCGCTTGGACCACAACTTGGCCGACGTTGTGGACTTGATATATCACCGCAGCGGCGGCAAAGTGGTGATAACGGGCATCGGCAAGACCGGTATCATCGGCCACAAGATAGCCGCGTCGATGGCCTCGACAGGCACTCCGGCGATATTTCTCAATGCGGCGGAGGCCATGCACGGCGACCTCGGTATGGTGGCGCACGGTGATGTGGTGATTGTCATATCGAACAGCGGCGAGAGCGAGGAGATAGTCAATCTGATAGCTCCGCTGAAGAAGATGGACTGCCCGATAGTGGCCATGACAGGCAATGTGAAGTCGAGTCTCGCGCAGGGGGCTGACTATGTGCTCGATACGGGCGTGAGCAGTGAGGCGTGCAGGATAGGTCTCGCACCAACGTCATCGACCACGGCGGCTCTCGTCATGGGCGATGCACTGACGGTGTGCCTCATGGAGAGGCGTGATTTCCGTCCGGAGAATTTCGCCCTGTATCATCCAGGCGGTGCGCTCGGCAGACGGATGCTGACGCGGGTGAGGGAGTGCATGACGCACACTGTGCCTACGGTCTATGAGGATACGCTTTTCCGCGACGTGGTGAGCGAAGTCAGTACGAAGAAGCTGGGCATCACTATGGTAAAGAGCCGCGATAACGGATATACCGGTATTATCACCGACGGCGACATACGCCGCGCCGTGCAGACGCATGACGACCTGCAATCGCTTAGGGCAAGCGACATAATGAGCCATGGGTTCAAGCGTATAGGCGCGGACGAGATGGTGAACGATGCCATGGAACTCATGGACCTGTATAAAATCACGACACTCGCCGTGATGGAGAATGACGAGATAATAGGCATATTGCACATACACAACATCTACGGGTTCAGGAGACGGTGACATTCAGTGTCGCTGTGAAACTGCTAATGCCGGGGACGGAAACTGTTTTGGTTTCCGTCCCCGGCATTTTTGTACCCTGGCGGATAAGAGGGTGTTCTCAGCGGTTACCTTCGTTTTGTGCGGCGGAAAAGGGAACGGGAAACGGAGACCGAGTGGCGAAGCCGCGATGCAAACGCAAGCCAAGTGACGCGGGAAAGAGACGGCCGCGTGGTGAGCCGAAACACGTACTTTCGCCTTAGCTTGAAGCTAAGGTGTGGGTAGCCTGCGGTTAGGGTGAGAGTACGTGTTTTTAACCTTTTGTAAGAATGATGAATGAAGGAAACATCTTGGCATGATGGGCGGAGGCGCAATGTCGGAAAATCAGTCGGAAAGGCTGTCCCATTTTGTTTTGGATGTTCGCCGGGTTTGTATTATCTTTGCTTTCGCGAAGATAGGATGCGTCTCAACAAAAGCAGCCAAACAAGTTTGCCGCTTTTGTGTTCGACTTTCGCTATCTTTGTACCTGACGGTACAAGATAGCTTTGTCTCGGCATAATCAAAGTAAACTTTGCTTCTGCTCTCGACTTTCGCTATCTTTGCTATCGCGAAGATAAGCTGTATCTCAGCATAGCTCCTGAAACAAGTTCCGGTGGCTCTGCTTTCGGTTGGTGTTATCTTATAAGGTAAAAAAGATTGGCCTGTTGTAGGGAATGAGGTGCGTGATTTTGTCTGCTCTGCTGTGTGCCGTATGCTTTTCCGGTATGTATGCGCAGAGGGCTGTGAAGATATATGACATTACGGCAAACGCTTGTGCGTCAAAGACAAATGCTGCCGGTGACGGCGAGTTTGTCAGGACTGCGGGTGTAGTGACTGCTGTAGTGAAAGAGGGGGGCGAGGTGTGCGGCGTGTTCGTGCAGGACGAGTTCGGCGATGGGGATGAGCAGACAAACGATGCTGTGTATGTGAGAATTGCAGGGGCGGACAGCCTGTCGGCTGGCGACAAGATAGAGGTGACAGGGCTTGTGGTGCGCGACGGTGCGGTGAGTGAGATTTGCCGTGTAGCGGATGTGAGTAGATTTGCCGGCAGGTACAGTGTCGAGCCGAGGAAGGTGGTGTTCCCGGATGATTTTTCAGACTACAGGGACTTCGTGGGGATGCTGCTGGAGTTTGACCAGACGCTCTGGGTCACATCGAATTACGACCTCGAACGCTACGGGCAGATTACGCTGTCGGGCGAGAGGCTCATGACCCCGACCGATGTGGAGCTGCCCGGGTCTGACGGGTGGAAGTCGCTGGCGGAGAATAACCGCGAGAACTGCATAATACTCGATGACGGGAGCGATGAGCGTTATCCTGACCATATAGGATGGTATGACGGAGAAACGCCGCTGCGCACGGGGATGATGACTGACGGGCTTACGGCTGTGCTGACCGATACGGAGAGGGGCTATGTGCTTGTGGCGGACGGGCAGCCGGAGTTTTACGGCAATGAGAGGCCTGCTGCGCCGGAAGGGCTGGGCGATTATGAGATAAAGGTCTGCGGATTTAACCTTGAGTATTATCTCGCGGACAGTTACGGTCAGGGCTACGGGCCGGACAATGCGTCGGAGGCGGCGAGGCAGCACGCGAAGACGGTAGCCGCACTGAGGGCTGTCGATGCCGACATATACGGACTTGTGGAGGTACAGACAGGGCAGAAGGCCATCGGCAAGCTGTGCGATGCGCTGAATGACAACACCTCCGGCAAACGGTATGAGTATGTTGACGACGGCTCGTCCACGAACGGGACTTATACGAAGTGCGGCTACATATACAGGAGTGACCGTGTCTACCCCGTGGGCGGCATAAAGTCTAACGACCGTGGGGTGAAGAACCGCAAGAAGGGTCAGGCGTTCCGCATGAACGGGCGCGAGGCGACATTCGTTTTCCTGATAAATCACTTCAAGTCAAAGAGCGGCGGGAGTGGCGCGACGGGCGGCGATGCCGATCAGGGCGACGGTCAGGGGGCATACAACGAGGCGCGTGTGGAGGAGGCTCTCTCGACAGTGGCTTTCGCCGAACAGTGCGCAGAATATTATGGCGACGGTGATGTACTGATTATGGGCGACCTTAACGCCTATTCGATGGAAGACCCCGTGCGGAGCATAACCGATGCGGGCTATGTCAATCTCGTGAAGGAGATGGCCGGGGATGATGCCTATTCGTATT
Organism: Candidatus Aphodosoma intestinipullorum; assembly: GCA_017694515.1. Classification (GTDB taxonomy): domain Bacteria; phylum Bacteroidota; class Bacteroidia; order Bacteroidales; family Paludibacteraceae; genus Aphodosoma; species Aphodosoma intestinipullorum. Next base: position 16,747 of record JADIMV010000043.1, read on the forward strand.
CGTATCAGTCGGCTGTGGGGCTGCTCGACCATGCGCTCGCGAACAGTACGATGGCGGGTCAGGTGACCGGATGCTCGGTTTTCCATATAAACGCGGACGAGGCGGCGATGTACGGCTATGACGGCAGCCGTCCGGGAGACGATATGTACCGTTCGTCGGACCATGACCCTGTGGTTGTCGGCATACGGCTGGCGGACGATGCCGATGTCGTGGCTCCGGACAACAGTGTGGCGATAGTCCACGGACGTGAGGAGCCGGGTCTGTTTTCCGTGCTGAATGCGGACAGGCACTATATGAAAATAGTGTCGGTAGGGGGGATAGTGATGTGCTACACGCAGATCACATCGGACGCGCAGACGTTTGACGCGCGTGCCCTTGGTCTCGGCGCGGGGGTCTATGTGTTGCAGTTCACGGAGATAAAGGCCATAGAGCCAAAGCAGTTTGTCAGGAAGTTGATTTTGACGGAATAGATATATGAACCCATACGAGGTAATATACCGGTATTATAAAAAAGAGTCGCGCCTGTGCGACATATTGCTGCGCCACAGCGAGAGCGTCATGCGTAAGGCAGTGGACATCGTGTTGCGGAATCCGGAGCTGAAGGCCGACCTTGAGTTTGTCGCCGAGGCATCGCTCCTGCACGACATAGGGATATTCATGACCGATGCCGAGGGCATCATGTGCTTCGGCAACCGTCCGTATATAGAACACGGCTATCTCGGTGCGGAGCTGATGAGGTTGGAGGGCTATCCGCGCCATGCGCTTGTGTGTGAGCGGCATACCGGTACAGGACTGACCAAGGAACAGATAGAGAGCAACGGGTGGAACATCCCGCATAGGGATATGGTTCCGGTGTCGGTGGAGGAGCAGATTATCTGTTATGCGGACAAGTTCTTCTCCAAGACGCGCCTCGACGAGGAATATACGACAGACACGGCACGGAAGAAACTGGAGAAGTTCGGCGAGGAGGGGCTGCGCCGGTTCGACCGCTGGACAGTCATGTTCGGATGACATCCGGAAGTAACTATAATCTACAAATCAGGAATGACCATGAAGCGCACAGACAACAAGATAGTAAAGAACATGATATATTTGCCGCTCTCTGCCGCATACGGGGCGGCGGTGGCGTTGCGCAACAAGCTGTACGATTTGGGTGTCCTCAAATCGGAGAAAGTTGCTGTGCCGACCATCGGGATAGGCAACATCACAGTGGGCGGCACGGGCAAGACCCCCCATGCGGAGTATCTCATACGGCTGCTCAAAGGGAGCGCGGCGGTGTGTTACCTCAGTCGGGGGTACAGGCGGTGTTCGTCCGGCTTTGTGTTGGCCGGAGAGGATGCCGACGCGAAGACGCTTGGCGACGAGGCGTATCAGATACACAGCAAGTTCCCGGACATACCGGTTGCCGTGGATGAGGACAGGCTGCACGGCATAGGCGAACTGACACGCGACAGGGACGATGCGGTGGTGATACTCGATGATGTGTATCAGCACCGCCGCCTGCACGTGGGGCTCAACATACTGCTGGTGGACAACAACCGCCTGATATACCGCGACAGGATGCTGCCATACGGCGAACTGAGGGAAAGTTTCCGCAATACCGACCGTGCCGACATAATAGTAATCACGAAATGCCCGGAGACCATGCAGCCCGTTGACTGCCTCTCTGTGCGCAAGCAGATAGCCCCTTTCCCATATCAGAAAATATACTTCACGCGATACGCTTATTCAGAACCCGTCCCGCTGTATTCCGCACCTGTGGTATCATTGTCAGGAAGGAATGTGCTGATGGTGACGGCCATAGCACGCCCCGATGACCTCTATGCGCATCTGTGCGGCGAGGCGGCTGGGGTTGAGCGCATGACGTATGACGACCACTACAGCTTCTCCATGTCCGATATGAAGAATGTGGAGCGGCGGCTGCAAGCTATGCCGGAAGATACAGTGGTGA
>JADIMV010000044.1 GCA_017694515.1 Candidatus Aphodosoma intestinipullorum
CATCTCCGCACAAGCAGCCCCGGCCTCATCCTCGCGTCCCGCCGTATGTCGCACGGCACGCGCCTTCCGCATCACAGTTTGCCCATTCGGGCGACACTCCGGCTCCCTCCGCCGCAAGGCCACCGGCCATGCGACTACCGACAAGAAAAATGGAAACGTCCGTCACTGTCATGCTGTTACACTAAGAAAAAAACATATCGGCCACACCCCTCATGCGGGTGCGGCGGGCAGATTGCAGTCCCGGCCTCCCAGCCCGGCACACGAAATATAAACCCACGCAAAGGTAATGAAATAATGCAATACCGCAAAGCCTGTACAGCACAATTATGGCATCCCCGTCCCGACATAGGCATAAATAACGGCGCGAACAGCCGTAACCAAGGCATTCCGCCACACATCCCCGGCAGCCGCAGCGCACTCTGCCATAGCAAATAAAGGTTAAAAAGTCGTACTCTCGCCGAAGCGCCTCCGAAGCCCTCCCGAAGACTCTCCGAAGACAGCACACAGCCACAACCTCACTTAGTAGCGTTCTTCCCCCGTCCACCCTTATGTAGCCCGGGCAACAAAAAAGGCGGGAGACCACCTCTCGCAGTCCCCCGCCGTAAATGGATTGGGTCACATTACCATGTCATCTCACAATCACCTTGCCATGATACTGCACTCCCGTCCCTGTCGTCAGGCGCACCATGTATACGCCCGGCGAGAACCAGCACGTCATGGTGATATCGCCGTCTTCAGGCACGGCCATGCTCTTGACCATCGCCCCGGCCGTGCTGTAGACACTGATTGCGGCACCGGCGCGCTCCGCTGCCGTCAGCTCTATGCCGAGGGTGACTGTCCCGCCTACCTCCACAGGGTTGGGCGCGATGACAAGACCGCGTCCGTCCGTTTCCGTGCCGCCCCACCAAGTAGTGGCCTCAACCGTCAGCGTATGGACTATCACCGTACTACATTCGCCCTCATCTCCAGCCTCCGCCGTGATGGTATCGCGGTACGTCCCGGGACGCGTATCCTCGCCATAGTAGAGGTCGAGGTACTCATACGGCAGCTCGTCCGTGGTCACGGTGTCGCTGACATAGGTCGTGTCACTCTCGATGACCGTCAGCACGAGTGTCACCGTGGAGTCGCACCCGTCATCGGTCGTGATAGGCAATGTGTGTTCGCCCGGGGTAAACACGTCCTTGAACCCGTACCCTGTGAACGACTCCCCGCTGCATATCACCTCGCGGTATGTCCTGCGAAGGTCGGGACGCACGGTGAAGTCGAGTTCCACTATAGAGTCGCACCCCGTGGTCTCGAACCTGCGGCGGTAGACACCCGTGGTCGTGAGCGTCGTGTCGCCCCAGGTGTAATGCTCCCCGTAGCAGACCGTCATCTGCGCATGGTGTACCTCGAGGGGTATGACCTTCAGCACGAGCGTAGCTATCGAGTCGCACTCCAGGCCGCTCATCTGCAGCGTGTCATGGTACGTGCCGGGACGGCGGTAGACCGTGTCGCCCCACGCGTACTCGCCGCCCTCGCAGATGCTGTCCACAGTGAGCGACTCCGCCGGGTCTATCACCTCGAGCGTCAGTACTACCACGGAGTCGCACATCCCCTCGCGGCGTATCTTCTTCTTGTACTCGCCCGCTGCCGACGCGTCGAAGCCGTCCTCCGTGTAGCGTCCGCCTCGGCAGATTGTACCGTAGACGGGATATTCGCCGAGGGGCTCTACAGTGATGGTCACCGTCTGCATCGTGTCCGGCACGTCAGCCGAAGCCGCGAGGCGGAAGTCCTCGAACACATTGTCCCCGCCGAGCGACAGGTCGCTGTCCGCAAGGTCGAGCCCGTAGCCACGGAAGTCCTCCGTCTCGCAAAGACCCACGCTGTAGTTCGCCTCCACCGCCGCGTTCACGCGTATGTTATCAAGATGGAGGTCTACTGGTGCATTATCCCAAACGCTGCCGGCATAGAATCCTATCTTAATCTGCTTCCCTCTGTAGGCAGACAGGTCTACCGTATAACTACGTCCGTTATACGGTATGCTGTCAAACAAATAGTCATACTCTCCTTCGCGGTTGCACCACACTGTCGCGTCATCCTCATTCCACGTGTTGCCAGCATCTGCCGACACTACAGCCATGAACGTCTTCTCCTGCGAACCGTAATTGTCCCAAGTCATAGGATCACTCGTATAAGCATCCGTCAACGCAAGATCAAAAGTCAAGGTATAATATGCGGAATCGTCAAGCTGAATTACCGGAGTTATGAACCAAGCATGCCTGTCTGCACCTCCCAAAGCACCGAGCATCTGATGCCCGTCCGGCATTCCGCTCTCACCGTTGTTATAAACCCAACCGGTCGTAGTTGATGTCGGAGGCGTAACATTAAAATCATTTCCGGCAAATACGCCATCAGCCGAATTGGTCGCCCTCATCCAGTGCTGCGGCTGTATTACCGCACTGTTAAGGTTCTCCTCAAAGCAGAGGCCGTAAGGTGTAAGGAACTGATTCATGACAGGATCGGACACTACACCATTTTCGTCCGTCACTGTACGCACAGAAGCATAATAGTCTGTTCCCGGCATTACATCGTTAAACTCATACGATTTGTCGGTGACAGTATCAATGAGTACTGTATCGGACATATTGGATTGCGTGGAGAGTTGTACTATCCAGCGATCTCCTCCGTCAGCCGCCCATGTAAACTTGGCAGATGACTTTTCCACATCGCTTATCACAGCACTATACGGCTGGTACTCAGGTGCTATCTTCTCAAGAACCACATCATCTATATAAATGCCATTGGACACACCGTCATACCCACTGTTGAGGAACGCCAGATACTTGCCCTCTGCATTCTCCAGCGGAACCGAGAACTTCACCCAATACTCATTGCCGCTCGGGTCATCACGGACATCAAGATCAGAAGTAAAGTAATCGGCAGAATACGGGTATGTCAATGTATCCACAGCCTTGAATGTCGACAAGTCATTTGGAGCGGTCAGCGTACCGACAGTGATGGTCTTTGCTGTACCCAGTGACGAACCAGAAACCTTACCTCCCGCATCCATATCCGCAGTAAACGGCCTCATCCAGAAAGTGAGCTGCATCGTATCAAGCCTTGCGTTGAACGCTGGCATCACAACACACCCTCCTTTATTCTTTTCGCTTGACGAACTGATATACAGGCTGTATAGCCCTTTACCATGAGAATACTTGGTATCTGTGCTTCCTCCTCTCACCACTCCGGCATTCGTGTTGTTATTATCCAACCATGTGCCAGCCAGATCAAGCGTCGGATGCAAACGCACCAGACAGGATGTCATCCAATATGTATACCTGCCGTTATAATAGAACACATAATACCCCTCCTCCTCTTCAAAACTGATTGTATCACCCGGCTCTTTCGGTGCACACATAGTCTCGAATGAAAGCGGTGTGCTCCACGGTCCTGCCCCCTCGGCGCATACAGAACGTACAAAAGCATTGTATTTCGTCTGTGGAGCAAGTTTTTCTACCATGGCTGTAAGCGTCTTTACGCCCTCTACATAGAACACCGTATCTCCTGCTTCAGCATTGTCCGTTCCTGTAAGCGTGCTGTTGTCAGTGACAAATATGTCGTATGACAGCGGCTCTCCGACAGGTTGCCAAGAAATTATTGCCGAAGTGTCGGACACATCATCAAGTTCAACAGCCGCAGGACTGGCACACGCTATATAATCTATCTTCAGATTATCTATAACCATCGATGGAGCTACTTTGTCATTAGAGTAATCGGTCGAATTATACCAAAAGACCACAAAATTATATACACCCGCCTTATCTTCCGTTACGATATGCGATATGTACTGGTGCGTCCACTCCTCAGCTCCGTTCATCTCCAGTATAGTTTCCCCTTTATCATCCACACCCTCGAGCGATATATAATATTGCGGATCTATCTCGCTATATATGCTGGCAATATCGCCTATCTCCTCTCCATTAAGGAATATACCGCCCTCATCGCTACCAAATGTCGCCTCGACCGGTAAAAGACCTACACGCATGAACTCATAGTATGGACGCCCCTTGCCTATCCAGTCGAACTCGAAATGATACTCTCCTGTCTTCAACTCTATCGGACGGTAAGCAAATGAATAACTCTCATATATGTAGTTATCAGCCTTGATTTGGGCTGTCATACCCTTGTCGTACGATACATATAAGGATTTACCGCCTTCATCATATGGATATGCGCTGCCTATATACCATGCATTACTATCATTGACAAACGTCCACGCCATTGCCTCCGTCTCATCATCGAACCCGTTCACATACGGGAAAGTATTTACCGGAGTTGGCATGGTCTTCACGGTCAAGGGCCCGGCCCACGCGCTGTAGCTCTGTTTGTCCCTATCACAAACCGCCCTTATATACAGGTCATACTCGGTCGCATCGTCAAGTCTACGTACCGTGTCCGCTGTCTTTGTAAACGACACTGCCGTACCGGACTCATCTGGCATAAACCCTTTATCTCCATACTTCACTTCCCATTCTGATGCATCCGCATAATCTGTAAACTCTATAACCACAGATGTGTCCGAAGCAGACACTAACGAAAGGAAATCCGGGACTGCACACTCCGGCCGTTCCACTATCTGTAGGTCATCAATATAGATTGCGCATGTGTAATCATTATTTGCCCCAGCATCAGTACGCAGGGCTATATACCGGCCATTTCCTTTATATCCCCGCATGGATATATTGAATTTGTGGAAGCCCGTCTCCTTGTTTATCGTGGCGGTATCCACCGGCTCGAAAGTCTCAATGATTTTCTCATTGCTTGAAATATCAGAAACGACACCCACTATCACACTGCTGACGTAAGTAGTACCTGTCGTAGCCGCAAAGAAAATCACCTGACAGTCGGCCACATTATCTACATCAAAGGCTGGCGCGACCGCATAGGTGCGTTCATTGTTCTTGGTTGTGTTGAATTTCCACGACTGACCCTTGCCGCCATGCACATATGAGCTCACAGTAGATAAACTCGGATACTCCTGCTCGCTGCCAGACTCTGTATAGAACCCGATCCAACAGTCAGGCATTATCGTCACATTGTCAAAGTCCTGCACATAAGGCAGTCCGTAAACCTCCGGACATTCAGTTTCAACTATATATGGATCTGACCAGTCAGACTCGCCACCATCCTCGCATCCACCTTTCAGATATACATAATATGTAGTAACAGAATCAAGCCCTTCCGCAACGACAAACTCATTATTGGTATTGTATGTCAATATGCCGTCACTCTCCACAGAAGCGGCAAGTTCTTCCGCAGTCAACATACGCGGTGAAACCTTAACCGTATATGGAGCATAATCTCCACGCCACGATATGCGCACTGAATTAGTTCCGATTTCTGAGAATGACACATCATACGGCTGTCTACACTCCGGTATGGTATCGAACCATATATCATCTATCAGTATATGGTTCTTTTTCTCGAACCGCGAGATAAACACAACATACTGGCCGTATTTTTCATTGTAATCCCCGTCGTAACGGTCTAACGGCACAGTGTAATATTTGCCGCCGAAATACCCGTCTATCGTGTCTACAGGCTCGAACGACGCATAGTCTGACAAGTCGGTCGCCACACCGACTATAAGCTGTTTCTGATATGCATCGGTCAAATATGAGTCATCAATCTCAGCAAAGAAATGCACCTGTAACGTACTGATGTCATCTATGTCAAGCATTGGAGATGCTATATACGCGCCATTGGCATCTTCTCCCGGGTCAGACTGGATTTTCAATGCGCGTTGCCCGTTTTCTGTACCTCCACTGGTAATAAACGGCACATACGTTGCACTTGTCGCTCCGTCCATATTTCCAACAGCCCAACATGTAGGATACTTGCCTCCGCCACTGCCGTAGTTCTCGAATGTCTCAGTCCCGAGTTCACCGACTTCAAGGAACTCACACGCCGTCATAAATCCGCAGGCAGTAGACCAGCGTCCGGTAAGCCCCTCACCACAATTAGCCCGTACATAGCAATAATACTGCTTCGAAGGCGTAAGGCCCGTTATGGTATACGGGTTCTCCCCGACCGTTCCACGAAACGCCACATCTTCCCTGCCATCAGAGGTCATTACAGCATCAAGTTCTTCCTCAGACATTTCTGCCGTTGTTACCGCCATATCCCATTGGGTCTCGGTATCTCCGCGCCATTCGATTGTGGCAGAATTGTATTTCGTATCCTTGACTACAGGAGCCTGCACCCATGCACAGGCATCTTTCTCCTTCACAACCAACGAATCGACATTAATAGCCGCGCCACCGACATCCGGCGTGCGCAACACAATGTTCCTCCCGTCAGGGCTGCATCCGGAAAACAGCACCGCCACTTCCTGCCATTCTTTCAATGTAGTGACATAAATTGTAGTCACTGAATCATATGTAGACAATCCGCCTGTAGTATTTTCCACAGTACCTATCTCAAGAGCAGAAGCAGCCGTAGCATATACATGCATTTCCAATTGAATCTCGCTTAAAGGCTTCTCCATCTCCGGCAATATGAGATATTGTGGAGACTCTGCATCAGTTGCAGGATTGAAATACAACGATGCCTTGCCGTTAAGCTTTCTGGAAGTGTATAGATATGGATAATACGATGTGCCGTTTTTCACCGTTACAGTATACATACACGGTATCTGGAAAGCGGCTTTAGAGCCAGTAGTGTACTCATCAAAGTTCTGCACATACGGCAGAGGATTTTTCTCATAACACTCTGTCTCAAAAGCCTTCGGTGCACTCCAATCGCTCTCTGCGCCACCGCACACAGTCTGTACTGTGTAGTAATAAGTATTGACATTACCTTTCAGACCCAATACAGTGACATGATTAGAGTCCGAAGGCATGTCATACACATAGTCATGTACAAATGTCGCGCTCGACAGCGAATCGTAAGGTATATCCTCATCATATACGCGCAGACGCCACTCGTCAGCTCCATTGGCGTCCCAAGTAAATTCAGCACTCGATGAACCTGGTGTCACTGCTACATTAGTAGCCTCCTTACACTCCGGTATCGGTTCGAACGTCAGGTCATCTATATATGCGCTTATATCTTCTACATTATCTGTCATGTCATAGTCCTTTACCCTTACAGCAAAGAACTTGCCGTCTCCTCTGTAAGCGGCAAACGGCACATAGAATTTCTCGTAGCCGTCATCCTTTATCGGAGCTGTGATGGTGTCGAGAGGCACGAATGATGCAGTGTCATTGACATCAGACATTATGCCAGCTTCAAATGTGACAGGGTTCGAATTTTGACTCTTAGACCAGAACGATGCCCGCAGCGTAGTGATGTCGCCAGGAAGTTCCGGGAATACAGCATATGCACTCTCATACGGACGGTCAACCGCAAACATCAATTCATATTTCGTCCGTCCGGATGATATGCTCTTGGCATATATCTGGTCATCGCATAGAATCTCGCCGAGTGTCAGACAATATATCGGCACACGATATGAACTTGACGATGATGTATATGAATGCGGATAATAGTACGACGATTTGTCCGAAGTATTGATTTCGAAACCGAGCGTCACCGGCAAGTCAGTCTCCGCATACTTCAAAGGTGTTCGTACTTTGCGTTCCTCACTCCACTCACCATGCCTGTCGCCTGCGCTATTGCGCACACGTATATAGTATTCTTTACCGGCTTCGGCAGTATAAGTATATGAGTAAGAAGTAAAAGTCACAATCTGGTCTGCCGGCACGGCATCAGGGGTCTCTATCGGAGATGAAGATATTATCACATCGCCGCTTGTAGCACCATGCCTGTCCCATGACACGACAATCCTATCCGCAGCAGGTATAGAAATCTTGAAATTCTTCTCCTGCCGGAGGTCTGGTGTCTCGGTTATAGACACGTCGTCTATATAGAACTGGTTGGTAACATCGAAATCAGAAGCGAATGCCACGTATTTTCCGATGCCTTTATAGGTATCAAGCGGTACTATGAACTCCTCGAATGTCATCTTATCGGCCAGTTTGACTGTATCCACGGGTACAAACGTATTGTAATCCTCGGGATTGGTCATCACGCCCACAATAATCCTGTTTATATCCGACTGTGTATTATACTCCGTCCTACTCCAGAAACGAACCGTAAGTTTTGACACATCAAGCACATCCAATTCCGGTGTCGCGGCATAGGCATATTCATTCTCGGGTATATTGCTCGCATCTTGATTCTTCGATGAAAACACCAGACAGGTTGTCGTATCGCGGGACCATCTTTTCATTAGCGATGTTGAACTCTTCGTATTGATGAATGGTACCATATATTCTCCTATTGAAGAACCATACCGCCATATTGGCGACTGAGACGGCTCGCCGGTATACTCCATATTGAAGGTCTCATAATACGGTACCGGCACAAGGTTAGTTGTCTCAAACGCCAGCACGTCAGACCACTCGCTGCTTTCCGTCTCACACAAAGACCGTATGTATGCATTATAGCTCATGCCCTGTTCAAGGCCAGACACAGTGAACTCTTTCACATCTCCGGGGACAAGACTATCGAACACATCAGACTTAAAATCCGGAGACGCAAGCTGTTCCTGCGACAAAACCTCCCGGCTAACGCATATTCTGTAATTCACGGCATCAATACCGGCCGCCCATTTCAGGGTGACCATATTGTTCTTAATGCTGTCGGCCTGCACATTATACGGCTGTGTACAATAGGGTTTCGAACGTATCTCCACCTTGTCTATCACGATGCCATACCCCAAGTTATCTGAGGCTTCAAATGCAATCTGGTACGTAGGACTGACATTCTCCAAGAATATCGTGTCCAATGTCCAATATGACACATAGTGGTCATAAGTCCTCAATGTCTGCCAAGCAGATTCAGCATCGACACGATACACCACTCGCAGAGTGTCAAAATCGTTAGTCCACTTGTCTTGGGCAAACGCTATACATAGCATAGGCTGAAACAGTGTTGTCACATCCGCTTCCGGCAGCACTAACCTTGTGACGTTACCCTGCGTCACTCCAGTAGTGTTGCGCCATGCCAGACGCCATTCTCCGTCATACGCTCCGTCGGGATGGCTGCCACCCCGCTCGACCATCCACTCCTGAGAGCCTTTCACATGCTCTGTCACCCATCCCTCCGGGATAGAGCCTTCTTCAAAACTCTCATCCAATACCGCACCGAACTGCAATTGCGCCCGGAGAGTTCCCGCCGTGACCGCTATCATCAACAACAGGAACATTCTTCGTAGATTAAGTCTCATAAGATCTCCTTTTTAGATTAATGAATATAGATTTGTGATGTATTATATATTACGTATCCCGATGTATGTCCCCATCTGGAAAAGGCAGTTCCCAATGGAAAAGAGACAACGGGGAAACTCCCTCTAAGTCAGCCGGAGGCCAGCGTGGAGACAGCTCGAGAGTACGTGTTTTTAACCTATTTTTTCAATAGGTTTATCTCACGGCTATCTTATAGTAGCGCGTTGCGCCGCCGCTCTCCACTGCCATCAGATAGACTCCCGGCACAGGAGGAACGGACACTTCAGCACTGTATTCGTCAATCGCACATACCGCATACAACTGCCCAGCCGCGTTATATAACCGTACATCTGCGCTCCCGCTGACATTCTCAATCCTTACCATCCCGCCTTTCGAGACTACGGTCTGCGCCGGACGGGGAAACTCTGTCACGTCAGTATGCACTTCGGGAATTATGGGGCAGGTCGGCATTGTCACCCCGTCATCAGCCCGCGTAAGCATCACGGAATAAACATCAGTCGTATCAAAGGCCGCCTCTTCTCCAAGATATATGTAGGATTCAACTCCGCCTGTAATGGGCGCATTGTTCCTGTACCACTGAAACATTGAAAAAGTATACCCACCATTATACGTCTCATTCTTTACCGCCAGCACATTGTTCCATTTCTGCTGTACAATATTACTCGGATAAAGCACTGTAAACGACATCGGCATAACTGTATCCCCACATATTTCATCGTGAAAAACCACCTCGACATCATACACATCAGGGCGGCACGCATCAGGTATTATGAGCCATACATCCATACTGTTAAGTTCCATTGTCGTATCACGGAAGCCCACCGACTGAGCCTTGTCTCCATAGCGTACAGAATATCCGGACATCTTGCCACTGCTAACTTCAACTGCCGCCATACAGTACATATAGTCCGCACACGCGGGAGCGAAACTGTCCACTGTAAACTCAAGACAATTCTGTTCTATATAGACCTTTTCAGGTTCGCTCGCGCATCCGGCGGTGTCATAAACCACCACCGTATATTCACCGCCAGCCAGCCCGGAGAGCGGTGCGCCGTATTCGCCGTTCAGCGAGTATGTATACCCTTCGGGTGCGCCGCTGATAGTGATGCTGCCGGAGTTCGGAGTGTCTATAACGTCAGTATGCGTGCAGGAGAATGTTATCTCGTCCCTCACCGTCAGGTGAAGTACTTCTACGCCACGGCATCCTTTCTCGTTCTCTATCCAGTTTTCATAGTCGCCGCTTTCGCGGTATGTCCCGTTACCGAAATCATAGCTCTCGCCGAAACAGATGGTGTCATATATCTCGGTGTCCTCTATCGGAGGCAGCACCGTGAGGCACAGCACGGTAACGCTGTCGCATCCATTCATGTCACTCTTCACGCATACCACTGTGTCCGAAGACATCAGGTAATGCTCACAGAATACATAGCCTTCGCCGGAGCAGACGGTGTCCCATATTGTATCACGGCTCTCGTTAAGAGGCTTTACTGTCACCGTCAATGTAGTGTCATCTACGCAGTTGCCACCTGCTATGCTACCTAATAATGTTACAGGAAAGCTCCCCCCTTCTTTAGGGAAAACATACTCAGGATTTATTTCCGATGACTGCTCTCCCTCTCCGAACACCCACACATACTCCTCGCACGGCTCATCTTTCGCGGTCTCAACACCATCCTTACGGATAACCACATGACTTTCATTCTTGAATTTAACAACATTCATGCACCTTTGGGGAATAACCTCGTACGAAAACTCAGCCTTTGGGAAACGCGGTTCAACCACTGTCGACAAATCAAAATAACATCCTTTATTTTCCGTAAAGGAACACCTGCAATAATACGTCGTTATATCATTTGCGTCCACAGATATTACCCTCTTGTCCGAACGGAATGACGGGTCTGACGAATTTGTCCACGAATAACTGAATCCTTCGGGTGCAGCCAATTCCATCTCGGGGTCGTCACCGCAGCTCATTCCCTTGATTTCTCCCTCCGTACAATTAAGAGTAAGATATGCGTAACCGAAATGCCCATTCAATGTGCAGTCCCGGGTAGTCAGGCGTATAGTCAGACGTTGCCCACGATAGTCGCTTAAATTCAAGCCTACAGTAGTCCAGTCTTTCCATGTTATGGCATTGCGGGCCGCATTCACATATGTGTTCCATCCAGGACGGTTGCGGTCGGCATAAAAATCGGCTACTCCACACGTAGGGTCTATTCTGTCTCCCCATTCGTCCAATATCTCCAATGTGAATTTAGGCTGCTCATCCTCATCGTGTGACGGATCCTCAAGCACTATAGCATACTTCATCAACAATATGTCAGCAGTGGAGTCTACGGTAAACTCATATTCTATACGTTCCGCTTCACCTCCCGTTTTCCAATTGCCCAGCCTTACAGAAGCAAATTCACCCTCCGGCACTGTAAGCAACTGGTTTCCTGTACGCGGGTCATACTGTCCTTGTGTCCAATGGACAGTATGACGACTCTCCATGTCATCCGGGCCTAAATCCACTTTCTGGTTACTGAATATATTACCGGTAGCCATACCGATAGAACAATTTACCCCATTCTCCTCCGTCAAATCCACATAATTGATGCAGTGCATCTCGGGGCAAAACACTATCGCCGTATAATTGTTCGCGTATGCACTCGTGTCCTGATAGCAAATCCCACGCACGCGGAAATCATAGCCTCCCTCCTGCATATTCCTGAAAGTATATTCTTTCCCTTGCACCGCTACCTTACGCCAAATATTGGAACCTCGCATACGGTATTCAAGTTCATATGACGATGACACTCCATCCCATGTCAGATGTACAGAGTCACACGATGACTCCACAATGAAATTCTGAGGTTTTCGGCACTTCGCCGATGTGACCTGTATGTTGTCTACACAAGCAGATAGCCTGTTACTCAATGAATCCGTACAGTTATTCACCCACACGAATGCCAGTTTTATCCTCCTGTTCCGCACAAGCACCGGCAACTGGAATGAAGCGTTCTGCCAGCTCTGTCCTTGCCTTAGCACCTGTGTAGTACTACCACTTGCGGGAGTAATCCACTGTGCGGTCTGCATAATCCATACAGGCACATTACCTGACGTAGCGTTTGACACAGAATCATCGCTTTCGGTAATAATGCACACATACATTCCGCTCTCATCTGTCGCCAGATTCTTCCAGTCAAATGATATATCATACACATCAGGAGGTAAAACCATAGGCCTATATGCCACAACGACATTAGGTTGCTTCACACCGTAAACAGGGCTGACTCCACCATCAGCAGATATATACAACGAATTATGCCCGTCATACGCTGTACTCGACGAAATATACCACTTGTCATTACACAACTCGCCATCCGCCCCGGCATTTATTACCCATTTCGCATTTTCCGCCGAATCTTCGAAACTACAGTAATACGGTATGCCTATATTATCGTTCTGTCCGGACACCTCCATACTACACAACAGTGCCAGCAATGTGATTATACCATATCTTAATACCTTAATGCCCATACGTCCTATATCTCTCCTGTTGAATAATCTGATTTTGTTCCTATATATACGAAGAAGCACTCACCGCCTATACACCAATATCTTCTCCACCTTCCAGCTGTCATCCTTGAGCTGCACCTCCAATATATATGTGCCTTCCGCGGCGGGGACATCTATCGTATTTACGCCGTCCTTAATGTAATGCACACTCTGCAGCACGCCAGCAACGCTCCACACTCTCAGCGTGCCGTCCGCTCCGCTCTTTACCTCTATGCTGCCGCCGGAGAATGTCACTGTCGGTGTAACCTCTATGTCAGAGAACATTTCCGGTTGCACCGGGCAGGTCATAATCTCCACGCCGTCAGCCGCCCTGCGCAGCAAGACAGAGTACTGCGCCCCGGCATCCAGCCCGTCAGCCGCATAGAGGTTCGCTCCAGTCTCGCCCTCAATCGGCATCCCGTCCTTATACCACTGATAACGGTCGAACTCATACCCTCCGTTCCATGCCGCGCTGCGCACGCCAAGCACATCATTCCACCTCTGCGCTACGATACTGTCCGGATAATAAACTGACAGCGTGAAATCATTGACAACATCTCCGCACAACCCATTCCCGAATACTACCTTACCGACATAATCCCCTGGTGCAATACCTTCCAGCAGCTCCACCACAGCAACATCCTCCGCCATAACACCAGATAATGTTACCACACTGTCATCCACGTATATCTCCATCCGAACTGTATCCACATCACCTCTCTCCATACTCACAGGAATAGCCACCTCAACATCATCGGCACATACAGTCGCGCCATCAGCCGATGTAAGTTCCAGCGCATCATTAACAGTCAAATCCAGAATTACCACCGAATCGCACATATCCACACTCGTCAGCCTATGCCTGTACACACCCGTCGTATAATATTTCTCCCCGAGAAAACCGTATGGCAGTTCATCACTGCACACAGTATCCGTCACAGTGGTGTCACTGACACTCACTGCCTTGAGACACAAGACCGAAATCGAGTCACATCCCTCACCTTTGAAATTGAACGTAGTATCACTGTAGCACCCTGTCTCCGTCCGTTCCGCCCCTGCGAAATAGACAGATTCCCCATTGCACGCTGTCCTGTACACCGTATCGCGTACTGTACCTCCTTTAGGCAACGTCAGCGTCATAGTACCCACATTCTCGCAATCTGACAGATAAGCTTTCATTGTTACCGAAAAAGAGCCTCCTTCATCAGGAAATACATGTATAGGATTATGCTCACGCGACAACGGGCTGCCGTCGCCAAAATCCCAAACTATGGAATCACACTTCTCGTCCGAATACGTAGTATCACCCGTAAATGGGTTCACATGCATGATATAACTGCTGTCTGCGAACGCCACAATATTCTGACATGAGTTATCAGCTACCTCATACCTCATTTCCGCAACCGGGTAACGGGGTGTAGCATTCGCGTAGACCGTATAATAGCAGTTTCCGTTTGTTGGCTGTATCACATCACAGCAATACATTGCCGTGTCCGTACGGTGCGTGGAAAACACCTGTGAGCTATCAATTGTTATCTCCGGCGCACTCTCTTTATACCAGCGGTAGAGGAATCCGTCCGGAGCCTTGAACGAATTGCTCTCGCTCTCCCCGCAACTCAATCCGAGTATCCGGCCATCAGAACACCCTAACACAAAATAGGCATATCCGAAGTGAGCTCCTTCATTACAATCGTATGTCGTCAAGCGGATAACCAGATCCTGCCCTGCATAATCCTTTAGGTTTATCCCTACTGTCGTCCAATCTTTCCAAAGCACTACATTACTGCCTGTGCCTATCGAGTCCCAACCCTCTGTGTTCACTCCGGCAAAAAAGTCAGCCTCGCCGCAGCCGTATTCGTCTATCATGCTCCCGTCCTCATGCAGTACTTTCAATGTAAACCTCGGCTGATCCGCACTGTCATGCTTTGGATTCTGCAACACCACGGCATACTGCATAAGCAGTACAGCCGACTCTTCAGCATCGACATGATAGTCATACTCTATCGCCTCCGCACCCTTGTTCACATCCCAATTGCCGAGCCGTACAGATGCCAGTTCCCCGTCAGGGACAGTCCTCAGTGCCATACCTGTACGCGGGTCGGCCTCCGTGATATCCCAATGTACCGTATGCCGGCTGTTTATACTTCTATAGCCATCGTCTGCCATATATCGGCTGCTGTACGGATTTGAGTATGTCCCTGCATAGCATCGAGCCGACTTCAAATCAAGATAATCTATACACCGCGTCCCTTTGTGAAACATGAAAATACTCCCAGAGACCCATGCGCTGTTATATCCATCAGAACATTCGGCACGTACATACACGCTAACGCCTCCTTCTGGAATATCGTTGACTGTCAGTACATTATTCGTTATACCCTCATATATTCTCCACTCCCCGTCACTTGTCAGCAGACGCACGTCATACACTTCGGCATCAGATTTCCATTTGATGCACACCGAAGCCGAATCAGTTATCTCAAGAGTCAGATGTGTAGGCTGTTCACACATACCGACGGGAATTATGTTGATATTGTCTATACTCGCAGCAGGCGAATGTGTTCTCTGTTCGTTCAGCCATGAAAAGATAAGCTTGTGCGGTGTCCCATCGGACACTATCGTCCCGTACGCCGTATGCCACGGCTCATAATGCAGCATCAATGAATCCCCTATTGTAAGCGGATTATCTGTCAGCCACTTAGGCTTATATCCGGATGCAACCGAATTTGTCTCCTCGTTTGCAGCTATCCATGTGACATACAAAGCATCATTTCCCGCACCGAGAGCCTGCCAGTCGAATGAAAGTTCATATGTCCCCGCCGGCAACGTTAATATCCTGTACGCTGCAACAAATGTCGGAGTACCTGAATAATTCGTTGTCACGCCCCCATCACCGGAAATATACAGCCCGTTTACTCCCCCATTGCTGCCAGGCTGCCCTATGTACCACTTGTTGGCACAGTTCTCACCGTCCTTACCTACATTCAACACCCACGCATGATGTTCGTTCTGATCTTCAAAGTCACAGTAATAGCTGTCATTCTGAGAGTACGCTGCCGCAGCGCAGAGGAGTAAAGCCGCAGCCAGACAGAACATCATTAAGTTTTTGGAGGCTACTGCACACAACGAGTATATACCCGAAACGGGTAAATGAAAAGACAGAACGGACCTCATGGAGTTTATCATAAGATATCGAGTTTATATGGTTAATGTACGAATGGTGCTGCCGCACGGCCGGTCTCGCCCGCACGGCAGACGGGACGGGACATGGCAATATCATGCGTCTTAACAGCAAATCCGGCCGACGCAGATACGCCAGACCACAAGAACAGAACTCTCGTATTCATTATGCTATCAGTTTTTCATCAGACATATCCCTTTAACATTTGAGCCGAAACTCGCGGGCAAACAGTTAAAATAAAGATTGTGGCAGCACTTAACGCATCCATAAAGGAGCCGATATTTAACAGTGAGTACCCCTGTGCCTTACAATGCAACCGTCCGCGTTACGGGTCGCCGTCATGATTTCTCACCGACAAAACTACCTGTAGAGTGAATGGAGGGCGGCAAGCGACAAGAGAAAACCTCTAATGGTCAAAGTATTATATAGCCAATTACCAACCTCACGGCCACATGCTTTCTTATGGAAAAGGTACATATTGCATTGCTATCCGGCAAGCCAATTTGCTTTAAAAAAAAAAAAACAGATGTTCGATTAAGCAAATAATGAGGTCGGCTGACACTCATAAGGGTGAGCGAAATGAAGCGGACTGGCGAGGGAGAGGGTATGGGCGGGAGCATTGCCAAGAGAGGAGGGAGACGGGGTAAAAACAGTGTGAGTGTAGGGAGGGACTTCGGGAGGTCTCCCTGATGGCTTCGGCGAGAGTACGTGTTTTTAACCTATTTTTGCAGATCAAGAAACGGAAGAAACATGACAGGAAAGACCTGTGAAACGCAAAACACACTATTGTATATCAAGAAGATTGGCGGTAAAATAACGGACTTTGGGGAGATCCCGATGTGGCAGAGGGGAAGGGAAGAAGCGGGAGAACAATAATGCTCGAACTACATTAGAAAGTTTAGCAAACCCTTTGGCCAATTTGGGATAAAAAAAGCCGCACGGGCATTTATCCCGTGCGGCTTGCAAGTGCCATATATGGACGGCACTTTATGGGGTTACATCGCGGCGAGTATGGCCTTTACCTTCTCCGATATGGCGCGGCCTTCAGCCTTTCCGGCAAGCTGTTTTGTGGCTGTGCCCATCACCTTGCCCATATCCTGAGGTCCTTTCGCACCGACCTGCTCTATAACGGCCTTTACAGCCGCCGTCAGTTCCTCGTCGCTCATCTGCGCGGGGAGGTATCTCTCATAAACCTCGACCTGCGCCAGATATTCGTCGGCCAAATCCCGACGGCCCTGCTGGACGAAGACCTCAGCAGCGTCCTTGCCCTGCTTGGCCATCTTCTGTATCACCTTAACCGACATGGCGTCAGTCAATTCGCCGTTGGCCTCCTTTGAGGTCTTGGCCTCCAGCAGCTCTTTCTTTATGCCGCGCAGAGCCTCGAGTTCGGCCTTGTTGCGGGCAAGCATAGCCCGCTTTATGTCCTCGCTTATCTGTTCAAAAAGTCCCATTGTAAAATCCTCCTTATTTTCATTGGTTTATCGTTCCATCCTTTTATACGCAGGCTCACGCTCCATCGTGTCGAAGAGCTGCGCGTTCTCGAGTATCTCTTTGAGGGTCACGCGCTTGACTTCGGGCTTCCGTATCAGGCCGCTATCCTCGCCGTACATATCATTAATCCACTCGACTGTATTGTTATCCACGCCCTTTGCAGCATCGGCATTGCTGCCGCCCGTTTTGAATTTATCACGGATTTCCTGCGGTACAATGGAATCGAAATTCTGCCCGGTCGCAATGACCGTGACGCGGACTTCGTCCTCACCTATGCCCTCATCGAACGTCACTCCCCAAATCACATCTATATCCTCGTTCAACCCGGCCATGAACTCATCTATCTGCTTCGACTCCTCCATATCGACAGGGTTGGATTTCGAACAATAGAAGTAGAAGAGAATCCTGTCGCAGCTGCGTATGTCGTTCTTGTTCAGCAACGGAGACTTGACGGCCTCCTCTATGGCCTGAAGCACACGTTTCTCGCCTTTCCCCTCGCCAGTGCCCATAGTGGCCATGCCGCCGTCACGCATCACGGTGTTCACATCGGCGAAATCGACATTTATATAGCCTCTCTTAGTGACTATCTCGGCTATGCCTTTGGCGGCATAGGTAAGCACATCGTCAGCCTTCGCAAACGCATTGGGCAGGTCAAGGTCGGGGTAGATGTCGCGCAGCCTGTCGTTGTTTATCACGAGGAGCGCATCGACACTCTCGCTCATACGCGCCACGCCCTCAAGGGCTTTCATAACCTTTTTCTTGCGTTCAAACGCAAACGGGATAGTCACGATGCCCACCGTGAGGATATTCATATTTTTGGCAAGCGAGGCGATGACCGGGGCTGCACCAGTGCCTGTGCCACCGCCCATACCGGCCGTGACGAAGACCATTTTCGTCCCGTCGTCCAGCATACGCTCTATATCAGCGGCGGACGACTCCGCAGCAGCACGGCCTACCTCGGGCTTAGCCCCTGCGCCGAGCCCCTCGTTCTCACGCCCCGCGCCGAGCAGTATCTTCACCGGCACAGGCGAACGCTGCAAATCCTGAGCATCCGTGTTGCAGACCACGAACGAGACGCCCTCTATGCCTTTCTCGTACATGTGGTTCACGGCGTTGCCGCCTCCGCCGCCCACGCCTATAACCTTTATGATGGAGTGTCCCGTCTCAGGCACACAATACTCACCGACTATTCCGTTCATACCGTCATATTTTTACAGGCCGGCCTGCGGGATATACAGGCCGCGCCAGTCATTATTAAATCATTCATCAAATATGTTCGACTCGTTTTCAAACAGTCCGGCTAAACCGCTGAGAAAGCCCCCTTTCTTCTTTGCCTTATGCTGCTCTGGCTTTTTCTCCGCCGCCGGAGCCTCCTCCTCGGGTTCATCGTCCTTCTCGGTCTCCACGCAGTTGCCCTTAGCCCACAAGGCAAGGCCTATCAGCGGCGCGAACCCCTGCTGCATCACGTCCGTACTGCCCGCGACAGTGCTTACCGCCCCAGTCCACGCAGCATCGCGCACCGTCAGCCCCATACGCTCACCGAGATACTCCTGCAATCCTTGCAACCGCGATGCTCCGCCGGTAATGACCGCGCCATGCACATTCTCCCTGCACCCCGACAATTCGAGTTCGCTCTCCACGACAGACAATATCTCATCTATACGCGCCTTTATTACCATCTGTACATCCTGTATCTTGAAACTGCGCTCACCCTGGCCGGTCTTGCCTTTCAGCTTGAGCAGCGTATCCTGTTTATCAGACGGTACCACCACACAGCCGTGGTTTATTTTCAGAGCCTCAGCCTCCTGCTCGCTCAGACCGAGGGAACAAAGGTCGGCCGTCACGTGCGCTCCGCCGAACGGTATGACCGCCAGCCGGGACAAAGCCCCGTCGCAGTAGACAGCCATCGAAGTGGTCTCCGCCCCGAAGTCCAGCAGGAGAACGCCGCCCGCTTTGTCCTCATCGCTCAGCACAGCCTGCGCCGTCGAAAGTATCCCTATATTGTAGTCGGCCATCTTCGGCTCCTGTATGCGGTCGAACATCTTGTCAATATTCGCCTTGAGCCTGCCGTCAGCCATCACGGCCAGATAGTTGGCCTCGAGGTTGAAACAACTCTTCGCCATGGGGTTTGCCACACGCTCACCGTCAAGCACATACCGCCCCGGCTCCACATACAGCACATCATACCCCGTGCTGTTCTGTGCGCGTATCTCGTTCTCTATGCTCACTATCTCCGGATGCGTTATCTGCGTCTGCCGCCCGTAGTTCCTGTACGCGGAGAAATTGTCCGAGCATATCGACTTGCCGTTCATATTGACATACACGCGGACTATCCTGCATTTGTCGCCGAGCCTGTTGCCCATCTTCTTGACAAGCTCACGCACCTTGAACGCCACATCGCCGGGACGCTCTATCGCCCCGCTGCGCACATAGCCTTTCGGCGTGCCGTCCGTCTCCACACCGAGCACATTCAGCCGCCCGCCCTCCTCCTTGCGCGCCGCAAGGAGGGCTATCCTCGAATAACTGATGTCTGCAACGACAACCGTATCTGCCTCTTCCATATCTCTTTACCTTTTTATTTCCACAATCAGAAAAACACCTTATCTCTTTGTACACACCACCTGATCCACATATTCAAGATTGATGCGCGAATAGGTGTCCCACCCCATGCGCTGAGGCACTTTCCCGTAGAACACCTTCAGCTTATCCATCTTCGCGGGGTAACGCTCCAGGCTGCCCACGTATATCACACAGTCGCCCACACGCGGAACAAGCTCCACGCCACCGTCCCCCCGGACATATATCTGTTCAACGAGGGACTCCAGAAAGTCATCACTCTGCAAATATACAACAAAATCATATAGTTCACCCACGGCAAACTCCTTATTAACATTCCCGGAAACCACCGGCACGTATGCCGACGACCTCACTGTCACCGGCATAGTCTCGCGCCTGTCGTCCACATAATAGCTCTCCGCCGACGACATGACCCTGAAAACCGGGATGCGCTGCGTCACCTCCACATTAATGCCCCCTGACGGGGTCTGGTAGCACACCGCCCTACGCACCATCGGATGCTTCTCCACTTCCTGCTCTATCGCCGTCATGTTTATCTCGTCAAACCTCTTGCCGAGCGGATAGTCGCCGAAGTTCTTCAGTATCCCCTCCACCTCTTTCTGCGTAACGAACTGGTATTCATCGAAATCGGACACGATAACATTGACCGCCGCACACTCCTGCCCGCCCCGGGGAGGAAACAAGCCCGGCACGACCGCAATCAGCAGCGCGGCCGCACCGCACAGCGCAATGACCAGTATCCGTTTCGCGGCAGGCTTCATCGTCCCTCCCTTTTCATAGCTTCAACCACTTCGGGCAGCATCATGTCTATGTCGCCCGCGCCGAGCGTCAGCAGCACATCGAACTCCTGCCTGCCAAGCAGCCCTATCAGCTGCGCCTTGGTTGTCAGGTGCTTGTCCGCCGCCGTCACACAGTCGTAAATGAGCTTCGACGTCACGCCCTCTATCGGCATCTCCCTGGCAGGATATATCTCAACTATGTCCACCGCGTCGAGCAGCGACAGTGCCGCCGCGAAATCGCGGTAGAAGTCCCGCGTGCGCGTATAGAGGTGCGGCTGGAATACGCCGAGTACCCTTTTCCCCTCATACAGCGACTTCACAGAGCGAATGCTTGCCTCGAGTTCCGCCGGATGGTGCGCATAGTCGTCTATCATGGTCAGGCGTTCCGACTTGTACTGCACGTCGAAACGCCTCCTCACTCCCCTGTAACTCGCCATCCCCGCGCGCAGCTCCTCGTCCGTCGCGCCGTTAAGGTGCGCCAGCGCCATGGCCGCCACAGCGTTCTCCACATTCACCGGCAGCGGCACACCCAGCTCCACATCGTCCACCCGTGTATCTGGGGCAACGAAGTCGAACAGCAGCCGCCCGCCGCCTATCCTTATGTTCTCCGCATGGAAATCAGCCTTTTCCGTAGCGGAATAGTCGTACACCTTCACGCTCTCTTTCACCCTCGGACGGAGCGCGATGCCCTTTTTGACAATAAGCGTCCCGCCTTCGCGCACGAGCGATGTGAAATGTTCGAAACTCTCGATGTACGCCTCGTGCGTGCCGTATATGTCCAGATGGTCCGCGTCAGTCGCGGTGATGACCGCCATATACGGCGACAGATGATGGAACGAGCGGTCGAACTCGTCCGCCTCTATGACCACAAGGTCGCTCCTTTCGGACAGCAGCAGGTTCGACGTATAGTTCTTCGACACCCCGCCGAGGAATGCGTTGCAGTCCACATGGCTCTGTTTCAGCAGATGCGCCGTCATCGTGGAGACTGTGGTCTTGCCGTGCGTCCCCGCAATGCAGAGAGCGCGTTCCATCCGCGTCACCTGACCCAGCACCTGTGCGCGTTTCTCAACCTCGAACCCCTCGCGGCGGAAATACGACAACTCTCTGTTATCCTCGTGGACAGCAGGCGTATAGACCACCAATGTCCGCTTCCTGTTCCTGTATTCCTGCGGGATGTTCCTCTCGTCATCATCAAAATGTATATCTACGCCTTCGGCCATAAGCTCATCCGTCAGGCGCGACTCCACGCGGTCATATCCCGCCACGCGGTAGCCCTTCGCCTTGAAGTACCGCGCCAGCGCGCTCATACCTATGCCGCCTATACCGAGAAAATAGAAATTGTCATACATCGTCACTTCCTCCTCCCTTTGAGTTTTATCACCTCTTCGGCTATCCTCCGTGCCGAGTCCCTCTGCGCCAGCGTCAGCGCATTGCGGCTCAGCTCCATTGTCTTTTCCTTGTCGCCTATCGTCTCCAACGCCGTATCTATCAGCCTCTCACGCGCCTCTGCGTCCTTCACGAGTATTGCCGCGCCGCGTGTCGAGAGAGCCATCGCGTTGTGTGTCTGATGGTCTTCGGCCACATTCGGCGACGGCACAAGTATCGCCGCCTTGCCCAGCAGGCAAAGCTCCGAAATCGAACTTGCCCCAGCACGTGAAATCACGAGGTCGGCTATCGCGTATGCCAAATCCATGCGGCTCACGAAGTCCGTGACCACTATCTCCGCGCACCTGTACGGCTCATAGCTCCTCCGCGCCGCCTCGATATATGCACGCCCGGTCTGCCATATCACCTGCACCCCGCTATCCTTCAGGCGCGGCAACGCCTCAATGACGCTCTCGTTTATCGTCCTCGCGCCTAGGCTACCGCCTATGATGAGCAGCACAGGTCTGTCCTCCCTCAGCCCGAACAGCTCATACGCCTCCGCCCTGTGCGCCGCCCCCTCCGTAAGGTTCTGCCTGACGGGGTTGCCCGTCAGTATTACCTTATCTTTCGGGAAAAACTTATCCATCCCCTCGTATGCCACGCATATCTTCTCCGCCTGCTTGGCCATGAGCTTGTTCGTCACGCCCGCAAAGCCGTTCTGCTCCTGCAGCAGTATGGGTATCCCCAGCGCGGCGGCGGCTTTCAGTGCCGCCCCGCTCGCATAGCCGCCCACGCCGACCACAACGTCGGGCTTGAACTCCCTCATGATTTTCTTCGCCTTGCCTATGCTCTGCCACAGTTCCCGCAGCACCCGCACGTTGCGCAGCAGCCTCTTGCGGTCAAAGCCCTCGACTTTGAGCCCCACAATCTCGTAGCCCGCCGCCGGCACGCGCTCCATCTCCATCCGCCCCTCCGCGCCGATGAACAGTATCCCGCACTCCGGCTCAATCTCCCGCAGCGCGTTGGCAATGCTGATGGCCGGGAAGATATGTCCCCCCGTGCCGCCTCCGCTTATGATATATCTTGACATGACCAGTTAGTTATTACCCTGTTTACTATACTTACCCGCGCAGCCGTCCGTGCCGCCTTATCCGCGTGCCGCCGCACGGGCATGATTCACATATATTTCCGCTGCCCAAAACGCACATCCGCCTTTCAACAACCATTCCCATTGGGTGCATTTTACTGCCATTAACCCATTGGTTTCCAAAGCAGTTAGGTAGCCCCTACTTAGCTCTTAGCTATCTCCTCCTTATCCTCTCCCAAGCGATTCGACATTCTTGCGCCAAATACGTGCAGAAACGTTCAAATCATAAACCCCATCGCCGTATTCCCTGTTTTACACACTCCGCAAAAGTCGCGGCTGTGTCAACTCCTCTCCTCCTCAAACACTATCTCCTCCGCACCCTTAGTCTCTTCAGCAGCCGCCTCCTCAGCCACGACGACATCCTCCGTAGTCATCTCCTCGCTACGCATCTGCTCTCCCCCGTCTTCTTCCCGTCTGACATTCTGTGTCTCAAGGGCTATCTGGCGCGTCGCACTCAGTATAATGCCGAAATAGACGCAGTTTACAAGTATCGATGTTCCGCCACGGCTTATCAGCGGCAGCGGCTGACCCGTGACCGGCCCCAAGTGTACCGCCACGCCCATGTGTATGAACGCCTGTATGACTATCATCAAGGTCACGCCTATGACCAGTATCGCCCTGAACA
The DNA here is from genome assembly GCA_017694515.1 of Candidatus Aphodosoma intestinipullorum. Lineage (GTDB taxonomy): Bacteria > Bacteroidota > Bacteroidia > Bacteroidales > Paludibacteraceae > Aphodosoma > Aphodosoma intestinipullorum. The sequence continues at coordinate 23,999 of JADIMV010000044.1, forward strand.
TCGAATTGCTCATCCGCGCCACTTTGCCCGCCCTGAACAGCAGCCACATATATAGGAATATGACCAGTATGCCCCCAAACACCAGCCCCAGCTCCTCCACTATGATTGCATAGATGAAGTCGCTGAACGCCTCAGGCAGGAAGTTCCTCTGCACGCTGTTGCCCGGCCCCACGCCGAACAGCCCACCGCTCGCCACAGCTATCTGCGCGTGAACCACCTGACGGTTCTCGTCCGTGATTATATATTTCGCTTCAGGGTCGGTATCCTCCACAAAGAAGTTCTCTATTCGCGCCACCCATGTATATGCGCGGCCGAACATCTTGACAACCCGATTGTCGCTCTCGCGGTACTGTTCTTCGGGAATGACGGCCGCTATGCCTATTATCAGTCCCACAAACAGTAATATGGCCGATGCCCATACCGCTATCCGCCTGAACTTTACCGCCCCGATAAACATCATTATCGCCGACACCATGAACAGTATCGCCGCAGTCGAAAGGTTCTCAGTGAATATAAGCCCGCAGGTGACTGTCACAATGCCCGCATAAATCGGGAACGCCTTCTGTTGGAACGTCTCGTTCTGACATCTGTCAGTAAAGTCCGCCACCACTATCAGCAGCGACAGCTTCGCCAGTTCCGACGGCTGGAACTGAAACCCTCCCACGTTCAGGAATCGCGCCGCTCCCGCCGCCTCGACTCCGAAAAACAGCGTGTAGACCAGCAGCAGCCACGATGCGCCGAGACCGAGATAACCGAGCATCCGTATCAGCTTGAATGGCACCAGCATGGTGATAAACATCGCTATGCACCCCGCGATGATGAATGTCACATGACGCAGTATAGGCGCGGAGATTGACCCCGTACGGCTCACAAGGTAAGTCGATGAACTGAACATCTCCACCACCGACACCACGCACAGCAGCAGGAACACCATCCACACCACCTTGTCCCCTTTCAGATTTCTCGTGATAAAGTTGTTCATCGCCTGCCCCCCTGAAAATATGTTTAGAGTGCCTTCACCGCCGCCTTGAACTTCTCGCCCCTGTCCTCGTAGTTCTTGAAAAGGTCGAAGCTCGCGCAGCACGGCGACAACAGCACCGTGTCGCCTTTCCTCGCCGTCTCGTACGCCGCCTGCACAGCGTCAGCCAGATTGTTAGTGTCCACTATCCTGCACTTCGGCGTGTGTTCCCTGAAGAATGTGTTCAGTTTCCTGTTGTCCACGCCCATGAATATCAGCGTATGCACCTTCTCCCTCACAAGATCCTCTATCTCGCGGTAGTCATTGCCTTTGTCCGTCCCGCCGAGTATCAGCACCACGGGCGTTGTCATACTTTGCAGGGCATACCAGCACGAATTGACGTTCGTCGCCTTCGAGTCATTGATGTACCTCACACCCCTCACCGTGGCTACATACTCCAGCCGGTGCTCCACGCCTTGGAACGACAGCAGCGCCGCCCTGATGTTCTCCTTCTTTATGTCCATTATCTGCGATGCGATGCTCGCCGCCATGGAGTTGTACACATTGTGCGTCCCCTTGATGGGCAGCTCCCTGACCGGCACTCTCATCTCCTCTTTCACATTGACCACCATCTCCTCATGCTCCACATACGCCTTGCCATTCCCGGTCTTTTCGAGCGCGAACGGAAAGAGCGTGGCCAGTATGTCGCGCTTCGCTATCTCCGCTTTCAGCACCGGGTCTTCGCTCCAGTAGATGAATGCGTCCTCCGGTGTCTGGTTCTGCAATATGCGGAACTTCGCCTCGATATAGTTCTGGAACTTATAGTCGTACCTGTCCAGATGGTCGGGCGTGATGTTCAGTATCACTGCCACATCCGCCTTGAAGTCGTACATCCCGTCCAGTTGGAAACTCGACAGCTCCAGCACATAGTAGTCATAGTCGTTCTCGGCCACCTGCCACGCGAAGCTCTTGCCCACATTGCCCGCGAGACCCACATTCAGCCCCGCCTCTTTCAGGATGAAATAGGTGAGCATCGTGGTCGTGGTCTTGCCGTTGCTGCCCGTGATGCATATCTTCTTCGCCGTGGTGTACCTCGACGCGAACTCTATCTCGCTGATGACCGGGATGCCTTTCGCCCTCAATGCCTGAATGACCGGGGCGGTCTCCGGTATCCCCGGGCTTTTCACCACCTCGTCCGCCGAGAGTATCTTCTCCTCCGTGTGCTGCCCCTCCTCAAACTCTATACCCCTGTTGAGCAGTTCATCCCTGTACTGTGGTTTGATGCCTCCCTTGTCCGAAAGGAACACCTCATAGCCCTTCTGCTTCGCGAGAATGCACGTGCCTACGCCGCTCTCACCTCCGCCCAATACAACTAAACGTTTCATGTCCTATCGTATCTATTCGTATCCTTATCTTTATCGTATCTTTAATGTGATGATTGTCAATGCCGCAAGTATGATGCCCACTATCCAGAACCTCACCGTTATCTTCGACTCGGGCAGTGCCGCCAATGGTTTCTGTATCAACGCGTCTATGCCCGCATTACCAGCCTTCTGGTAATGATGGTGCAGGGGCGACATCTTGAACACCCTGCGCCCCGTCCCGTACTTGCGCTTGGTGTACCTGAAATATGTGGTCTGCATTATCACAGACAGGTTCTCCACAAGGAACACGCCGCTCAGTATCGGTATCAGCAGCTCCTTGTGTATCGCGATGGCGAACACGGCAATGATGCCGCCAAGAGCAAGACTGCCTGTGTCGCCCATGAACACCTGTGCCGGATAGGCGTTGAACCACAGGAAACCGATGGTCGCCCCTATGAACGCCGCCGCATACACCACAAGCTCCCCTGACCCAGGTATGTACATGATATTCAAATACCCCGCGTAATTCACGTTGCCCGAAAGATACGCCAGTATGCCGAGCGTCACGCCCTGTATGGCCGATGTCCCCGTGGCCAGTCCGTCAAGCCCGTCCGTCAGGTTAGCCCCGTTCGACACCGCCGTCACTACAAATATGGTCACAAGCACGAACAGTATCCACCCTAACGTCTGCGCGTGCTCCCCGGCCCATTGGAACGCGTCCGCATAGTCCATGTTGTTGTTCTTGAAAAACGGGATGGTCGTGGTCGTGGACTTCTTCGCCTCGTCCGCATACTCCACGACTTCCGTGTCGGTCTCCGGGTCATGATGGCTGTTGACATTCTCCTTAATCACCGCCTGCGGACTGAAATAGAGCGTCAGCCCCACTATCAGCCCTATGCCCACCTGGCCTATTATCTTGAACTTACCGTGCAGCCCCTCCTTGTTCTTCCTGAACACCTTTATATAGTCGTCGGCGAAGCCAAGCACGCCGAGCCACACAGTCGTGACAATCATCAGTATCATATACACATTGTCCAGCACCCCGAACAGCAGGCACGGCACAAGGATGGCGAGCAGTATGATGATGCCGCCCATCGTCGGCGTACCCTTCTTGCTCATCTGCCCTTCGAGGTCGAGATCCCTGATAGTCTCGCCTATCTGTAGCTCCTGTAGCTTGTTGATTATCCGCCGCCCTATCAGCGTGGCGAAAACCAGCGCGGTAATGAACGCTATTCCCGCCCTGAACGTCAGGAAGTTGAACATTCCCGCACCGGGAACGTCATACACCCTGTCCAAATACGTAAACAAATAATACAGCATAGTCTATACCTCTTCTTATATCATTTCCATTCTTCTGTCTCCCCTTGCGGGATACCCCGTTGCAGTGCCCTCTCTCCTCGTGCTTGGCGGCCATATTCCTCCGCCACTCTCATAGCCTTAAACAACCACCACATCATATTCACAGCCTTTTCTTGCTGCTTTTGCACCTCTTTTAACTCACTGTTTTCCAATACCTTTCCTTAGTCTCTCCTTAGCCCGCAGCTATCTCCTCCTTATCCTCTCCTTAGCGAAAAGCCATTATGCAGCATTTTCCGTCCGGAAAGTTGCGAATCTGCAACCCCACATCACGGCAGTGTATTTCACACATGCCGTCTCAGCCTCCGTCCTCTAAAAGCACTCCCTCAGCACCTCCTTGTCATCGAAATGGTGCTTCACGCCTTTCACTATCTGATAGTCCTCATGACCTTTGCCCGCCACGAGTATCACATCGCCCTTCTGCGCCATTGCGCATGCCGTGCGTATCGCCTCCCTCCTGTCGGCTATCACGAGGCACTTTCTCCTCTCCACAGGGTCAAGCCCGGCGGTCATGTCGTCCAGTATCGCCTGCGGCTCCTCGTCCCTCGGATTGTCGCTTGTCAGTATCACGCGGTCACTCGCCGCCGTGGCCTCCCGCGCCATCATCGGCCTCTTCCCCTTGTCACGGTTGCCGCCGCAACCCACCACAGTGATAAGTGTGCCGCGCCCGCCGCGCACCTCGTTTATGGTAGACAGCACATTGTTCAAGGCGTCCGGCGTATGCGCATAGTCCACTATCGCTATATATCCCGCCGGGGCATACAGTGCCTCGAATCTCCCTGAGACGGGCGTAAGGCTGCTCAGCACCCTCAGCACCTCCTGCCGCTCCATGCCCAGCAGCACCGCCGCCCCGTACACCGCCGTAAGGTTATAGGCGTTGAACCTCCCTACGAACGGCAGTGTCACCTCCGTCCCGTCCACCTCGAGCGTCAGCCCCTCGAAGCTGTCCTCCACTATCCTTGTCTTGAAGTCCGCCATACCCCTGACGGAATAGGCATATTTCCGCGCCGTGCAGTTTTGCAGCATGACCGCGCCGTTCCTGTCGTCGGCGTTAGTCAGCGCGAACGCCTCCTTCGGCAGCATATCGAAAAAGCCTTTCTTGGCTTTCAGATAGTTATCGAATGTCTTATGGTAATCCAGATGGTCGCGTGTGAGGTTCGTGAAAATTCCCCCCGCGAAGTGCAGCCCGTCTATGCGGTGCTGCGCCACGGAGTGTGAGCTGACTTCCATGAACGCATATTCGCACCCCTCCTCCACCATCTCGGCCAGCAGTCCGTTGAGATGTATCGCGTCCGGGGTAGTATGTGTCGACGGCACAGCCCTCTCTCCCACATAGTTGCATACTGTCGAGAGCAGCCCTGCCTTATAGCCCGACTTCATGAAAAGCCTGTACAGCAGTGTGGCGACTGTCGTCTTCCCGTTCGTCCCGGTCACTCCCACCAGAGTAAGGTTGCGCGAAGGGTTTCCGTAGTAATTGGCCGCCATAGTGCCGAGGGCTGCCGCGCTGTCCGCAACCTTTATCACCGCCACACCGTCAGCCAATCCCGCTGGCATCTCCTCGCACACCACAGCCGCCGCTCCCTTCTCCACGGCCGACTGTATATAATGGTGTCCGTCCACAGCCGTCCCGCGCATAGCCACGAACATATCGCCCGCCTCCACAGTCCGCGAGTCGAACGTTATCTTCTTGATTTCAACCTCAGCGGCACAGCCCGTACACGCCACGCCGCTCAATATCTCCGACAGTTGCATATCTCAAATATATTTTCTTGTTTTCTTGTCATCTTAGCGTCAGATAGACCGTCCCTCCCGGCACAGGTGTCGAGCCGTTGACCACCGACTGGTAAACCACACGCCCGCGCCCCGTCAGCTTCGCCCTCATTCCGCACCGCTCTATCAGGTACACAGCGTCTTTCGCCCCCATGCCTACAACGTTAGGCACGTACTTGTCGAGTATCACCGGTATGTTCTCCGCCTCTATCATCGCCCCGCCGTCCGACTTGTGCGCACGCACCCAGTCCGCATCGCCCATCTCATAGTCCACTCCCGCCCTGTCGAGCACACGCTCCGTCTCCCTGCGGTTGCCGGCCTTGACTGCGGGCAGGCTCTCCTCATCCAAATCGAAATCGTATATGCTGCGCTCATTCTCGTGTGCATAAACGCGCTCTGCTATAGTCTTGAACACACTGCCCGGCATATAGCCGCCCACATAGCCCAACCTCGGCTGCCTGATGACCACTATCGCGCTGTACTGTGGCTTCTCCGAGGGGAAGTACCCGCAGAACGACACTTGGTGCGTCATCACATTCCGCCCGCCGTAGCCTATCTGTGCCGTCCCGGTCTTGCCGGAAAACTGCACCTCCTTTGACCTGAACCCCACGGCCGTCCCTTTCGTCACCACGCTGTCCAGCATGGCGCGTATTTTCCTCAGCGTTGCTTTTGAGCATATCGACGGGTTGATTACCTCCGGGCGGAACTCCCTCACCACATCGCCCTCGCTCTTTATCGCCTTGACGAAATGCGGCCTGACCATACACCCGTCGTTCGCTATCGCATTATAAAATGCCAGTGTATATATCGGCGGCATCTGCACATTGTAGCCTATCGACATCCACGGCAGGGTCGTTACGTTCCACCTCGATTTCCCGTTCGCGTCCTTGTACGTGTCCGGATGCGGTATCTCCGGCCTCCCCGCACCCGGTATCTCTATGCCCATGTCGCGGTCTTCCTCCAGCCTGTATATCCCGTATATCCCGTCCACAAACTCGCCGGGCTTCTTGCCGTAATACTCGTTTATCACACGGGACACGCCCACGTTCGACGAATACGCCAGCGCGTCCGACACCGTTATTTTGCCGTATCCCCCGCGACTCTTGTTGTGGTCTGTCATCTCCGTCCGCCCGAAGAAATATGACCCCTTGCCTGTGTCCACACTGTCCGTAGGCTCACACACCCCATCCTCCATCGCCACCATCAGCGATATGGTCTTGAATGTCGAGCCGGGTTCCGACATATCCCCGACTGCCATGTTATACACCTCTTTATACACTCCCTTCTCCTGCCGCGACAGATTGACGCACGCCCTCACCTCTCCCGTGTGAACGTCCATCAGCACTACGCACCCCCGCGCTGCGTCATAGCGTACCAGTTCGTCACGCAACGCCTTGTCGCAGATGTCTTGCAGTACCACGTCTATCGTGGTCACAAGATCCATGCCGTCCTCCGGCTGCTGCAATATTTCGTACACCCAACTCGTCCCGGCACGGGTGCCTTTCTCCACACCCGGCTTTCCGCGCAATATAGAGTCGTACTTCAGCTCAAGGCCATACTGCCCGCCCTGCCCTGCGCCGTACACATTGCCTATCGTCCTTGCGCACAGGTCGCCGTACAGGTTCTCGCGGTTGGTATATTCCCTCGTGAAAAGGCCGCTCTTATAGCGTCCCAGCCTAAACAGCGGGAAACTCTTCACTTCCATCATGTCTATATACGACACCTTCTCGGGATAGAGCCTCAACGCCCCGTCGCCTCTCCTGTACGCCGCGTCTATCATCCTGCGGTACGCCGCAGCCGACTTGTCTCCGAACTTCCTTGAAAGGCAGATGCAGAGCGAATCTATATGCTCCTTGTACAGTGCCCCCTCCTTCTGGTGCAAGGCCGGCACACGCGTATCCATCAGCAGCGTGTACGACGGTATTGTCGCCGATATGAGTTCCCCGTCGCACGTATATATATTGCCTCTGTTGGGCTCTACCTGCCGCTCCCGGCTTTCGAGGCTCTCGGCCACCTCCATCCACCGCCCGCGCTCCACCGTCTGAAGATATACGATACGGGCTATCACAGCCGCAAACCCCGCCGCGATGACCAGATAGACCACAATGAATCTCTTTAATATCGTATCCCTCAGTGCCACAATCCTATGATATTACAAGCCTTGAATAAGCCCAAGGCTCATATTCCCTACATGCCGGACTACCATCTGGTAACCCACGGAAAATCCGCCATTGATTGCCGTTCCAAAGCGGCAGCGTCACTCCCTGACCACCACTACCGGCGTGCGTGTCTCCTCCAGTTTGCTGCCCTGCGCCTTCAGCCTTTCCTGCACCTTCGACCTGCGCCCCATCTCCATAAGCTGACGCGATGTCGTGAGCGACTTATATTTCACATCGAGCAGTTCTTTCTTCGCCTTGTCGTTCCTCTTCAGTTCTGCCTCATACAGGAAACTGTTGTTCACGTACGTCAGCGCGAGTATCACCACAAAGATAAAAAACGGCAGCTGCCTCTGCACCGCGTCCCTCGTCAGCAGCGAACCCGCAATCAGGTCGCTGACAAACCCTTTCAGGTCTGTGCTGCCGACAATCCTCTTCCTCACGGCAGGACGCTCCTTCCGAACCTCCGCCTCTCCGCTTTTCTTGCTCCTGAATATCCCCATAAATTTTTCTTCTACAATCTTTCCGCCACCCGTAGTTTCGCGCTCCGCGCACGGCTGTTCCGCGCCACTTCATCCTCCGTCGGCACTATCACCCTGTTGTTCACGGCTCTCATCAGCACAACGGGCTTCCCGTAAAAATCTTTCTCCACTCTGCCCTCCGGATTACCCGCCTTAATGAAATTCTTCACAATGCGGTCTTCGAGCGAATGATACGTCAGCACAGCCAGCCGCCCGCCTTGCCCCAGCACATCGGGCACTTGCGCCAGCATCCGCTTCAACACATCCATCTCCCGGTTCACCTCTATCCGCAAAGCCTGAAACACCTTCGCCATATCCTTCTTCTCCCTCTCTTTCGGCAACAGCGGACTAACCACATCCATGAACTGAGCTATCTCCGCAAACGGCGTGGCAGTCCGCGCCCTCACCACTGCGGCAGCCAGCCGCCGCGCCTGTTGCAGCTCCCCGTAATAGAAAAACATATCCGCCAGCTGCGCCTCACTATATCTGTTGAGCACATCGGCAGCCGTCATGCCGCCACGTGCGTTCATCCTCATGTCCAGTCTCCCTTCGTAACGGAACGAGAACCCCCGCTCCTCATCATCAAAGTGGTGCGACGACACACCGAGGTCGGCCAATATCCCGTCCACGCGCTCCACGCCGTAATAGCGCAGAAAGTTCTTCAGGTAGCAGAAATTGCTCCTCACGAACGTCAGCCTCTCGTCGTCCGGCACATTCCTCATCGCGTCCTCATCCTGGTCGAACGCATACAGCCTCCCCTGCCGCCCGAGCCGTTCCAGTATCGCCCGCGAATGGCCGCCTCCGCCGAACGTCAGGTCGACATACACGCCGTCCTCCCTCACATTCAGCCCGTCGAGAGTCTCATCCAGCAGCACCGGTATATGATATATCTCCTCTTCCATAGCATTACTCTCCATCCTTCGCGCCTTTCATCTTGGAAGCCAGACGGCGGGCGAAATCCTCGCGTCCCATCTTTGCCGACTCATACCTCTCCTTGCCCCACACCGCAATGCGGTCTATCATCCCCACGAACAGCAACGTCTGCCCCGCGCCTATCGCCGACAAGAACCTCTTCTGTATCAATATCCTGCCCTGCGAATCGATATCCATCCATTCCGCATCGCTCACAAACTGCATCAGCAACAGCCTGTCCTCCGCGTCCCACTCGTCCAGACGGCCTTGTAGCTCCTCCACCATCCTGTTCCACACCCCCTCCGGGTACAGCACAAGACACTCATTCTCCGGGTCCATGCGCATGACCACACGCCCCCGCTCCCCGTCCGGCAGCAGACGGCGGTACACCGACGGCAGGAACACCCTCCCTTTCGCATCGGTCTTGGCCTCACAGTTCCCTATGAAAAATGACATTACCTCATTCCGCACCCCTATCGGTACGTCTCATGACAATTCGCCATTCAAAGGTAGGCATTTATTCCCATATTCCCCACAACACCCCACCAAAAAGTTTTCCACACTCAAAAACCCGATTAAATCGGCATTTTCGCGCTCCTTCAAGCCAGTTATCCACATTGCTCCCAGCCCCAAACCCGCACACCACACCTCTAATTTACAACAGTTTAACACTTACCACCCACTCACCGCCCTCAAAAAGTGGGGCATAGTGGAGCAATACCAGCATCCTTGTCCTCATGCCTCTCTATAAATAAAAGTTAAAAAGACGTACTCTCGCCGAAGCTCCCAGCCAGCCCTCCCGAAGACCCTCCGAAGCCCCACGCGGAAAAACAGCCGCATACTGCCTTCCTCCCCGCACCTTCTGACGGATTTATTTCGTAACTTTGCTAACCGAACATAACAACAGCACATTATGAAGCGCATACATCACATCATCCTCCTCATCGCCGCCCTCGCGGCCGTCACCACCGTCCACGCCGACACGCAACACAACATCCGCCTCTCGCAGCACACCCTCGAACTCATGCGTGCCGCGCAGGGCGACAGCGTCCACTCCCTCTTCAATTCACAGATGCGTGCCGCCGTCCCCGCCGCGCAGCTCTCCCCCATGTTCGCCCAGCTCGAACTCCAGTTCGGCAAACTCGAAACCGGGGGACAGTGGAGCGTAGACCACATCGGACAGCTCGAAATCTACTTCTGTGACCTCACCTTCTCCCGCGCCACTCTACGTATGCTCACCGCCTTTGACCCCGACGGGCTGATGAACACCCTCCGCTTCGTCCCCGCACCGCAGCCCGCTCCCGTCACGGAAAAGGCCACAGCCGACACAAGCCTCATACGCGAACGCGAACTGACCGTCACAACCGGCAAATACCGCCTCCCCGCCACGCTCACCACACCCGCCACCCCCGCCCAAAGCAACCGCTTCCCCTGTGTCGTGATAGTCCACGGCTCCGGGCCGCAGGACCGCGACGGCACTATGGGGCCTAACCACGTCTACCGCGACATAGCACACGGACTTGCCGTGCGCGGCATAGCCTCGCTCCGCTACGACAAGCGCACTTATGTCTACCGCTCAACCCCTGCTGACGAACCGCTCACGCCTGACTACGAGACTGTAGACGATGCCCTGTCTGCCATCTCACTCGCCCGCACCCTGCCCGAAGTAGACCCACAGAAAGTCATAATGGCGGGTCACAGCTTCGGCGGTCAGATGCTGCCCGTCATCACTTCACGCGCCGGCGACAGCCTCGCGGGGGCAATAGTACTATCTGGAGCTGCACGCCACATCTTCACCCTCATGGACGAACAGCTGCACTACCTCAGCCCGCAGGCCGATGAGGAGACCATAAAACAGCAGCTGGCCGCACTGAAATCATCAGCCCCGGCAGAGTACTGGGAATACCTCGACCGCTACGACACGGAGAAAGAGGCTGCCTCCATGACGCTGCCGGTCTTGGTCATACAGGGAGGACGTGACTATCAGGTGACGGAAACTGACTACGCCATCTGGCGCAACGCATTGAAAGGCAACCCCAAAGCACAGTTCCGCCTCTACCCCGACCTCAACCACATCTATCAGGAAGGCACAGTCCCATCCACCCCGGACGAATACAGCCGCCCCACCCCCGTCTCCCCCCGCCTGCTTGACGACATCGCGCAGTGGGTACTCTCCCTTTGAGTTTCCCAACTCCTCATAGCGGAAAACAACAAAGCCGGACGCGCTGCCCTCAACAGACAGCACGTCCGGCTCATTATCCTAAACAGGGGAACTCCCACCCCTTAACCCCCGACGGGTTAAATCACTTCGCGTTCCCTTTGAGTATGCCGCGTGGAGATGATTTCACGAACTCCACCACAGTGTCGCGCTCGGCAGTCTGCGGCATCTCGGCTACGATTTTCTCCATAGCGTCGCTGTTGTTCAGTCCGCTGTTGAACAGCATCCTGTACACGCCCTGCACCGTCTCCACCTGCTCCTCCGAGAAACCACGGCGGCGAAGCCCCACGACATTTATGCCGGCAAAGGCTATCGGCTCACGTGCCGCTATTGCGTATGGAGGCACATCCTTGTTCACCTTCGTGCCTCCCTGTATCATGCTGTGGCAACCGATGCGCGAGAACTGGTGCACGAGAGTGCCCCCGCCTATCACCGCGTAATCGTCTATATCCACCTCGCCTGCCAGCTGCGTGGCGTTGCTCATGATGATATTGTTGCCCAGCACACAGTCATGCGCCACATGGCAATAGGCCATGATAAGGCAGTTGTTCCCTATGACTGTCTTGCCCCTTGCCGCCGTGCCACGGTGTACAGTGGCACATTCGCGTATCACCGTATTGTCTCCGATATAGACATAGGTCTTCTCCCCCCTGAATTTCAAGTCCTGCGGTATCGCGCCTATCACCGCCCCGGGAAAGACCGTGCAGTTCTTTCCTATACGCGACCCGGGCAATATCACCGCATTCCCCATTATGTGTGTGCCTTCCCCTATCTCCACATCCTCATATATCGATGCGAAAGGGTCTACCGTAACTCCCCCGGCAAGCCTCGCCTCCGGATGTATATAAGCCAATGGTTGTTGGTTCGTCATCTGCTTTACGTTTGATTATAAATTATGATATTCCACTGCTGCCCGGCCTCATGACGGGCAAGACAGCCCTATTTGTTCTTGATTATCTGCGCCGTCATCTCTGCCTCGGTCACTATGCTGCCGTTCACGAAGCAGTAGCCCTTGATAGTGGCGAGGCCGCGGCGTATGGGCGATGTAAGCGCGACGCGCATGGTGAGCGAATCGCCCGGCACCACCTTGTGGCGGAACTTCACATTGTCTATCTTAAGAAAATAGGTCGAATAGCGTTTAGGTTCGTCCACCTGCGAGAGCACCAGCAGCCCCACGGCCTGCGCCATTGCCTCCACATGGAGCACTCCCGGCATCACAGGCTCGTCAGGGAAATGCCCGATGAAGTGCATCTCGTTAAACGTCACGTTCTTTACAGCCACTATATAATTGTCGCCTATCTCCATCACCTTGTCCACCAGCAGGAAAGGATAGCGGTGCGGCAAAAGTTCCTTGATTCGGTTTATATCCATCACCGGCTCAGCGTCCGGCGCATAAATCGGGGCATATACTTCCTGACGCTTTATCTCCTTGCGCAGTTTCTTGGTCACGATGCTGTTTATCGTGTGGCCGGGACACTGAGCGATGATACGCCCTTTAATGGGCTTGCCGAGCAGGGCGAAGTCGCCTATGAGGTCAAGCAATTTGTGCCGCGCCGGCTCATTGTCCCATTTCAGTTCGTTGATATAACCCAATTGCCTGACCTCAGGGCACGGCTGGTTAAGCGCACCCGCTATGTGTTCGAGTTCCGACTGCGGCAGCTCCCGATCATAGATGACGATGGCGTTGTTCAGGTCGCCTCCTTTGATAAGGTCGGCTTTCACAAGCGGCTCTATCTCGCGCACAAAAACGAATGTCCGCGCCGCCGCTACTTCCTCCCGGTACTCTTTCATGGACTCCAGCACCGCATACTGGTTATTAAGCACTGGCGAGTCGTAGCTCACGAGAGCCTGTGCCGAAAACTCGCTGTCGGGCAGGAGCGTGATTGAGGAGCGGCCGTCATCGCTTTTGAAAGTCATTTTCTTGGAGACTATGAAGTAGTCCTTCTCCTCGCTCTGTTCTTCGAGGCCGGCGGCCTCTATCGCCTCGGCGTAATATTTCGCGCTCCCGTCGAGGATTGGGAACTCCGGCGCGTTGACCTCCAAGATGCAGTTGTCCACCCCGGCGGCGAAAAGCGCCGACATACAGTGTTCTATGGTGCTGACCTTCACGTCGTCTTTCTTTATCACCGTGCCGCGCTGCGTCTCACAGATATACTCAGCCAGTGCCGGTATGTCCACGGGAGTGTCGAGATCCACGCGGCGTATCACATATCCAGTGTTTACCGGGGCGGGGTTCGCGGTCAGCGTGATGTCCAGCCCCGTGTGCAGTCCTTTGCCCGAAAGGGTGAACGGCTGCTTCAGTGTCTGTTGTTTTGCCATAAATATATTCAAATAAATGGAGCGGGGGGACAGTCTGTCTGTCCGCCTCGCTCCATGTCGGTTTATTGTTCTTTTTCCAGTTCCTTTATCCTGCGCTCCAGCTGCTGCACTGTTTTCAAAAGGTCAGGCAACTGCTTCTGCACCACCGCCATACGGCGGAATGTGCCTACGGGCATTGCGGGATAGCCCTGCCATATCTGCCCCTCGTCCCTGATGCTTGAAGGCACTCCGGTCTGCGCTCCGAACGTTGAGCCGTCGGCCACATGAATGTGGCCGGCAAAGCCTACCTGCCCTGCCACAACACAACGGCGGCCGAGCTTGGACGAACCCGCTATGCCGCTCTGCGCCGCCATCACAGTGTCCTCGCCTATCTCCACGTTGTGCGCCACCTGATTGAGGTTGTCTATCTTAACACCACGGCGGACGACAGTAGAACCCATCGTCGCACGGTCAACCGTAGTATTCGCGCCTATCTCCACATCGTCCTCCAGCAGCACATTGCCTATCTGCGGTATCTTGTGGTAATGACCTTCGGCATCGGGAGCGAAACCGAACCCGTCTGCCCCAATGACAGCCCCGGCGTGGATGATGCAACGGTTGCCGATGACGCAGTTCTCATAGACGGCCACTCCCGCATAAAGAGTGCAGTCCGCACCGACACGCACCCCGTCGTCCAGATGGACGTGAGGGTATATCTTCGAGTTGTCGCCTATGACGACATTCTCGCCCACGACGGCATAGGGAGCTATGTAGACGTTTTCCCCTATCTTGGCCGACGAGGCCACTACGGCTTTCTCATGTACACCATGCTTTTTCGGCTTTAGCGAGTCGACCAGCGTGAGCAGCTGTGCCAAAGCCTGATAGGCACTCGGCACACGGATGAGCGTGGCCTCCACGGGGTGTTCCGGCACGAAGTCCTCATCGACAAGCACCGCCGAAGCCTTCGTGCTGTATATATAGTGCGTATATTTCGGATTGGAGAGAAAGGTCAGAGTCCCCGGACGGCCCTCCTCTATCTTGGAGAGCTCACTCAGGCGGACATCCCTGTCGCCTTCTATACTGCCGTGCAGGTAGTCGGCTATCTGTTGCGCTGTAAATTCCATTATTATAACTTTAGGGTAATGTTTCGTTTATACCTTATCAAAACTATGATGCTATATAGTCCCCAAATGTTGCACCTTCACTCATACCGGCATATAAAAGAGATAGCGTTTTTCGGCCCGGCTGCGCAGCACGTCCACGTCAAGCATATCGCTCGCTGTCGCTATGTCTTTGATAGTCCCGTCGTTATATAGTATCAGTATCCTGTCGTCCGCATCGGGACTGTATGCCTTGCTCGACACCGTGTCCACGGAAAAGAAGTAGCGCGCCAAGACGCTGTCCACGCCGAGAACCTCCTGATAGCGCCGCGACCACTCATCCTCACAGACCTCCGTCCCCTCGTCACACCTCATGGCCTTGAAGAGCCGCCTATCGATGAAGCCGGAGCAGAGTGTGGATAGCACCTTGTCATCCGCACTGCGCCACACCTTGATAGCGGAGATTATGTCCGAATCGTCGAGTGCGAGGAAACTCTCAAGCGCATCCCCGCCCGACATGAACTCCTCTCGGGTCACATCGTTTTTCAGGAAATACATGAGCGCGGGCGACGCAAAAAGCTCAAGCCCACCGCGCATGAGTTCACGCGCACGGCGCAATATGTTGACGAGCATACGCTCAACAGCCACCGAAGTCTTGTGCAGATAGACCTGCCAGTACATGAAACGCCGCGCCACGAGGAAGTTCTCTATCGAATATATGCCTTTGGCCTCGACGACGAGGGTGTCGTTCCACACATTGAGCATCTTTATGATACGCGCCGCGCCTATCGAGCCCTCCACCACGCCTGTGAAGAAACTGTCGCGACGCAGATAGTCCAGACGATCCATATCGAGCTGGCTGCTGACGAGCTGATGGAGGAAACGCTTTGGATATGTGTCGTTGAATATGCTTATCGCCGTCCTGAGCCGTCCCCCCATCTCCGCATCAATCCGCTCCATCAGCACACGGGAAATCTCCTCGTGCGATACGGACGGGATGACCGTATGCTCAAGCACATGGGAGAAAGGGCCGTGGCCTGTGTCATGCAACAGTATGGCGGCCAGTACGCCCTCTTCCTCGGCGGGGGTTATCACGTGGCCTTTGCTCCGGAGCTGCTTGACGGCCTCGGCAGTTAGGTGCATCGCCCCCAGGGAGTGCTGCATACGGGTGTGCTGCGCACCGGGGTAGACGTAGGATGACACGCCGAGCTGCTTGATGCGGTGCAGACGCTGGAAGACAGGGTGCTGCACTATATCATAGAGGAAACCGCCCGGTATGTTTATAAACCCGAATACGGGGTCGTTTATTATCTTGCCGCTGTTAGCCAAACCTATCAAAGCATTCATTAACTGTGAGTGGGGTCACTTTACTGGCTCTACCTTGTAGCCGCGCTGTCCGAGCAGGCTCAATACGCCGCGAGAGCCGGGCAGATGGCCAGCCCCGACGACGAAGAAGGAGGGCTGAGCTTCCATGATGGCGGGCATCTTCGCGACCCACGCCTCGTTTCTGCCGAAAAGTATGCGTTCGAGTTCCGCCTCGTTGCCGCCCCATTCGGGGTCTGTCATAAGACGGTAAAGCTCTGCGGCATCCTGTGCCATATATGCATCGGCCATGCGGCGGGCCAGCTCATCGGCACGCTCCATGGTGACAAGCTCCAGAAGTTCATCGGCCTGCTCCCTTAACGGCGCGCCGAACAGCACGTCTATCTGGGAGGCCAACGACTCAAGCCCACGGACGGGCATGCCGCGCTCCGCAGCACGCCGCTGCAAGTATATGTCGAGCTGCTCCGCCTGACTGAAGCCGGGGAAGACTTTAAGCGTCTGAGCCACGCTCAACTGCGTGGAGAGCGCGGCGGGCTTCAGCACGGCAAGCTGCTCCGCACCGACTCCCAGATAGAGCCGCACGGCGGAGTCAATCAGAGCGAACTCCGCAGGCGTGAAGAGCGCGGTCAGCGCACTGTCGGCGGGAGCCATCATGGCCTGCATCATCATCTGCTGAGCCGCAGGCGTATTCGCGCTGTCCATCTCTATCTCGCCGTAGAGCTGCGAGCAGGAGGCGAACGCGCTGTCGAAACCGGCGATGCTGTCCACTATGGAAAGGGGCGCAATATGGTGAGTGCCGAATATGTAGGACGGATGCTCCAGTCCGCCGCCGCTTATCCGGTAAAGCAACTGGGCACCGGCGGTGAGACACGCCGCCGCCAGCAGCAGGGATGTTATCAATAGCTTTCTCATAAGTCGTAATATCAAGGGTGGCTTATTAAGAGAACTCCTGCCGCCACTTTCGCGACAGCAGGAGTCCACAATCTCTTTTCCCGTCACATCTGACGGAACACACCTACGCAGTCTTATTTGCGGAGGCCGAGTTCCTTCACTATGTTACGGTAACGCTCGATATCTATGCGATAGAGATAGTCAAGCATACGGCGGCGTTTGCCGACCAGCTTTTTCAGCGAACGTTCGGTAGTATAATCTTTGTGATTTGACTTGAGATGCTCAGTCAAATGGCTGATACGGTAAGAGAACAATGCTATCTGAGCCTCCGGAGAGCCAGTATCAGTGTTGGACTTCCCGTACTTGCCAAAGATTTCCTGCTTCTTTTCTTTGTCCAAATACATTGAAAATGAGTTTTATGTTTTATCCCAATATCGGGACTGCAAAGGTACGGCTATTTTCCGATATGGCAAAGAGGTGCGGGATATTTTTCTTTTTCATGGTGCAGGGTTTCGGAATGGAAATCTTATGATTCGCCGTTGCCATCGGATGGGGTTTCTCCATGAGCGGGGGGGACTGCATCGGGTACGGAGGCGGGGAAGGGTTCGCTGGCGGCCTCTTTGAGGATGAACCGCTTGTAGTATGAAATCATGAGCGTGGTGACAGGCAGGGCTATTATCATCCCGACCATGCCCATGAGCGAGCCCCAGACGGAGAGGCTGAGGAGTATGATGGCGGGGTTCAGCCCCATTGCCTTGCCCATTATCTTCGGGACAAGCACCATGTCCTCGACACACTGCACTACTATGAACACTACGGCGCAGAGCGCGATTATGACCCAGAAGCTGCGGCCGGTCTCCGCCGCCTGAAGGGCTGCGAGCAGCACGACGGGGATAATGCCTACGGTCTGAAGGTACGGCACAAGGTTGAGCACGCCGATGAAGAGGCCTACAGTGATGCCGAGGGGGAGGCCGATGATGCTGAAACCGACGGCAAACATGACGCCCACTATGGCGGCAACGAGTGCCTGTCCACGGAAATAGCGGTTCATGCCGCGCTCCATGTCGTCAATCAGCCCGTTGAGGAAGGCGCTGTACTTGGGGGGTATCATGCGCCTGAAGCCAAGGGTTATGGCGTTGTAGTCAAGGAGAATAAATATGGTATAGAGGAATACCATGAATACTACGAATACTGCCGCAATGGCACGCCATGTACCGGAGAGGAGCGTCCAGACCTGCGGCAGCAGTTTCTTCAGCAGCTCCCCGATACGCTCGATGTTGAGCCACTCGCGCAGGTCTGTCCGCGAGGCCAGTTCACGCACATAGTCCGCCACGACAGGAGGCAACCCCGCGCCGCCGCGTCCCTGCGCGTACTTCGTCATCAGCGAGGCGGCCTTGGACACTTCCGCGCCGATTGCCGGGACGAGAGCCATCACCAATCCTGTCAGCACCCCGGCTACAGCCACTACGGCTATCGCTATGGAGAGTCCGCGGCTGCGCACCCTCATCTTGTTCTGAATGAAGCAGACGAGGGGGTACATCATGTAGGCGATGAGCCACCCGATAAGGAAAGGCAGCAGCACGCCGCTGAGCCTGTTGACCAGCAGGATTATAGCCGCAATGACGAGAGCCGCTATCACGAGGCGCGTCACTTTGTCGAATGTATATTTCATAATGCCTCTTGTTTTTAGTATGTACCGCAGGCATGAGGAGAACCCACCCCATAAACAGCCGCAGGGCAAAGTTAGCCCATTCCTGCCAAACGGCCAAATTCCCCTTTTAACCCGAATCGGTCATTAGATTTTGCAATGGTTTGTGTCTTTATGCCAGCCGGGTCAGTCTCCCGCTATTGACGGGGCATAGCGGGCTATGTCCCGAAATAGCGGAGGCTTATACGGCGGCAGGAGGCGCAAACCATCAAAAAGCATATATACAACAGCTATCTTTGCAAGTCTATATTCCCCTCCTCTGGCGTATATGCGTTCTAATGACCGTTTTGGGTTTATCGTTTTTCGATAAAAATATTTGGTGGTTCGGAAAATATTGAGTTACTTTGCGAAGCAAAGCATCGGGGCTGGTGAAGGGACAGTGCAACGTTGAAGGGTAAGGTGTCATTCATCTTTGAGATGCTGGCTTGCGCATAAACTGGAATTACAATCATCTTAATCGAAATATCATTATGAAGAAAATCTTTTCCGCAGTCGCGGCACTGCTCTTTTCCGCCGCGCTGACCGTGTCGGCTCAGGAAGCCCCGGCTCTCGCCCCGCTCCAGCTCGACCCGAATGTCCGTACAGGCGTGCTGCCTAATGGGCTGACTTATTTCGTCATGCACAACGAAGAGCCGAAAGGCCGGTGCGATTTCCACATTGCGCAGAAAGTGGGCGCATCGCTCGAGGAGGACAACCAGAACGGCCTCGCGCATTTCCTTGAACACATGGCCTTCAACGGCACTGAGCATTTCCCGGGGAAGCTCATCATCAACTACTTCGAGTCAGTGGGCGTGGCCTTCGGACGCGATATCAACGCATACACAAGCCTTGACGAGACGGTGTACCGCCTCTCGAACGTCCCCACGGTGCGTGAGGGCATACTGGACAGCGCGCTGCTCGTGCTGCACGACTGGTCGAACAGCATTTCGCTCCTGCCGGAGGAGATTGACAATGAGCGCAGTGTCATCCGCGAAGAGTGGAGGCAGGGCGCGACAGCAGACCGCCGCATGTGGCGCGAGAGCAACGCCGAGAAATACCCCGGCACGAAATATGCCATCCGCGACGTGATAGGCGACACGGCTGTCATCAACAACTTCACATACGACGCTCTCCGCGCATACTATCACCAGTGGTACGGCCCTGACCTTCAGGGTATAGTGGTTGTTGGCGACATCGATGTGGACAAGATGGAACAGAAGATAAAGGAGCTGTTCTCCTCCATCCCGGCACGCGAGAACCGTGGCGTGCGCCCGGTCTTCCCGCTCGGGGGAAACGAGAAGCCGATAGTCTCCCGCGTCACAGACCCGGAGGCACAGTTCACACGCACGGCCATCGAGATAAAGCATGAGCGTCTGCCCAAAGAGGTGCTTCTCAGCCAGCAGGGCTATCTGCTCTACACGGTCAACTACCTGTTCCAGATGATGGAGAGCAACCGCCTGCGCGACATGACCAGCAAGGCCGATGCATCGTTCGTCTCCGGCTATGCGGGCTACGGCACACTCATGGGAGTGACTGACGGGCTCGTATTCATCTACGCCTCGAAACCGGGCATGGAGGAGCAGTGCTACCGCGATATGCTCACCGAGGTAGAGCGCGTGCGCCGCTACGGCTTCACAGTGTCGGAGTTTGAACGCGCCAAGGCCGACTATATGGCTTCGATGGAGAAATCGTATAACAACCGCGCAGCGCGTGGCAACCAGTCGCTCGCCGAGGAAATCATACGCTACTTCATCGACGACCTTCCCATGCCGGGCATCGAGTGGGAACACCAGTTCGTGCAGGCGGCACTACCCCAGCTCAACGTGGAGATGATAAACCAGCTTGCCAAAGGCTATATCACGGACCAGAACGTCATTCTCTCCATACAGGGGCCGGACAAAGAGGGTGTGAACATACCCTCAGAGGAGCGTATGCTCTCCATATACGATGAGGTGAAAGCCTCCGAGATAGAAGCGCCGAAAGAGGTGAAGATAGACCGTCCGCTCGTGGAGAACGAACCGGCGAAGCCCGGCACTATCAAGAAAGAGACCGAGAACAAGGAGCTGGGCGCGACCGAATGGACACTCTCCAACGGCGTGCGCGTGGTCATCAAGCACACTGACTTCAAGGAGGACGAGATACTCATGCGTGCATTCAGCCGTGGCGGCCTGAGCAAAGTAGAGGACAAAGACCTCATTTCCGGCTCGTTCGCTGAGAACATCGTCGAGTCCAACGGCATAGGCACATTCTCCGACACGGAACTCCAGATAGTCCTCGCGGGCAAGAATGTCTCCGTATCGCCCTCAATAGGCGACTACGACGAGGGTATGTCGGGCAGCTCATCTGTCAAGGACTTCGAGACCATGCTCATGCTCAACTACCTCTACTTCACCGCGCCGCGTGAGGACAACGAGGCATTTGACGCCATGTTGGGCTCATTCCGCACCGTGCTTGCGAACAAGGACGCAAACCCGCAGGCCGCTTTCGGCGACTCAATCAACATGACCCTCTCGGGACACCACCCGCGCACCATACTCGTAGACACGACCATACTGCCGAAAATCTCGCAGCAGCGTGCCATCGAGATATACCGTGAGCGTTTCGCTAACCCGGCCGACTTCACGTTCGTCTTCGTGGGCAACATAGACCCCGCCGACCCGGCCACACGTGCGGCCATACTCAAATGGATAGGCGGCATGGACACCAACAAGAGCAAGAAGGCTATGGAGAAAATCACGGACCGTGGCATACGCTTCCCGAAAGGCCATGTGAACAACACATTCAAACGCGCCATGCATACCAACACGGCATCGAACTGCATAGTCTACACGGCCGATATGCCCTACAACCTGAAGAACAGCCTCACGATGAAAATCATCGGCGACATCCTCTCCAACCGCTACCTTGAAAGCGTACGCGAGAAAGAGGGCGGCTCATACGGCGTAGGCGTGCTCGGCGCGATGCAGACAGACCCAGTGGACAAGGCTCTCATACTGATGCAGTACGACACAGACCCCGACAAGCAGGAGCGCATACTCGACATCATCCACAAGGAGATAGAGACCATCGTGGCCAACGGCCCGCTGGCCGACGACCTCTCCAAAGCCAAGGAGAAGCTGGCCAAGTCGTTCAACCAGAACAAGGAGAAGAACTCCTACTGGACGGGCGCGATAGAGAACTACTATACTCTCGGTGTAAACGCACCGGCAGAGTACCTCGACACGCTCAACTCCATCGATGCCGCCACAGTGCAGAAAATGCTCAAGGCCATCGTCGACCAGAAGAACGTCGTTGAAGTAACCATGTTGCCTGACTTGCAGTAACATCC
>JADIMV010000045.1 GCA_017694515.1 Candidatus Aphodosoma intestinipullorum
GGGCGGGATGAAGCGTTCGTTCAGTTTTACGACTTTGACAACGGCCTCCTTGAATTTGTCGAGCGGGAACTCCGGCATCACAATGCCACGGCATGAGTCCTGCATACGCTTGCCGTTGTCCTCCATGCGGAATATGCGAATCTTTCCGTCCTTTCCACGGAAAGCCTTCAACCCTTCGAAGCACTCCTGAGCGTAGTGGAGAACTGCGGCAGAGATGTGCATTGTCATGTAAGGGTCAGAGTGAACACAGAGTTCGCCCCACGCGCCGTCCCTATATGTGCAGCGCACGTTGTAGTCTGTGGGTACATAGCCAAATCCGAGGCTACCCCAATCGATGTCTGGTGTCATGATTTATAGTATTTATGGTTTAGAAAATGTTTATGTCGCGACTTTCAGCGTCTGTCCCTTGTCCGGATGATGCCGCCGCGAGGAGGGCATCCGGCCTCATTCGCATCAGGTAGAGACGGCTCTCGTTGCCGAGATTGAAGAGCATATCAACGATGCTCAGACCGGCGGTGAAGCCAAACCTGCCGCTGAATACCTGATAGTATGGCACGATGCTTTCTTCATGCAAAGATACACTATTTTTCTTAGGTACTATCCTTTCGCGCATATCAATTATGTTTATTTTTCCTGCGGGGGCATAATGGTCGGAGAGCCGGATGTTTTCCGCTCTGAAACCGAGCAGGGAGAGAATGAGCGACTGCAACTCCATGTCGAGGTCGAGCAGGAAGGTGAACCGCCTGCTGAAGAAGGGCGCGAAGTCGTCCTGATAGTATTCGAAAAAGGGTGAGGAGAGATAGGCTGCGCAGAGCGTACGCCAGTGGGTCTGCTGCCATTTCGAGCTGTAGCTTATGCGTATGTCCCTGATGAGGGTCTTTTCCCTCGGTTTCTCGACTGGTACGGTCAGGGCATGCACACCATCGGCTGTCAGTATGTCGCAGCGGTTGGCATAGGTGTGGCGGTTGTAGTTGGCATACTGTTCCACTGTGCAGCGGCCGCTGATGAGAAACGAGTAGTACTCCGCAGGAGCGAGATATGCCGGAGGCAACAGTATCCCGTTCATGGCTTTGGCGGTGTTTCGTCCTGAGACAGCGCCGCGCTGTTAATCCGGCGGCGTTCCTTGTCGGAGAACCATCCCCATTTGTTGAAGTAGCGGCACATGTTGATGAAGTGTATCATGAGCATACGTTTGCTTATCGACGAACTGCGGCGGTATTCATGGACAATGGTAGTCTGCGGGAAAAAGACCGTGCGCCATCGGCGATGGAGACGGCGGCTGAGATCCACGTCCTCCATGTACATGAAATACCGTTCATCGAACAGTCCGGCAGTGCGCAGCGCGGCGCAGCGGAGCATCATGAAACACCCGGAGATGAACGGCACGTTGATTATGCTGTCATACGAGAAACGGTGCATCTCGTAGCGTGCTATGCGTTTGCGGGTCAGCCGTTTGGGCAGTGTGCGGCGGCAGAGCAGGTCGGCAGGCGACGGGAGCAGGCGGCAGAGCCGCTGGATTTCGCCGGAGGGGTAGACGGCCTTCGGCATAAGGGCGGCTATGTCCGCGTGGCTGTCCATGAAAGGCACGATGGTGTCAAAGATGCCGCTGCTGAAAGTGATGTCGCTGTTCATCACGAGGTGGTATTCCGCCCCGTTTTCGAGCGAGCGGCGAATGGCGACATTGTGCGCCGCACCGTAGCCCATGTTTTTGCCGTTGTGGATGTATATTGCGCCAAGGGCGGCGAGACGGCTGTCATAATGAGGGGAGTTGTCCACTATGTATATTTCGCCTATATGGCCGTTTTGGCGGAGTGTGCCGACACAAGCCCTTATCTCGTCAAAGGGCGTGCGGTAGGCTACTATGGAAACGTTGACTTCTCTGCTCATCTTCCAGTGTTTAATGCCTGTTCCGCAGCGTCAAGAGCCTTGCGAATCACTTGATCCATGTCGTAGTACCGGTAATCGGCGAGCCTGCCGCCGAATATCACGTTGGCCTCTTTCCTTGCGAGTATGCGGTATTCGTTTGCGAGCCTGTCATTTGCGGCATCGTTGACAGGGTAGTAGGCTTCCCGGCCTTTCTTCCATTTCATGGGGTACTCTATCGTTATCACAGTGTGATGCTGTGTGCCGAATTCGAAATGCTTGTGTTCTATTATGCGGGTGAACGGTACGTCAGCACTGGTGTAGTTTATTACCGCGTTGCTTTGGAAATTGGCCGTATTCAGTGTCTTGGTGTCGAAAAGTAGGCTGCGGTACTCCATATTGCCGAGACGGTAATCGAAATATGCATCGAGCATCCCAGAATATACTATAGTATCTGCTTTGGCCGTGAGTTCGGCACGGTGTTGCAGAAAATCGGTGTTCAGCATTATGTCGCACCCTTCAAGCAACTTGCCGGTCAGCGCATTGTATCCGCCAACGGGTATGCCTTGGTATTTGTCATTGAAATAGTTGTTGTCATAAATGAAGCGCAACGGCAGACGCTTTATTATGAAACTCGGCAGCTCAGTGGCCTTTCGTCCCCACTGTTTTTCAGTATATCCCTTTATCAACTTTTCGTAAATGTCGCGGCCAACGAGTTGCAGAGCCTGTTCTTCAAGGTTCTGCGGCTCGATGCCGGCGTATTCGCCCTGCTGTTCGGCAATTTTGCGCTTGGCCTCGTCGGCAGTACGCACGCCCCACAGCTGGTGGAATGTGTTCATGTTGAACGGCAGATTGTAAAGCTCGCCATTGTAGTTGGCCAAAGGACTGTTTATGAAGTTGTTGAACGAGACAAATCGGTTGAGGTATTTCCACACTCCATCATCGGATGTATGGAATATATGCGCCCCGTATGTGTGGACGTTTATGCCTTCTATTCTGTTACAGTATGTATTTCCGCCCGTGTGGTTACGTCTGTCGATGACAAGACACCGTTTGCCGTGTTCAATGGCGCATTGAGCGAATACAGAGCCGAACAGCCCGCTGCCTACAATCAGAAAGTCATATTCCTTTTTCATCTCCGGTATTTTATGAAACCGTTCCACGCCCAGCAGAGCAGATAGTACAGGCTTTTTATGCGGCTTAATCCTTCACTTTCACGGTAGACTTTGTACTGCGGAACTATCACTTTCTTCTTGTTGTGGGTGACTGATGTGCCGGATATTCTGAATGATGCGATTATTTCCTGATTGCCGTAGACTGCGCCCGTCTTTTTCACTATTTCGAGCCAATATACGAGGTCATCGCGCAGGCTTTTGAATTTCTCGTTCAGGAAGACTTTGCCGTATGCCGATGTGTCATACAGCCCTGTCAGGCACGATATGGAACACGTGCGCAGGAGATCTGTGTATGTCGCTTTTTCAGGTGGGAAAAAAGGTTTCAGGCATTCGCGGCCGTATTCATCTATGCGCCTGTGCGCGGAGCAGACGAGCAGTGCGCCTTTCTCTTTCATGAAGTTGAGCTGTGAGGCAAGGAAAGTGCTATCCCAAAGGTCGTCAGCGTCAAGCAGCGCGATGTACCGCCCGCGTGCGCGGCGTATGCCGTTGTTGCGTGCGGCGGCAGAACCTGCATTGGTCTGACTATACAGCGATATGCGGCTGTCGCGTGCGCAATAGTCACGTGCGATGGCTGCGCTGTTGTCCCGCGAGCCGTCGTCGATGATCAGCATTTCCCAGTCGGGGTATGTCTGCGCGAGTACGCTCTCTATGGTCTGAGCTATATATTTTTCACCGTTGTATACGGGGGTTATGATGGAAACGAGAGTGTCCTGCATGTGTGTCAGTTCAAGCAATAAATCATTGGTTATGTTTGCCTTTCGGTGAGAAAATTGTGTACAAAGATAATACTTTTTTGCTATAGTTTTACTGTCAGTGGTGTTATGCTCTGATTACAAGAGTGTTAGATATTATTGTCTCATCGCTTTTTTACAAAGTATGATTTCCTATATGCAATGTAATATTTTACAACATGGTATAAGACAATCATGCGTCCACGTATTTTTACAGCCATACTTCGTCTGCTTCGTGTCAATAAATTGTTGGTAGGAACGGAGAATGTACCGTTGTGCCTACGGTAAAGCAGATATGGTTCTTTAAGGAAGTGGACACTGCCTGTCATTTCGGCTACAAGACCTATCCATATATCATGGGCTAATTCTATAGTGCGCGGAATGGGTAAAGCTCGTTCGAGCAAAGACCGTCTGAAAGCCATACATGAACCGAAATATGTTGATCTCATGATGTTTTTAACGATTCCTTTTCCGCAATGGTAATAATCAAAAAATGAGGGTTCTATCACGTTCAGATTCTCATCCGTAACGATAGAGTCTGTTACTACAAGGTCGTATGTTTGCAGCATTTCCAAGCAGCGGCTGTATTTACCGTTTATCCACACATCGTCTTGATCGGATAAAAAAATGTATTCTCCTTTTGAATGTAACAACGCGTTTTCAAAGTTCAGCCTAAAATTGTGAAAGCCACCGTGTATGAGTCTTATCCTTTTATCTTCTATTGATCTAATGATATCAATGGTACTATCGGTACTTCCGTCATCAGAGATTATCAGTTCGTCGTTTTGTCCCAGTTGCGGCAATATAGAAGTGATCTGTTCTCTTATGAACTTTTCACCATTGTATGATGCGAGGCATACTGATACCATATTATTGCGTTTATTGTTTAAACATTCTGTAACGTACAGTGTATATTGTCTTGAAATATATGAAATGAAATGGATTTTTGTACACTATGCCATGCATGGCTCGGTATATGTCCGCCATCCGGCCGACTGTGCTGCGTAATGATAACAGCTTGTTTTTCAATGAAAACCTGCCGTCCAATGCTCCAAGTGCGTTGTCGCCGTGCTGTCGGTAGAGAATGGTTTGGCGGGGCAAGAAAGCGAGACAGCCATATTTTTTTGCACATACGGCCATCCATGCATCGTGGTATAAGCCGGGATGAAATGGCAATGCCTGGTTTATCAAAGCCCGGTTGAACAGCGCGGTACATCCAGTGACCGTGTTGCATAGGCCGAGAAATCGTATGTCACTTTCTAAAAGTGTGACATTGAAGCCTGAATATGCTATGAATGAACTGTGTATGCTGTTCAGGTTTTCGTCAGTTACCGTAAGATCTGTGTGTATGAGTATAGGTGTGTTTCTTCCATATTTTTTTTCGTATTCCAAGAGTTTGTCAAAGGAAGCTTCTATCTTGTCCGGCAACCAGATGTCATCCTGATCACAGAACATGGCATAATCTGCCGTGCTGATGCTCAGCAGATATTCAAATGACTTGATGTAGCCAATGTTCTTGTCTCCATATATGATTTCTATCTTGTCAGGGTATATGACGCTGTAATGGCGTAATATGGACACTGTGTTGTCTGAAGAGCAGTCGTCTCGCACTATTACGCGGAAGTCTTGAAAACTCTGTCGGAAAAGCGAGTCGAGCTGTTCGGCCAGATATTTTTCACCGTTGTATGTCGAGAGAAGTATGTCTATCATTGCTGTATTTTATTATTGTTATTGTGCATGAAGTCGTATGCCCAATATATTTGCGCGGTTCTGATTTGCCTTTTTTTCAGGTATTCTTCGGAATGGTTGTGGAGTTCGAGTATGGTTGATGTAGCGTATACGTTTCCTTTGAGGTTTTTCTGTGATTTATACAGGCTTATGGAGAAGTGGACACAATATACAAGTGTGGCTAGTATGGCTGTCTGTCTGATTATGTTTGCGGCGGAGCGTATGTTGGCTGATGCGCCACATAGTATGGACTTTCGTTCGTTTACTATGATGAATATGTATGTAATCAGGAACGGCAGTAAGTATGAACGTATCCTGTTGAGGATGTAGTAGTATTGATACAGTGCGACAATTATGAGTGCCCCTGCCAGGATTATCCATCTAAAATGCTTCTCTGTAACTGTATTTGTATAGCGGATACTGCGGTAATATACTATGGCGATCATGTAGAGCATATAGATGATGAATATCATTTGTATGTTTCTTGCTAATGACAGGTGGTGGGTAATGGATCTGATCGTTTCATTGTCGAGCGGCAATAACCGGATTATGGCGGATGCGGAGTCGGATGCCGGAATTGCGAGCATTGCGATGAGTATCAGTATGAGTGCGGAGTAGATGTGCCGGTCGACTTTTATTGATGTAATGTTCAGAAGAAGCAGAGCAGGTATGCTGATGAATATGGCCGATTTGTGTAATGTGACTGATATTACGCACCATATCATGCTCAGTAATATTTTTTTCTTCCAGAAAGATAGCACCATGAATATGAAACAAGAGACTGCCAGACATTGCCTGTATGTGGAAAATATCAGGATGTGGTCAAGTATGACAAGTATGAGTAGAGCGAATGTTTTTCTTTTCGGTATTTGTTTGAACAGCATATATATGGCGATGAAGTATATTGTCGATATTATGGCGGTCATGCCCCAAAACGATATGCCTATTTGCTTTATCACACTGCAAAAAAATGCGTAACCTATCTCAAATATACCATTATAATTACCGTTCAGTATATCTTTGGGTTGCTGTATTGTTTCATAGAATGGAACATAGTGTACAATGTCCGGTCCGTAGTAGTATTTTATGGTGAAGAGAATGTATGTTGTCATGAATGCTATGTGATATATCTGATTTTGCAAGCGGGGATAACGGTCGGTTACAAAATCAGTCAGGGCAAGGCAGAAGAGTATGGTAAAAATCCAAAGCAATAAATTCATTGTCGTTTTGAGTGTGCTTGGTTAGTAAGTGCATCTATAATAAAGCTGATGCTATTCTTAGCAAATTTACGGATTTATTTTTGACTGTGCAATGTCCGGTTCTTACGCTGTGTGCGGATGGCGAAGATATATATTATGGAGGCGGAGATGAGGATTTCGAGGAGTTCGGCGAGCATATAGCCGATGGCGGCACTGTACATACCGTGACGGGGTATGAGAATGAGGTTAAGCAGTACGCAGACAGTGCCTACCGTGCCGCCGACAATTGGGGCAAAACGTTGGAGTTGAAGCCCATATAGCCCTTGTATGGTGAACATGGTAGCCATTATCACGAGGAACGGCAACGGGGCGAAGAGGCGCAGCAGCGGCACTGCTCCTGCGAACTCCGAGCCGAGCAGCAGCCTTACGGCCAAAGGGGCGGCCAAGTATGTGACAGCACTGACGGCCAAGCCGAACAGGGTGGCAAGGAGCAGGCAACGCTTATATAATTTCCATCCGTCTGTCGGGGATTCGCTGAAACGGCGGCTTATCATGGGGAAGAGCGCAAGGCTTAGCGGCATGCACGACAGCGTGACGACGGCCATGATTATCTTATGCGCACCGGCGTATATACCGACTTCGGAAGCGGGGGCGTAGAGGCCGAGTATCGTGAGACCGCTGGCGGTGTAGAGCGTGGCGAAGAGGTTGTTGAGGAATATGGGGAAGCCTTTCCGGATGACGTGGCGCATCAAGGTACGGCCCGGGGGTGTGAATGTCAGCCGGTAATGGCGTATGACGTAGACGTAGGACATGATGCCGACGGCTATCTGGGATAGGGAGAGTAGCAGGAGGTAGAGGCGGTAGTCGTCGCTGCGGCGTATGAATACCACTATGAGTGCCGCGCCGAGCAGCTTGACGGCGAGGTTGGCAAGAGCCATTTTCTCCATCTCTTCGCGGCCTTGGAAGAACCATGTCGGGTAGATGGCGAAGCCTATGTTTATCATAGCGGCGAAGATGTAGAGCGGGATGTCGCTTGAGATTTGCGGAGAGGCGAGGCCGAGGATGAAGAGCAAGACGAACGACGCGGCGAGCAGGAGGAGCTTGAACCTGATGACCGCCGAGAAGATTTCACACGTGCGTCGGTGGTCGGCGCGGTTGAGGGCTATGTCCTGCGTAGCGGAATATTCGAAGCCGTAGTTTATGAAGATGGTAAGGTAGGAGACTATGTTCTGCGCGTATGATGCCAATCCGAAATGTTCTGTCCCTAAGGCTCTTACGACGAAGGGTATGATGAGTATGGGTATCACGTAGTTGGCCAACTGGAGCAGGCCGAGTGACGCCATGTTCTTGAAGAGTGTGGATGAGGCAATATTTCTTAGTGCGCTGTGCAAAAGGGTTTTATGCTTTTGTGGCATTATGGGTCGGGGGCGCCATACGGGCTGAGCCTGATGCCATGTTTTGGGTTGAATATGAAAAAAGCCCAAAGTAATTGGGCTTTTTTCCGTTATGTAACCGCACGTCTGAACGTGCAAGTCTTTATTCTGCGGCGGGAGTCTCGTCAGCGACTTCTGTCTGAGCCTGAGCTGCTGCGGCTTCCTCGGCAGCTGCTTTTGCGGCAGCCTCTTCCGCTGCGCGTGCCTCTGCCTTTTTCTTCGCTATCTCTTCCGCTTTAGCCTTGTTTATGGCCTGCTCCGCTTCGAGACGTGCCTTTGCGGCGGCCTGTTTAGCTGCGGCTTCCTTGTTTATGACAGCTTCGATGGATTTGGTCTTTTCGGCTTTCCATGCCTCGAAACGCTTTTCTGCCTCGTCCATGCTGAAAGCGCCTTTCTTCACACCGCCGAGGAGGTGCTTTTTCAGGAGTACGCCCTCGCGGGAAAGTATGTTGCGGACAGTGTCCGTGGGCTGAGCTCCGACACCGAGCCAATAGAGCGCACGCTCAAAGTTGAGGTCCACTGTAGAGGGGTTGGTGTTCGGGTTGTAAGAACCCACACGTTCGATAAAGCGTCCATCACGTGGAGCGCGGCTGTCTGCGATCACAATGTGGTAATAGGCATACCCCTTGCGACCATGTCTTTGCAATCTGATTTTAGTTGCCATTCTTAGTTTTGTTTGTTTTGAGTGATTACCTAAATATGCTTTTACTCGAAAAGCGGTGCAAAAATAGCCATTTTTTATGAGAGCGGCAAATGTTCAGACGTTTTTGTGCGCAGGGTTTTGTGTTAGGCAGAACAAACTGTCAATGGCAGAGTATCCAGGCACTGTGCGTGCCGCGTATGCTGTCGAGATGGCGCAGCGCATCGCGCCGTGTGGAGAATGAGGCGGCGGCTATGCGGTATTTGCCGTCGCATTCTATGATGCGCAGTGTCTCTTGCGGGAATGATGTCTGTTCTCCTATGTATTTTTCTGCGAGAGGACGGCTAGGCAGGCTGGCCACTATCAGATGGTATCTGTCGGCAGAGGCGGGACGCTGCGGGGCTGACGTGGCGGCAGGCGCAATCTTTGCTGTGACGGAGCGTGCAACGGCGGCAGTCTCTACAGTTTCCGTTGCGGGGGCATCGGGTACGGCGGTTTCCATGCGTGTGGCTTCGGTCTTTTGTGCAGGCCGGATTCCGGTACGGGTCTCTTCCGGGATGCCGCACGGCATGAAGGCGCGGAGAGTCCCTTTGTCGACTCTGGTCGGAGCGAGGAGCGAGAGCATGAAGATGAATACTATCGCGGCGGCGTAACGCCAAGCCCTGCCGCCATGTGCAGGCAACTGGATTACTATGTTGCGGTGTGCATCCTCAGGTCTGGCCAACGGGGACAGTTTTTTCAGATAGACCGGATGACTGCCGAGGTTTTCGGGCAGGAATGAGCAGTCGTCGGATGTGAACAGTATGGCATTGTCCCCGTCGGAGGAGAAGCGGCCTATGCGCCCGAACTGCACGGCGCGGTTTTCTCCGAGGCTGCCGCGTATGGCGAGGACTTCGCGCTCTATGATGGCGAGTGCGGCCTTGTAGCCTACGTTCTCGCTCTGCATGACCGCTTCGGCGAGCAGCCCGTCCTGATAGGAGAGGAGCGCATTGAAGCGTATGCTGCGGCGCGGCGGCTGCATTTGCAGGCCACGTATCACGGCGCTTTCGCGGTACGAGAGAAAGCCGCCCAAACCCGGCACTATGACACATTCGTGGCGGGTGAGCAGTTTCTCTATATGTACGGCGATATTTTCCATGCTGCAAAGGTAGCTCATTTTTGCCGTACGGCACGAGCGGTGGAGGCGGTAGTTTTGCACATATTCTCCACAGCCGTTACCGACCGGCCCTTACAGCATGTCTATCAAGTCTTTCATGTGGCGGTGGACGGTTTGGGCATAGCCGTTGCCCGATGTTTCCGCTGTGGCGAGAGCCTGCTGTATCTGCGGCAGCAGATGCTTGTGCGTGAGCAGTATGTATTCGAGCATGGCGCGGATGCCGTGATTGTATTTGGCCTCGCCATAGTCGTCGGGCGTGATGGCATGTATTAATGTCAGGCATTCATCGTCAGACAGCCGTGCTGCGGCGCGTGCTGCGGTGTGCATGGCCGAGAGGCGCACCCACGGCTCACCGCTGTTTATCCATTGTATGGAGAGTGTCCCGGCGTAGGGCAGTTTGCAGAGGAGCGTCATGCTGATGATTTCCGCCAGTTCCATGGTGCAGATGCCTTCTTTCCATTCGTCGGCCTGTGCGGGGGTGAACTTCTCGGGCGGCACGAGTAGTGTGGCGAGCAGTTTTGTCTCGCGTATGTCCATGTACCAGAGGCGTTCTGCGATGTCGTAGTTACGCTCATGGCGGCGAGCCAAGTCGCGCAGTTTTATCCATGACACGCCGAAGTTCTGCCCGTAGTTTACGCCGTACTGCTGCATCTGTTCGGCGCAGATGCCGTTCATGAGGAGACGTATCTCTTTTTTGATACTGTTTATCTCCATCTCAATCTCTTGATTTACAGGAAAGTACTTCATAGTATTTAAAATTTAGTCATTTTTGTACGGATGCTCTTGCATAATTCGGGTAAAAGTCCTACCTTTGCACCCGCAAACAGACGGTGGCTGTAGTTCAGTTGGTTAGAGCGTCAGATTGTGGTTCTGAATGTCGTGGGTTCGAGTCCCATCTGCCACCCTCCGGTTTTTTAGGCTGTCAGTCAATAGACTGACGGCCTTTTTTATTTCTTGCCCTGCCTGTCCGTGTGCAGCCGGATTCTTAACTCCGTTCAATTATGATGTCAAAATTAATTCTTATTTTTGGAATATGCAATAGGTTTTGAAAATTATTTTGGAATTAAAACCCAAATCGGTCATTAGAACGTTTGAGAACTTTTGGCAAGACGTTTTTTTACTACGCATCCTTTTTGATATGTAATAGGGCATCTTGAGTTTTGTGGAGGCCCGGTTTTTACTAAACTCTTTGGCTGATTACAGTTTCTGCGGCATCTTCATATGCATTTTCCCTCGACATAGCCCGCTATGCCTTCGGAAAAAGTGCATATAAATCTACTCGCCATAACATTGTAATCAGCACAAAGTCTATTGAACGATTTGGGTTAAAGTTCATGTTATGACCTTGCTGCCGTGATGTGAGGCAGTATGTGGAACAATGGGTATAATAACCAATAAAAATACAGGCTGTGCGATTGTATCGTTTTTGGATGAATAATGCAGAAGAATGGCGTATCGCTAAGGAGAGGATGGCGGGGAGATAGCGAGGAGCTGACTGACAGGCGGCTAAGTATATTGATGTTCAACGACTTGATGAGGCGGAAGGATGGTGAGTGTGAGTGTTTGTCCAGATGGTGATGGGCGTTATGGAGAGTGTGGATGGGCGAGCCGCTGTACAAGGTTCAGGGGACTATGACCTTGAGCCCCTGCGGGCGGGCTTCGATACGGATTTCGGAGGGCATACGGACCGGTTCTCCATCGTAGTGGAACGGCGTGCCGCGCGGGACGGTCATCGTCAGGCTGCGGCAGGTGAATGTCTCGGTGTATTTGATTTTGTCTATCTGTT
This sequence comes from Candidatus Aphodosoma intestinipullorum, assembly GCA_017694515.1. Classification (GTDB taxonomy): domain Bacteria; phylum Bacteroidota; class Bacteroidia; order Bacteroidales; family Paludibacteraceae; genus Aphodosoma; species Aphodosoma intestinipullorum. The sequence continues at coordinate 11,712 of JADIMV010000045.1, forward strand.
TGAGGAATAGCATAGTGCCGATGCGAATCGCGCCCCAGAAGCCGAAGGGGCGGACGATGGTGACATTGAGCAGGCCGTCTTGCAAGTCGGCCTGCGGGGCTATGTAGGCGTTGTTGCCGAGCTGCTGGGTGTTCGCGCAGTTGACGATGAAGGCGCGCCGCTTGACGCATTGCTGTCCGTCGAACTCGAGGATTATCTCCTTCGGCTTGTAGCGGAAGTATTCGCGGATGCAGAGGATAAGATAGTTCCAGAATCCGCGCTGCCGTCCGCGTGAGAACCGCCACGAGATGTGCGCGTCGAAGCCTACGCCGCAGGTGCAGAAGAAGGGTACGCCGTTGGCAGTGCCGTAGTCTATGCGGATGGAGTGCCCCTGCTTGATAGTCTCCAATGCGTTGAAGGGCAGGAGCGTATGGATGCCGAGGTCGCGTGCGAGGCCGTTGCCAGAACCCATCGGGAGGATGGCGAGGGCTGTCTCCGTATTGACTATGGCAGAGGCGACTTCGTTTACTGTGCCGTCGCCTCCGACGGCGGCCACTATGTCCACGCACTCTGTCACGGCACGCTGCGCCAGTTCGCAGGCGTGGCCACGGTGGGTGGTGTACTTGAACTCGAGGTCGAAGTCCTGCGCGAGCATCTTGGTGGCAATGGCAATCCAGTTGGATTTGTCACCTACGCCGGAGTGGGGGTTGACGATGAAGAGTATCTTGCGCCGTGCCATGATGCGGGATGTGGAGTTAGGGCAGAGTGGGGGCTATTCCTCCCCGCCGAACTGCATCAGGTATGTCTTTATGAAGCCGTCGATGTCGCCGTCCATCACCGCGCCTACGTTTGATGTCTGATAGTCGGTGCGGTGGTCTTTCACGCGGCGGTCGTCGAAGACGTATGAGCGTATCTGCGAGCCCCATTCTATCTTCTTCTTGCCGGCCTCGACTTTGGCGGTCTCCTGACGGCGTTTCTCGAGTTCGAGGTCGTAAAGCTGCGACTTTAGCAGGCGGAGGGCGTTATCCTTGTTGTCGAGCTGGGAGCGGCTCTCGGTGTTCTCGATGACTATCTCGTCGGGCTGTCCGGTGACGGGGTTTGTGAAGGTGTAGTGGCAGCGTACGCCGGTCTCTACCTTGTTGACATTCTGTCCGCCCGCGCCGGAGGAGCGGAAGGTGTCCCACGTGAGGTTGGCGGGGTTTATCTCTATCTCGATGGTGTCGTCGATGAGCGGCACGACGAATACGGAGGCGAAAGAGGTCATGCGCTTGCCCTGCGCGTTGTAGGGAGAGACGCGCACGAGGCGATGCACCCCGTTCTCGCTCTTGAGGTAGCCGTAGGCGTAGTCGCCCTCGACCTGTATGGTTACGGACTTGATGCCGGCCTCGTCGCCTTCGAGTATGTTAGTGATTTCGGCCTTGTAGCCCTGTTTCTCGCACCAGCGGAGGTACATGCGCATGAGCATCTGCCCCCAGTCCTGCGCCTCGGTGCCGCCCGCGCCTGCGGCTATCTTGATGACCGCGCCGAGCTTGTCCTCCTCGCGGCGGAGCATATTGCGCATCTCGAGGTCTTCGATTTGCGCGACGGTCTGCGCGTATGTGGAGTCGAGCTCCTGTTCGGAGATGGCCTCCTCCTTGTAGAAGTCGTATGCAAGCTGGAGTTCCTGCACGGCGTTGCGCACGGCGGTGTAGCGTTCTATCCAGAATTTCAGCCCCTTTACGAGCTTCATCTGTGCCTCGGCTTTCTTCTGGTCCTGCCAGAACTCGGGAGCCTGTGTCTTGAGTTCCTCCTCTTCGAGCTGTATTTTCTTCCCTTCTATGTCCAAGTAGCGTTCGAGCGCGTCGGCACGCGCAGCCGCATCTTTTATCTGGTCTGTGGTAATCATCGTGTCTGTGTTTTGTGTCCGTAAATTAATAATGTATGTCGTGTTGTCCGGTGTCGGTTTCCGTTGCTGTCCTGACGTGACGGCTGGACGGGCGTGATGCCCTTTATGCCGTGAGTGTTTCCGGGCGTGGCCGTCATTTGTCTGCGGGCTGTTTCTGCGGGTAGCGGCGGAACCAGCTGCTTATCCTGAGGCGTATGACCCCGAAGAGGGCTTCGGAGAATATGCCGCCGCTCATCTTCGATGTGCCCTCGACGCGGTTGACGAAGACGATCGGGATTTCTTTTATCGTGAAGCCGCATTTGTAGGCGGTGAATTTCATCTCTATCTGAAAGGCGTAGCCCTTGAAGCGTATCTTGTCGAACTCGATGGTCTGCAGCACCTCGCGGCGGTAGCAGACGAACCCGGCGGTGGTGTCGGCCACGGGTAGGCCGGTGACGATGTGGACGTATTTCGATGCGTAGAACGACATGAGTACGCGGCCTATGGGCCAATTGACCACATTGACCACGTTGTTCACATAGCGCGAGCCTACGGCCACGTCGGCCCCGCCATGGGCGCAGGCTTCATAGAGCTCGAGGAGCTTCGGGACGGGGTGGGAGAAGTCGGCATCCATCTCGAAGCAGTATTCGTAACCGCGCTCAAGCATCCAGCGGAATCCGGCGATGTAGGCTGTGCCGAGACCCTGTTTCCCGGCACGCTCAACGAGGTGGAGCGAGGAGGGGAACTCGCCCTGAAGGCGGCGGACGATGGCGGCAGTGCCGTCGGGCGAGCCGTCGTCGATGACGAGGATGTGGAACTCCTTTGGCAGGGCGAATACTGCGCGGATTATCTTCTCGATGTTCTCCTTCTCGTTGTATGTCGGTATGATGACGATTGAGTCTGACATGGTGATTCTGCTGTTGCGGCGCGATGCACGGGCTGTGCGCACCTGTTCTTTGTGCAAAGGTAAGAAATTATTTTGGACTGTGAGCGGGGCGGTATCTGCTGATATTTCTGCTGGGGTTCGGCATTCGAGAGGAGAGAGAAGTGGCGGGGGCAAACATTATATGAATGTTAAGATGATAGGTAATATAAATAATGCGCGATGATAGGTAATATAAAAAAAAAATGCAAGCATTACTACTGCTCCCCAAATGCCAATAAAGGTATCTGTGTCCAGTTCAAAAATCCACTTGAGAGGTGTAGCTAACAAAAAACCAAAAACAACCGATAAAAAAAGCGTTCCTACAACGCTGAACTCTGTTAAAAAAAATTTTTTGATCTCAATGTCGCGGAAAAAGAGTCCGACTTCGGCATTGGGTAGTTCATCAGATTTTATATAAATCCTTTTGCCCCAGCCTTCGGTAAAACGATATTTCAGATAGGATGTTAATTTGCATGGAATATACAATGTAGTCGGCTTTAGTCTGGAATAGTCAAATTGTTCTATTCTGTAGTAGTCATTGACATAGTAATAGTCAAAACTGCCTTTATCAAGATACTCATACCCGTCCTTTTCTCCTATTTTATATGCGATTGCAGGGGGTGTGGTCGCCTTACAGTAGATTTCTTCCAGCGAATAGCAGCATTTAAATGCATCGCGTCCGATAGCCGATACATTTTCAGGTATAGTAATTGAATTGAGAGATTTACACCATTCAAATGCACCGCGTCCTATCAAGACCAAAGATTCGGGTAAGTCTATGTCGGTAAGCTTATCGCAGTAGGAGAATGTGTAATCATCAATACTGGTAATGCCTTCAGGAAGGGATATGGAAGTCAGACTTCTACAATTAGAGAAAGCATGATCGCCTATAACCAGCAAGGAAGAGGGCAAGTGTATTTCATTCAGATTACGACATCCTGCAAATGCAGAAGAGCCTATGTGAGTAATATAATCAGATTTAAATTTTACAGACCAAATGCCTGTCCCAGAAAATGCTTTATCTCCTATTTTTGTCACATCGTAACCTTCTATATATGACGGTATTTCTATATGATAAGTATTAGTGCTATTATTATAGTCTATCCCTAATATAGTAGCAGTTTTGAAATCTTCACTATAACATCTGAAGGCTGTTCCATTGTGGTAGACTTTAAAATAGTGCTCTGCAAGTATAATCTCTGTAAAAAAGAATAACAGGGACAGAAAGGCAAAAATCCGTTTCATGAACAGGTGCAATTAAAATGGTTAATTTAATGTTTACTTGATTGGAGATGAGGAAAAAGTTGCGCACAGGCCAAAGACCACATACGTAATAGGACTGGTTACCATTTTCACATATTGCAGAGTCCAGCAATATGCGCAACTTTTTCAGTTGAAACACTTACTCACTGTGCGATTTTTTGTCACTCTTGAGCGGCATAAATTAACTTGCCGTTCTCATCTTGCATCTGAAGTCGCTTAATTGAGCAACCTTCCTTGCGGAGACCATTCTTTTCAAGGTAATCCTTCGCGACATTTTCAGCACAGTCCCTAATGATGATGTCGGCTGTTCCTGCTTTCAACTCAACAGAAAATTGTTCGGAATTGGCTGGAGCTGAGTACTCTTTTCCATTGTAGAGGAATCGTACTACGTAGTTCATAGTAAATTAGTTTTAGTCTTTCCTGTTCCCGGCGGAAATGGTTATTAAAAAAGAAAGAAAAAGTGCGGGAACCTATTGTTTTCATCCTGTCTCTCCGGCTTCTCGCATTGCCGACAACACGTGATGAAAACAATAGCTACCCGCACAATATGGTACAGTTGTCCCGAGAAGGACGGATGTATCAAATCAATGCGGGTGCTATTGTACCATCTTCGTGTTGTTACAAATTTTGCGAGAATTTGAGAGCCAGAAGATAATATCAATAGCACCTTTCCGTAAATATGTCCTTTCCCGTTAGACCCATCTCTATGGGGACGAGAAATTACATTGCAAATGTAGTGAATGGTTTTAATGTGTGCAATATGGAGTCGGAAGTTTTTATTGTTTTTTTGAGGGGAGGGGAGATGAGGATGGGCGGTGTCTGCGGGCGGGAGGATGGATTGCGGATGGGGCGAGGGTACGTGTTAGTGAGGGTACGGATAGGGAGAGGGTAGCCAGAGGTTAGGACGAGAGTACGTGTTTTTGACTTTTATTATGGAGTGTAAATCCCGTCCATCGGTCAGTTGAATCTGAAGGAGCGGGACTTTTCCAATGCTTTCTGCAACCGCTTTCTGGCAGATGCAGACAGGCGGGGCGTTGCCTTTACAGCGTTCGCGTCAGCACTGCGCACAAAATCTTCTGCCGCAGTACCCTCCAAGACCGGGATATCCTTAATTGTTATGGCCATAATAAAACCTGTTCATTTCAAGAGCTTACGGTCGGTATCATCACTCTCCAATACACGCATCTGATGTATGGCTATATGGTTGAGTTTGATAAGCCGCTCGCTCTGTGGCATACCTTGTTCGATAAAAAGGGCGTTGAGATTTTCCATGTTAGAAAGGCAGATGAGTTCATTGATGGTTGCGTAGTCGCGAATATTCCCTTTGAGGTCAGGATTTGCATCGCGCCACTGCTTGGCAGTCATACCAAACATAGCTACATTCAGCACATCGGCTTCATTAGCATAAATGATATTCGCTTGCGTTTGGGTGATTTCCTGTGGAATTAGATTGTGTTTAATAGCGTCGGTATGTGTGCGGTAGTTGATTTTCGACAACTCACGCTTTGCAGACCAACCCAATAGCTTCTGTTCCTCAACTTTAAGGCGCTGGTACTCTTTTATAAGAAGCAGCTGAAACTTCGGACTAATCCACATCCCGAAATGGTAGGCAATATCGCGGTGTGCATAAGTTCCGCCATAACGGCCAGCCTTAGAGCGAAGTCCTATGGCATTTGTCCGTTCAATCCACGTCTTTACGGAGAGGACAAAATTGTTGCTCCCGGCAGCATTTTTAAATGTACCGAATTCGGTACAATTAAAATCAGGGTTGTACAATATCTCCCATTCTCCGAGGTATTCAATCGTACTTTTAAGGCTCAGCCAACGGAAGATGATATGCTCTTGCATTTGACTTCGTGCCATATCGGTTAGGCTGATATAATCTTCATCCTCAAATTTGACTATCGAGATGTCGGTGTTTTGAACTGATATTTTTGCCATTACTAACGATAAGTTGTTGTGTTGTGCAAAGATTGCAAATAGTTTTAATGTGTGCAATATGAGGTCGGAAGTTTTTGGCAGAGAGATGGGGATGGGGGTGTATGCGGGCGGGAGGATGGCTTACGGGTAGGGCGAGGGTACGTGTTCGGAGCGGTGATTATGGGCGGAGGGGCGGAGTGGACAGCCGGAGGGTAAGGAGAAGGTATTTGGGAGTTGGCTTAAGAGCACGTGTTTTTAACTTTAGTTTGTATTCAGAGGGGAGTCTCTGACGGGAGTTGAACGGGCGGGAGGATGGCTTACGGGTAGGGCGAGGGTACGTGATTGGAGCGGTGATTATGGGCGGTAGGGGCGGAGTGGGCAGCCGGAGGGTAAGGAGGAGGTATTTGGGAGTTGGCTTGAGAGTACGTGTTTTTAACTTTGATTTGCATTCAGAGGGGAGGCTCGAACGGGAGTTGAACGGGCGGGAGGAGGCGCAGGTGTGGGCGGGGCGGAAAACATTTGGTAAATTCTTTTGCGGTACGGGCGGTTTAATGTAACTTTGCGCGGCAGGAGCGTATGTGCTCCGGTTGGGGGATGTCCTTTTTGCGCGGCGGGATGAGAGAGCGACGGGACGAGGTGCGCATGGAGGCATGGGACAGATGGGGAATGAGATGAGATATTAACTTGAAAACTACAATACTATGAAACCGAAGACATTCAGCGCGGAGGAGATCCGCTATCTGGAGCTGCTGAGCCGGAATTTCCCGACGATTGCGGCGGCGAGTACGGAGATTATTAACCTTGAGGCGATACTGAGCCTGCCGAAGGGGACGGAGCATTTCCTGACGGACATCCACGGGGAGAACGAGGCGTTCGACCATGTGCTGCGGAACGCGAGCGGCGCGGTGGCACGCAAGGTGGACGAAGTGTTCGGCAGCAGCCTGCGGGAGAAGGAGCGGAAGCAGCTCTGTACGCTCATCTATTATCCGAAGGAGAGGCTGGAGATTATCAAGAGGGAGGAGGAGAATATAGACGAGTGGTATGCCATCACGATGCAGAGGTTGATAAAGGTGTGCCGCGCGGTGGCGTCGAAGTACACGCGCTCGAAGGTGAGGAAGGCTATGCCGGAGGCGTTCTCGTATATCATACAGGAGATGATGCACGAGAGCGAGGACGACGAGAACAAGACGGCTTATTTCCATCAGATATTCAACTCAATCATCTCGATAGGGAGGAGCGACGCGTGCATCATAGCCATCTGTGAGCTGATACAGAGGCTTGTGGTGGACAGGCTGCACATAGTGGGCGACATCTATGACCGAGGGCCGGGGGCGCACCTAATCATGGACAAGCTGATGCGTTACCACAATGTGGACATACAGTGGGGCAACCACGATGTGGTGTGGATGGGCGCGGCAGCGGGCAACGAGGCGTGCATGGCGAACGTGCTGCGCATATCGCTGCGCTACGCGAACCTGAACACGCTGGAGGACGGCTACGGCATCAACCTGCTGCCGCTGGCCACGTTTGCGATGGATATGTACGCTGACGACCCGTGTGCGGTGTTCATGCCGAAGCTGAACTTTGCCGATGCGGAGTATACGGACAAGAACGTGAGGCTGATTGCGCAGATGCACAAGGCGATAGCCGTGATACAGTGGAAGCTGGAACACGACATAATCATGCGCCACAAGGACTGGCACATGGAAGACAGGGACCTGCTGCACAGGATAGATTTCGCCAAGGGGACAGTGACGATAGGCGGGACGGAGTATCCGCTGAAGGACAGGAATTTCCCGACGGTAGACCCGAAAGACCCGTACCGCATGACGGAGGAGGAGCGCGCGCTGATGGACAAGCTGCACCATTCGTTCGTGGAGAGCCCGAAGATGGCGGCGCATCTGGAGTTCCTCCTTGACAAGGGGTCGATGTACCTTGTGTGCAACGGCAACCTGCTGTTCCACGCCTCGATACCGATGAATGAGGACGGGACGTGCAAGACAGTGACACTCAACGGGGTGAAGTATAAAGGCAAGAGCTATTTAGACGAAGTGGACAGGCTGGTGAGAGTGGCGTGCCAGAGGAAGTCGGACGTGGAGGGCTATGACGAGGCTCTGGATTATATGTGGTATTGGTGGTGCGGGCCGGACTCGCCGTCGTTCGACAAGAGCAGGATGGCGACGTTCGAACGTTATCTGCTGGACGACAAGGAGACGCACAAGGAGGTGCAGGGCATGTACTACAAGCTGAGAAACGACGCTGAGGTGTGCGACAGGCTGATGGACGAGTTCGGCGTGAAGGGTGAGCACCGTCACATAGTCAACGGCCATGTGCCTGTGAAGACGATGAAGGGAGAGAGTCCCGTGAAGGCGAACGGGCGTGTGCTCGTCATAGACGGCGGGTTCTCGCGGGCGTACCATGCGGAGACGGGCATAGCGGGATATACGCTGGTGTTCAACTCGCACGGGCTGCAGCTTGTACAGCATGAGCCGTTCGAGAACCGTCAGCACGCGATAGAGGACGGTGCGGACATAAAGTCGACACGCTTCCTTGTGGAGTTCGAGTCGCAGAGGATGATGGTGCGCGATACGGACATAGGCGAGCAGCTCCAGACGCAGGTGGACGACCTGAAACGGCTGTTGCAGGCCTACCGCCTCGGCGTGGTGAAATGACGTGGAATGGAGTGACAATATAATAACAGTAGATTTCATATATGAAGAATTTCAAGTTGTACAACAACATTGTGGGGTGGGTGACGTTTGTCATAGCCGCCATAACCTATCTGCTCACGATAGAGCCTACGGCATCGCTGTGGGACTGCGGAGAGTTCATATCGTCGGCGTATAAGCTGGAAGTGGGGCATCCGCCCGGAAACCCGATATTCATGATGACGGGACGGCTGTTCTCTCTGTTCGCGTCAGACCCCACGCAGGTGGCAGCGATGGTAAACACGATGTCGGCGTTGTGCAGCGCATTCGCCATACTGTTCCTCTTCTGGACCATCACGCACATAGCGCGGCGCATAGTACAGAAGGAGGGCGAGGAGTTTACGGCGGGGCAGACGATAGCCATATTGGGCGCGGGTCTTGTCGGTGCGCTGGCATATACATTCTCCGATACATTCTGGTTCTCGGCAGTCGAGGGCGAGGTGTATGCTTATTCGTCGTTCCTCACCGCGCTGCTGTTCTGGTGCATACTCAAATGGGAGGACTGCGCGGACAGCCCGTATGCGGGGCGGTGGATAGTGCTGATAGCCTATCTGATGGGTCTCAGCATAGGGGTACACCTGCTGAACCTGCTGACCATCCCGGCGATAGTGCTGCTCTACTATTTCAAGAAGTACGATGTGACGGTGAAGAATACGATACTGGCGGTGGTTGCATCGGTGGTGATACTCGCGTTTGTGTTCTACGGCATGATACCGGGCTTTGTGAAGGTGGCGAGCCGCTTCGAGCTTTTCTTTGTCAATACGCTTGGCATGGGGTATAACTCAGGCTTCCTTGCTTATATCATCACCACGGCGGCCGTGCTTGTGTGGGCTGCATACGAGACACAGAAGGGCAAGAGCGACGTGAGGATGAAGATAGCGTTCCTGCTGTCGGTGGTGATAGTCGGCGCACCGTTTTTCGGCGATGGCATTTGGATAGGCATAATCATCACGGCGGCGATAGCGGGTGTCTTGTTCCTGCGCAAGGAGGGTGTGAACCGCTATTGGCTGAACACCATAGTTATGTGCATGATGGTCATACTGATAGGCTATTCGTCGTTCACTCTGATAGTGGTGCGTTCGCTTGCCAATACGCCGATGGACCAGAACTCGCCGGAGAACGTCTTCTCTCTGCAATCGTACCTGAACCGCGACCAGTACGGCGAAGTGCCGCTGTTCTACGGGGCACTGTATTCCGCACCGGAGAAAGCGTACAGCGACGGCCGTTATTGCAAACCCGTCAGGAAGTACGGCCCCAAGGAGTGGGTCAAGGATGTGACCCTGCCGGAGGGCGAGGCGCGTTATGTTTCGCCGGGGCGCAAGTTCGAAGGCTACGAGAAGGACGACAACTTCAAGATGCTGTTCCCGCGTATGTATTCTTCGAAAGATGTGCATATAGAGGAGTACAAACGCTGGGCGGACATAAAGGGACACAATGTCAGGTATAACCAGTGCGGGCATACGGACAGCCGTGTGGCACCGACGTTCGGGGAGAACCTGAAGTTCTTCTTTTCCTATCAGGTGAACCATATGTACTGGCGTTACTTCATGTGGAACTTCTCAGGCCGGCAGAACGACCTGCAAGGCTTCGGCGAGGTGGACAAGGGAAACTGGATAACCGGCATACCGTTCATAGACAACGCGATGTACGGCGACCAGTCGAAACTGCCGCCGTCGTACAAGGATAACCACGCCCACAACCGTTATTTCATGCTTCCGCTCCTGCTCGGCATATTGGGCATCTGCTGGCAGCTGATGCAGAAGGGCAGGGGAGTGCAGAACTTCTGGATAGTCTTCGCGTTCTTCTTCATGACCGGACTCGCGATAGTGGTCTATCTGAACCAGAAACCGCTTGAGCCGCGTGAGAGGGACTATGCTTACGCGGGGTCTTTCTATGCGTTCGCCATCTGGATTGGTCTCGGCGTGATGTTCCTGTATGACCTGTGCAAACGGTATATACCGAAACGTGTGGCCGCCGTGGCAGTGTCGGTCATTTGCCTTGGTGTGCCGGTGCTTATGGCACAGCAGAACTGGGACGACCACGACCGTTCGCACCGCAGCGTGGCGCGTGACGTCGGTCACAATTATCTGAATTCGTGTGCCGAGAATGCGATATATTTCTGCAATGGGGACAACGATACATTCCCCGTGTGGTACTGTCAGGAGGTTGAGGGCGACAGGACGGACATCCGTGCCTGCAACCTGTCATACCTGACGGCGGACTGGTATGTGGACCAGATGAAGCGCGGCGCGTATGAGTCGGCCCCGCTGCCTATCTCGTGGACTCCGGTGGAATATCAGACCATCGAGGCTGCCATAGTGGAGGACGACCCGCGTCTGGGCGGCAAGATGGATTTGGGGCTCGCCCTTGACCTGATGAGGCAGGAGCAGGTGATAAAAAGCACGGGTATGGATGGCGTTAGCCGCATATATGCAAGGACGCTGACCCTGCCGATAGACAAGGAGCAGGTGATTCGCACGGGGACAGTCGCTCCCGAGGACAGCGCGCTGATAGTGGACACGATGGAGATTGGGTTGCCTAATATGCTGTACCGCAGCCACATCATGTTCCTCGAGATGCTGCGCACGAACAATTGGGTGCGCCCGATATACTGCGCTACCACGATAGGCAATACGCTCTCGTTCATCAACGGTTATGAGCGTCTGGAGGGTACGTCGCTAAGGGTAGTGCCGATAAAGTCGGGCAGACAGAATGTCAATACTGATGTGATGTACGACAACCTGATGAACAGGTTCCGCTGGGGACGTACAGACAGTGTGTTCACATATCTGGACGAACCGAACAGGGCATCGCTCGGCAATCTGCGCTCTGTGGCCTATACGCTCGCATTCTCGCTGGCAAACGAGGGCAAGAATGACAAGGCTAAAGAGGTGCTTGACCGCGTGGTGCGCGAAATCCCGGCGGAGATAATCCCCTATGAGGATTATGCGCTATATTTCGCGCAGGTGTACTATACGATAGGCGACAACGCGAAAGCCGAGGAGTTCATCGGGATGATGCGTGACGAGTTTGTGCCGCGTCTCGAATGGTATGCGTCGCTGCCAGCGGACAAGCGCAACTGCTCATACGAGATGTCGCCCGACTATGTATTGCAGAAACTCTCACAGACATGGCAGTTGGCGAACATGCACAAATCGCCCATGGCTGCCCAGTTGAGGAGTGAGATTGAGAAATATGCTGGCGTGATGCGCTGACTGGTGGCGGCGTAATGCGCGTTTCATACCGGCCTCATGTCCAACAGCATGAGGCCGGTTTTTGCTATCCGGTTTTCACTATGACCATCGACATTGTAAATACTGACAAAAAGCGTTACCTCTCTCTGCTGTTGTTGGCGGATGAGCAGGAGTCCATGATTGACAGATATCTGGAGCGGGGCGAGATGTTTGCCGCCAATGAAGATGGTACTGTCGTAGCCGTATGTGTAGTGACGCGTGAGAGTGAGGGAGTATATGAGCTGAAGAACCTCGCCGTGCGGCCTGATTTCCAGCGTAGGGGCATAGGGCGTGCGATGATAGGCCATGTGTGGTGGCATTATGCCCCGTCGTGCCGTACATTGTTGGTGGGTACGGGCGACAGCCCATCGACTGTGCCGTTCTATGAACGGTGCGGGTTTGTCTATTCTCACCGTGTAAAGGACTTCTTCACAGACGAGGACGAGTATTGACGCCACTCGGACTAGTTAAACAATTAAATATAAACGCGATAAACAAAGATAATTTGTTTGTCGCGTTGGTGTTTTATGGTGTTGTATGGTGCGGTTTGTTTGTCTAAATTGCGGTTTTTCTTCTCAAAAACTGGGTTTGTTTGTCTAAAATGCATTACCTTTGTTTCTCCTCATGAATATTGAATTGGGAGGAAAAGCATATGGGAAGACCGAAAAGACTATATCCATTGGGCAAATACCGCCTTCGTACGCCGAAAGTGGTTGACAAGGAAAAAGCCTATCCTGTCGAGTTGGAATACACTTGGAACAGGCAGGTAATCCGTAAGACAACGAATATCTTTGTCAAGGTTGCGGACTGGAACCAGAACGGCAATCAGGGACGGGGTGAAATACGTGCAAGTCATGGCGGTGAATCCAAACGGCTTAACCAGTTATTGCTGGCACGTGTGGAACGTATAGATTCGCTACTTGCCGAATATAATGAAAAGCATCCTAATCAGATAACCGCTGATGTCGTATCCGGCTTTCTTGCGGACAAGCCTCTTGCGCGTCGTGATCAAGGGAAGGACTTCGTGGAGTTTACATTGGAACGTCTTTCTTCAGACTATGCAAGAAACAGAATCGGAAGGAGTCGGTATGAAAACGGAAAGAGCTGCATGAAT
>JADIMV010000046.1 GCA_017694515.1 Candidatus Aphodosoma intestinipullorum
GTCCTCGTTCAGCTCATGTATCTTCCTGATGACCTTAACCGCCATCTTCTTCTCCCGGCCTACATTCTTTCCCTTGCACTCGGCAATGCGGCTCTGGCTCGCCACCCTCACGCGGAAAAACTCGTCCAAATTGTTAGAATATATGCCGAGGAACGACAGCCTCTCAAGCAGCGGCACATCGTCCCGGCCCGCCTCAAGCAGTATGCGGTTGTTGAAGTACATCCAGCTTATGTCACGCGGCAGATAGTTTTTACTATTGTCTTGTTTCCTGATCATGGTTTATGGGGTAAAAATACATCTGAGGACAAAGATACGGAAAAGTTTTCAACACCAATGTTACAATGGGATTACAAAAACGTGTCTGATTCCGTGCGGACAATTACCGCCGGGACAATCGATATTTTTTGTACTTTTGTGCTGACGAATAAAGGGAGTAACAAACCTAACACAAATAATATCATGATTACAGACTACATCCGTGAGAACGAAGGCCGTTTCTTCGAAGAACTTTTTTCACTGATACGCATACCAAGCATCAGTGCCAAACCAGAACACCATGAGGATATGCTGCGCTGCGCCGAACGCTGGCGGGAGCTGCTACTGTCATCAGGGGCAGACTCGGCAGAAATCATGCCCACGAAGGGCAACCCGATAGTCTTCGCGCAGAAGACGCTCGACCCGGCGTACCCCACAGTGCTGGTCTACGCGCATTACGACGTGATGCCCGCAGAGCCTCTCGAACTGTGGAAGTCAGAACCGTTCGAGCCGGAGATACGCGACGGGCGCATCTGGGCGCGGGGGGCTGACGACGACAAGGGACAGGCCATGATACAGGCCAAAGCGTTCGAGTACATGGTACGCACAGGCGCATTGCGCTGCAATGTCAAGTTCCTTTTCGAGGGCGAGGAGGAGATTGGCTCACCGTCACTCGAAGAGTTCTGCAAGGAACACAAGGAGATGCTAAAATCGGACATAATTCTCGTATCGGATACCAGCATGATAGGCGAAGATACGCCAAGCATCACCACGGGGCTGCGCGGCCTGGCCTATTGGGAGGTAGAGGTGACGGGACCGAACCGCGACCTCCACTCGGGGCATTTCGGCGGCGCAGTGGCGAACCCCATCAACGCCCTATGCACGATGCTGTCGAAGGTCATCGACGGGCAGGGGCGCATCACGATACCGCACTTCTACGACGACGTTCTGCCAATACCAGAAGCGGAGCGCGAGATGATAAAGCAGATACCGTTCAGCCTCGAGGATTACAAGCGCGCCATAGACGTGGATGACGTAGCAGGCGAGGAGGGCTATTCCACATTAGAGAGGAACAGCTGCCGCCCGTCGTTCGACATCTGCGGCATCTGGGGCGGCTATACCGGCGAGGGAGCGAAAACCGTATTGCCGTCGAAAGCATACGCGAAGGTGTCATGCCGCCTTGTGGCGAACCAAGACCATGAGACCATATCGCGCCTTTTCGTGGAGTATATGCAGGAGATAGCCCCGAAAGGTGTCCGCGTGAAGGTGACCCCCATGCACGGCGGGCAGGGGTATGTATGCCCGATAGACCTGCCGGCATACAAGGCCGCAGAGGCGGGATTTACCGTGGCGTTCGGGAAGAAACCGCTCGCGGCGCGACGCGGGGGCAGCATACCCATCATCTCAACGTTCGAGAGAGTGCTCGGCGTGAAGTCCATCCTCATGGGCTTCGGGCTGGAGCGCAACGCGATACACTCGCCTAACGAGAATTTCACTATCGACATATTCCGCAAAGGGATAGTGGCAGTGGCGGAGTTCTACCGCCTTTTCGCAGAGACGAAGTAAGGCAACGCGGGAAATGCAGAGCGAGAGCCGCAGCACGGTAAACGCGGGGGCGGCATCGTACTGCACGGCGCGGGCAGAGTGTAAAACAGACACTGTGACGACAGGGTTTCACATACTTGACTTTTAGCACGGAAAAGGCGAGAAAATGCGTCATCGCTAACCGGAGGATAACAGGAAGATAGCGGGGAGCTAAGGAGAGGGCTATCAAAAGATGTGATTATCAATACATTAAGCAACGAGATTTATATACACCGAGAATGTGCATTGAAAGAGCGATGTATTTATAGCACAACAAGAGTATGTATATAAGTTGTCACAGACATAAGAAGATAGGGATATGGAAAAGGCACAGAGAGACGACCTGAAAGAGCTGCTTGACCGCAAGGCGGCAGAATATAACACGGAGGAGTTCATCGCCCGCGACCCGGTGCAATTTCCGCGCCGGTATGAGGAGAAGCGCGACATAGAGGTTGTCGCCCTGCTCACATCGACCATCGCGTGGGGCAACCGCCGCATGATACTGCGTTCGTGCAGTCGTATGCTGGAGCTTATGGGCAGCTCGCCGTACAGTTTCATCATGGAACGAGGAGCGGAACAGATTGACCCGGAAAAGAACATACACCGCACATTCTTCGGGCGCGACTTCCAATATATCTGCCGTGGTCTCAACGGACTGTACACGCGCCATAACGACATGGAGGAGCTGTTCGCAGGAGGCGACCCGTGGGAAGGGATAGCGAGGCTGCGCGAGACGCTGGCCGAGGGGAACGGCATGACGTATTCGCGCCACATATCGAACCCGGACACGTCGGCCTGCAAGCGTCTGCACATGATGCTCCGGTGGCTCTGCCGCCGTGACGGCATAGTGGACATCGGGATATGGCACAGCGTCAGCCCGGCCGACCTGCGGATACCGCTCGACGTACACGTGGGGCGCATAGCGCGCTCGCTGGGGCTCATAGAGCGCAAGGCGAACGACCGCAAGAGCGTTGAACTGCTGACAGCAGAGCTGCGCCGCATGGACCCGGAAGACCCGACGAAATATGACTTTGCCCTTTTCGGAATGGGCGAATCGGGCGAGACGGTCTGAGGCACGCCGGACGCGATTACAGTTTCTTTTCAGAATCGGGAAGGAACTTTGCAAAAAACACATAGCCATGAAAGTACTTATTGTCGAAGACGAACCGTCATTGAGGGAGATTATCAGGAAGGCTCTCCAGAACGAGAGGCTTGTCGTGGAGGAGGCCGCCGACTTCGCCACTGCATGCGAGAAGACAGGGCTGTACGACTACGAGTGCATCCTGCTGGACATCATGCTGCCCGACGGCAACGGGCTTGAGCTGCTGCAAAGGCTCAAAAAGGAGGGCAAGAGAGACAGGGTCATCATCATATCGGCCAAGGACTCCATAGAGGACAAGGTGAAAGGGCTCGACCTCGGGGCGGACGACTATCTCGCGAAGCCGTTCCACATAGCTGAACTCACAGCCCGCGTCAAGAGCCTCATACGCCGCAACAACAACGGCAGCAACGCGGTCACGCTCGGCAACGTCACACTGGACAACACCACGTTCAGAGTCGAGGCAGGAGGCACGCCGATAGAACTGAACCGCAAGGAGTTCGACATACTGCGCTACTTCATGCACAGGCCGAATCACATGATAAGCAAGGAGACGCTGGCCGAGGCCGTGTGGGGCGACAACATCGACCAGGCAGACAACTTCGACTTCATCTACGCACAGATAAAGAACCTGCGCAAGAAGCTGCAACAGGCAGGCGCGACCATCGAGATAAAAGCCGTCTACGGCTTCGGCTACAAGCTCGTGGAACTATGAAGCTCATATATAAGATAATCATCCGCATGGCAGTGTTCTACATACTTGCCATGGGCGTATGGGCCACACTGTTCTACTATGTGGTGATGAGCGAGGTGCACGGGGAGCAGGACAAGATGCTCAGTGAATACTCGGAGATACTCATGCTCGACTATCTGACATCGGACTCCCTGACATTCGACACCCGCCGCAGCAACATGGATTTCTACCTGACGCATATCACGACGAAAGAGGCCGATGCCACGCCGCATATCCTCTTCTCCGACAGGGAGATGTACATCTATACGCACGACGACTATGAGCCGGCGCGAGTGCTCGAGACCATTTTCCAAAACGCCAAGGGCGAGTATCTCAAGCTCACCATATACATTCCGTCAATAGACACGGACGACCTCGTCGAGGCGATATTCTCATGGATAGTCATACTCTTCGTCGTGCTGACCATATTGGCACTGGCCATCAACATACTTATATACAAGCGCAGCATGGCTCCGCTACACCGCCTGCTCAGCTGGATCAGCGGGCTGAAGATAGAGACCGCACCCGCACCGCTCGACAACCCGACCGACATACAGGAGTTCCGACAGCTGAACACTGCCGTGGAGACTTTCGCCACAAGGGCACAGCAGGACTACGAGCGGCAGAAAGAATTCATCGGCAACGCGTCGCACGAGATACAAACCCCCGTAGCCGTATGCCGCAACAGGCTCGAAATGCTCGCCAATACCGACCTCAGCGAGGAGCAGCTCTCGGAGGTGATGAAAACCATACAGACCCTAAACTACATAAGCCGACTGAACCGCACGCTCCTGTTGCTCACGAAAATAGACAACCGCCAGTTCACGGAGACGGAAACCATAGACATCAATGCCCAAATGCGTACACTCATAGAGGATTACAGCCTGGCATACGGTTACAAGAAGATACAAGTGGACTACACGGAGCAAGGGGCTATGCGCACCGTCATGAACGCCACGCTCGCCACTACGCTGCTCGCCAACCTGCTCAAAAACGCCTTTGTACATATGGCAGACGGGGGGAAGATAATAGTGTCGATAACCGAAACCACAATAACCGTGTCAAACACGGCAGAACACGGTCCGCTCGACGGGAGGCGCATATTCGACCGTTTCTACCAAGGCAGCAAGAGAGAGGGCTCGACAGGACTGGGACTGGCCGTAGTAAAAGCCATAGCCACACTTTACGGTATGGAAATCAGCTATTTCCACAACGAAGGAATGCACAACTTCAGACTCACGACACAGCCGCCCGGACAGCAATAGGACGCAGTACTGGCTACAACAGAACCCCGATATTCCCGTCACAGAAAAAAATTGACGGGGAGGCGTAAGTTTCAGATTCTTTTCAGATTTACACCGTAACTTTGCAGTACGATAACCGGGAATACCGGGCAAACCAGTAATCATTAAAACATAGAAATTATGAAGAACATCATCCTTGCGGCAATAGCCGCCATGACGCTGACGCTCACGGCCTGTGACAAAACGACGATTGTCCAATACAATGAGCTTCCCGCCGCCGCACAGCAGACGCTGTCGACATACTTCGCGGACGAACAGATAGCCGTAATACAGAAAGAGTACGATGACTGGGGC
Source organism: Candidatus Aphodosoma intestinipullorum (assembly GCA_017694515.1). Classification (GTDB taxonomy): domain Bacteria; phylum Bacteroidota; class Bacteroidia; order Bacteroidales; family Paludibacteraceae; genus Aphodosoma; species Aphodosoma intestinipullorum. Next base: position 5,270 of record JADIMV010000046.1, read on the forward strand.
ATCAGATACAACGTCATTTTCTCCAATGCCAACGAAATAGAGTTCAACAAGAAAGGCGAATGGCAGGATATCAAGTGCAGGGCAACGAAAGTGCCTGACGGAATTGTCCCTGAGCGGATAATGCAATACGTGGTGCAGACATATCCCGAGGCGGCAATCTGGGAACTGAAGAGAGACAAAAGGAGCTACGAAGTGGAGCTCAGCAACATGGTAGAACTCAAGTTCGACCTCAATTTCAACATAATAGACTTAGACCACGAGGACTGAAAAGAGAAACCAACTATAAGTATAAACTTAAAAAACACTAACAGCTATGATTAAGAAACTATTATTCGCGTGCGCGCTATTCGCGGCATTCACGACAGTATCGGCAAACGAGAGGCCAATCGACGCAAGCCAGCTTCCGGCAGCTGCGCAGACCTTCATCAAAAGCAACTTCCAGAACATCGAGATAGCCTTTGTCGAGGAGGATGTGGACTTCGCTTCGACATCATACGATGTGCTCATGAAGGACGGCTCGAAGATTGAGTTCGACGGCAGCGGCAACTGGAAAGAGATAGACTGCGAATACACGGAAGTTCCGGCGGCGGTTATACCGCAAGGGATAGTAACCTATATCTCTGCCAAGCACCCGGGCTTCAAGGTGGTGAAAATCGACCGTAAGCGCTACGGCTACGAAGTGGAGCTCAACAACAAGCTCGAAATCAAGTTCGCCCACGACTGCAGCGTGCTCGGCTACGACGACTGAGGCAGAAAGACGACAGTGACAGGAAAGAAATCAGGCGTGTGGATATGTCCGCACGCCTGATTTTTTGTATGACCGGTTTTGCAGTTCCTGCTGTCAGTCGGATGGATTTGTAAAGCATTCCCGACTTCGGGGCAATAGAGAGCTCACAGCCGGCCTTCGTCGGCGAATGAGTAGTAGTCATGGCCGCCTATGATGATGTGGTCTATGAGGTTGATGTCGTGGAAGCCGCACGCCGCCTTAATCTTGGCCGTTACGGCCTCGTCCTCGCGGCTCGGCTGCGCACTGCAAGAGGGATGGTTGTGGCAGAGGGCTATGGAGGACGCACTGTATGTCAGTATCCTGCGGAAGATGAGCTTCATGTCCACAACTGTGCCGGAGACTCCGCCGTTGCTTGCGCAGAAGGAGTCAATCACATTGTGCGCACGGTTGAGCATGAGGATGTGGAACTCCTCGTGGTCGAGGTCCATGAGCAGGGGGCGGAAGTAGTCGGCTATGTCGTCAGGCCCAGAGATATGCACCGCGTCCCTTGCGGCAGCACTGCCGCGCCGCCGGCCAAGTTCGAGAGCGGCTACGAGGGAAATGGCCTTGGCCTCACCGACACCCTTGAAATTGGCCATGAAGTCACGCACGGAGAGGCGGGCAAGGCGGTCGAGGTCGTTGCCGACAAAGGCCAATATGTCCTTTGAGAGTTCAACAACGTTGCGCCCGGGAACGCCAGTCCGCAGCATTATGGCAAGTATCTCGGCATCGGAGAGCGAACGCGCCCCGCTCCGCAACAGGCGTTCACGCGGCTTGTCGTCGTCGTTCCACGAATGGAGCGAACAGTCTGCCGTCTCTATCGGCTCACGCTTATCCTCAGAGAGTTTTTTCCCCATAGCAATCAAGTTAACAGGCACAAAGACAAAAAAGCCCTTTCCTTATTCAGAAAAGAGCCGTATATCTTCCGACGCGAAACCGCCTGTTCAAGCGAGACTGTTCACGTGACGGGCGAGCTTCGATTTCAGATTGGCCGCCTTGTTACGGTGTATGATGTGACGCTTTGCCAACTTGTCCAGCATGGAGGAGACTTTCGGGAGCATAGCGGCTGCCTCGGCCTTTTCTTTTGTAGCACGCAGCTTACGCACAGCTGTACGTGTTACCTTAGCGTAGAACCTGTTGTGCAGACGACGTTTCTCAATCTGACGTATTCTCTTTATCGATGACTTATGATTTGCCATTACCTATAACAAATTTATACCGTTAATATAACCAAAGTAGCCCATAGGAGAATCGAACTCCTCTTTTAAGAATGAAAATCTTACGTCCTAGCCGATAGACGAATGGGCCAAAACAGGGCATGTAGCAGCGAGGTGAAACCCGCGCTCAATTGCGAGTGCAAAGATAGGGCATTCCGCCGAACTGGCCAAACATTTCCGTCTTTTTTTGTCCATATTTTCATATCGGACTGATTATCAAGACGAGGCACGAACAATCGTCAGACTTTGGCGGCACAATACACACAACAAAAAGTGTATTATTAGACGAGATTATATGGTATATACAGAGTGAGTTCCACGTATTTCCGCTGCATCCTGGCCAGGACGGGAGAAAGAGGGTGTTTCAAGGCAGGGAGAAAGTATAAAGATAACGTGAGGATAAGGCGAGGGTACGTGTTTCGAGGCGGGAGGACGGCCTACGGGCAGGTCGAGAGTACGTGTTTCGGAGGGAGAGGCTTCGGAGACCCTTCGGGAGGGCTTCGGAGGGGCTTCGGCGAGAGTACGTGTTTTTAACTTTAATTTGCAAATAAGGGTGCGATACGGGAACGGCTCCTTTCGCTTTCTTTTTCCTGCCATACCGCAGGCTCATCCCGCGAAAAAACGCTATCTTTGTATGCCGATGCATACAAGATAGGATGCGTCTCGGCATAGCCAAACTGAGAACGAGTTCCCGTTTGTCTCTGCACTCGACTTTCGCTATCTTTGCCCTCAAATATATCGGGGCTGTCTGCCCCGCACCCCGAGTTACTTTCTCCCAACAGCTGGAGAAAGTAACCAAAGAGAGCCGCCGCCAGACTCCGTTCCCTCATATTTACGACGCTTGCCGGCTAAAAGTCCTCAACTTGCCCTCCGCTCCGCTGCGGGCTTCAAACACACGGACTTTCTTTACGCCGTCTTCGCTGTAAATATGGGT
>JADIMV010000047.1 GCA_017694515.1 Candidatus Aphodosoma intestinipullorum
AGCCAGTGGTGCGCTATGGGGATGAGCTGCCGGTCGATGTGGCGGGTGAGGGTCAGCTCCGTCTGCAGGGGTGTCTTGCTGCCGGTGGTGAGGCCGATGCGCTCGGCAACGCGGAACACGTGGGTGTCTACTGCCATCTTGGGCTGGTGGAAGGCGACGGAGGCTATGACGTTGGCCGTCTTGCGCCCTACGCCGGGGAGCTGCATGAGTTCCTCGGTGGTCTGCGGCACTTCGCCGCCGAACCTTTCGACAAGCATTTTCGACATGGCAGACAGGTGGCGCGCCTTGTTGTTGGGGTATGATATGCTTTTGATGTAGGCGTATATCTCCTCGACTGATGCCTGCGACATGGCCTTGGCATCGGGGTATGCGGCAAGGAGGGCGGGTGTGGTCATATTGACCCGCTTGTCGGTGCATTGAGCGGAGAGTATGACCGCCACAAGCAACCCGAAGGGGTCTTTGTATTGCAGTTCCGATTCTGCCACGGGCATATTGGCCTGAAACCAAGCTATGACACCTGCGTACCGTTCTTTTACTGTCATTGCTGTCTGTGTTTTTTTCCTCTGCGCGAAGATACGGAAAAAATGGCTGACGGCAAAACGCCGTCAGGCGATGGGGCGGGGGACTGTTTCTGCACGCGCCGGACGAAGGTGGGCTGGGCGCGGCTGCCTGTGCCGCCTACTTCTGCCCGAGGAGCATATCGACAAGTTCCGGCACTCCTTCGGCAGCACGCTTGCGGATGTGCGTAAGCGGGTTGCGGATGTATGCGGTGTCCGGCGAGCCGGGGTCTACGAGGTAAACAGGCACTTCGGGACGGACGTACCGGACGAGAGACGCAGCGGGGTAGACGGCCAGCGATGTGCCGACGATTATCATGATGTCGGCTGAGCGGGCTATCTCCGCAGCGCGGTCGAACATGGGCACTGACTCGCCGAAGAAGACCACGTAGGGGCGGAGGAGAGTGCCGTCGGGGTGGCGTGCGTCGAGGGGCTGCTCCCATCCGGAGAGCGGCACGGTGGCGAGTTCGTCACGCGAGGAGCGGAGCTTGGTGATTTCGCCGTGGAGGTGGGTGATGCGGGAAGAGCCGGCGCGTTCGTGGAGGTCGTCGATGTTCTGCGTTACAATCAGTACATCGAAGTCCTGTTCGAGCCGTGTCAGCGCGATGTGGGCCGCATTGGGCTTCGCGGCCAGCACTTCGCGGCGGCGTTCGTTGTAGAAGCGGATGACCTTTTCGCGGTTGCGGATGAGAGCTTCGGGGGTGCATACCTCCTCGATGCGGTAGTTGGCCCAGAGGCCGTCGCTGTCGCGGAATGTGGCTATCCCGCTGTCGGCGCTGATGCCCGCGCCTGTGAGTACTACGATGCGTTTCATAATCATCTTATTTCTTTGCATTTACAGACATGAAGACTCCGAGTATCACACCGAGGAGAGCCGCAAAGAGGATGCGGAACTCGGCGGGGAGGAGGTATGTGACCGTGTGCGCCGGAATCCAGAAGAAGGGAATCGTGCGCTTGAAGAGGAAACGCCACATTCCGCGCCAGTCGAGCGAGGCTATGAGGTCGGTCACGCATGGGCGTGTGAAATAGCCGCGCAGCGTACCGCCGTTGCGCAGGATGTGCAGGTCGCTTATCTTGTGTATTATCATGAATACCGGCGCGAAGAGCGTGTTCTGCATGAACGAGGTGACGAAGGCCGCGAGGGCATGGTACCAAGAGTGGGTGGAGAAGATGCTCATCTTCATCATCTCGGCGTATGTGGGAGTGCCGTCGGGAGTGCCGATGCCGAGCGTGAGCAGTATGTTGTATGAGCCTGAGCCGAAGATGATGAACCCGGCGTTAATCATCATGCCGAGGAAGCCCCACGTTATGGCGCGGGGCAGCGCACCGAAGCCGGGGGCGTTGTAAGAGCCTGTGCGGATGCGGAGGCCGAGCATCTCGCCGAGAGTGGCGAGTATGCCGAACTTTAGGAAACTCATGATGAAGGGGTGGTGCGCAGTGGCCCACTCGAAGCCCGCGAAGAGGGGCTTTATGAACACGAACGGCAGGAACAGCACTGCCACGGCGAGGATGAAAATCAGGTCGTTTTTCTTCATTTGTCAAAGTATTTTATATTCCAGTTTATTAAAGCGTCATATTTATCGGTCAGAATGTGTGCCATAGCAGAATCACATACTGTAGAACGTCTTCAGTATCCATCCGAAGGTACGGCGGGGGAGCAGGCCGCTGAGCCGGACGGCAAGCCACTGGGCGGCGGATGTGGGGACTACGTAGCGGCGGCGGGGTCGGCGGGACTCTATGATGCGGCAGATGCGGCGGGCGAGCATATCGGGCGAGCCGCCGCGAAGCTCATCGCGCTCAAAGTTGGCGCGGACGCGGGCGAACGATGCGCTGTAGTCGGGGGAGGCCGCTGTTTCGGGGCATAGCCTGCGGGCGGATGTGAAGCCGGTGTTGAAGTCGCCTGGGGCTACTATTACCACATTGATGCCGAAGCGCGATGTCTCTATCGCGAGAGCCTGTGAGTAGCCCTCGATGGCGAACTTGCTGGCGGAGTAGAGTCCCTGATAGGGTATGGAGAATATGCCGGCTATAGAACTTATGTTAATAATCAGCCCTTTGCGGCGCGGGCGCATATAGCGCAGGACGGCACGGCATACGTTGGTGCAGCCGATGAAGTTGGTCTCCATCTGAAGGCGTATGTCGTCGGGCGAGGCGAGTTCGGCAGCCCCGGCTATGCCCATCCCGGCATTGTTTATAAGTACGTCGATATGGCCTTCGCGGCGTATGACGCTATCTACGGCGGCATCGACGCTTTCGGGTGAGCGTACGTCCATGCGCAGCATCTGTACGCCGTCCGTTATGCCCGATTTGGGCGCACGGCTTGTGCCGTAGACGGTATGGCCGCGCCTTACGAGATGTGCCGCTATGGCGCGGCCGAACCCTGAACTTGCTCCGGTTATGAAGATTATCATAAGTCTGCTATTTTGTCGAGAATGTGTAGGATAGTACGGCGTATATGCGGTGGTTAGGCACGAAATGCGTGTCGGAGACGCGCCCGTGGTCATCAGTGCGGTCACCGTAGAACGCGCCGGTCATCTCATATTCCACGCCGACGGAGAACCCCTTGATGTTATAGGAGAAAGAGGGCGCGACGCGCACTATCTGGTCTATGTTACTGTAGCCGCGCACATATATCATGTCATCGGAGACGAACGGGCGGCTGCTGCCGAGGTTTTTCATGTAGCCCGCGAAGAGTCCCGCCATGAAACGCTGTCCGTATGTGGCGTTTATCCATGAGACGGAAGATGTGAGGGGGGAGTAGGAGCGGCTGCCGTCGGTGTGCCGGGCTGTCACGCCGTAGCCAGAGAGCATGAGGAGATGGGAGAGGTTCTGCCCGTATATGGTCTTGGCTTTCAGGTTGAACGACTTATATGTATAACCGAAGTAGGCTGTGGCGGAGAATGAGTGTACGCGGTCGGAGACCCGTATCCTTTCTTCGGGAAGCGGTTCGGTGAAGTATTCGCTCAGGGGGTATCCTGTGGTGCGGGGGCGCAGCATCATGTATTCGCCGGAGAGGCCGGCGCGGAAGCCGTGCGCGGCGAAGTCGAGGCCGAGGTAGAGTTCCGGCAGTCCGCCGTTAATTTGATAGTAGGGCGAAAGGCCGTCGGGGCCGGGGGAGGTGTACTGCATCTGGTACATGGCGGCGGCGGAAAGCGAGAGCATGGGGTGCAGCGCAACGTCGTAGCGCACCTGCGGGGTGCGGCTGAATGGGTTGAACGGCGCACCTGTGTTGAGGCTCAGCACGAGAGGCTGCATATCGGCACTCATGGGATGCCACGACTGTCCGGCGAGGAGGCTGTGCCTGCCCCAGCGGAGGCGGATGTAGGCGTGGCGGAGCATTACGAGGAAGTAGGTGGAGCTTGTGCCGCAGAAGTCGGCTTCGACTTTCGCGTCTATCTTGGTCCGGCCGAACTGGCGGACATCGAGGTCGAGGCCGAGGCGGGTCACTACGGCGAGCAGACGCGAATTTGGTACGGCGTTGAGGTCTTCGCCACGGGAGTTGAGGTCGCGGTCAAGAGGCACGAAGTGGAAGAGTTCGCCGACGACGGCCATGTTCTGACGGCTGTCCCAAGTGAAATCGTTGCGCACAAAGCCGTAGAAACGGAACTTCACGGGCTTTTCCTGTATCTCCTGCCTGACTGCGGAGGTGTCCTGCGCACTTAGGGGCGCGGCATTGAGCGCGGACGCTCCTGCCATGCACAGCGGAAAGAGCAGGAGACGGAAGATCCGGTGTATCGTTGTTTTCATGTATAGTTTCTTTTTAGGGTTGCATAAGCTAAGCTACGCCTCAGCATAACCCATGAACAAGTTCCGGGTTTCTGCTTTCGGCTTGCATTATCTTTGCAAAGTTAAGAAACTGTTTTGATTTTCCACATACACAGTTTCGGATTATTGAAAATGGGTGTTCAAATATATATTCGTCTATGTATTGTGCGTCCAGCCAGCCCTATTCAGCCATCATGCCCTTGAACCCAAAACGGTCATTAGTACGTTTTGAGGACTTTGCGTAAGCCAGTTTTTTTTGCTGATTTTATCCTTTTGCTATGTAACAGTGGACTTTGAGTTTTGCAGAATACCAACTCTTTGGCTGCTTTCCGGTTTATGGCGGTATCTTGTATACGCACTTTCCCTTGACATAGCCCGCTATGCCTTCGGGAAAGTGTGTATAAATCTACTCGCCATAAACACAGAAATCAGCGCAAAGCCTAATGACCGTTTTGGGTTGAAATAGCCCGCTATTACTTCGGGTATGATAACTGAATATGTCGCGGCTGTCCATCACAATCCATATAGACGGCAAAATTAAAACAGTTTCTAAGCAAAATAAGCATTGCGGCAAAAGGGGGAGGGTGCGTGTGTTGAGGCGGATGGATAGGGTGAGGCTTGGTCGAGAGTACGTGTTTGGCTGCTTGGGGATGGCCTGCGTCTTCGGGAGAGCTTCGGCGAGAGTACGTGTTTTTAACCTAAATTAAGACAGAGACCATAGGAGGTTATCCTTGGGGCGGGATGTCTGTATAGTATGGATGATGTTATTGAATGTCAGATGGATATGTGATGGGAGGCGAAGTTTTGCAGCGGTATTGGCACCGGGATATTTTGCCGTGACGGTAATTTGGTGTACCTTTGTGTGCCGTCGCATGGGAGACAGGCTGCGGCACGACAAAACTGTTTACTGAATGGTTGAGATAGGAGATACGGTCGTAAGTTTCGACTTGTTCGAGCAGAGGTTCTGCTGCGATCTGAGCGTGTGCAGAGGGGAGTGCTGTATAGAGGGCGACTCGGGCGCACCGCTTGAAGAAGAGGAGGTGGCGGAGCTGGAGAAGGTGCTGCCGACGGTATGGAATGACCTGTCGGAGGAGTGCCGGAGGGTCATAGAGAAGCAGGGTGTGGCATACAGGGACGCGGACGGCGATCTGGTTACTTCGATAGTGGGCGACAGGGAGTGCGTGTTCTCATATAAAGATGCTGACGGCGTGTGCAAATGCGCCGTGGAAAAAGCGTACAGGGAGGGGCGCACAGGATTTTACAAGCCTATATCGTGCCATCTTTACCCCGTGAGGCTGACGAAGTATGAGGGTTTCACGGCTGTGAACTATCACCGCTGGGAGGTGTGCGCGTGTGCGGAGAAGCTGGGGCGCAAGATAGGTATGCCCGTGTATAAGTTCTTGAAAGAGCCGCTTATAAGGCGTTTCGGCGAGGCATGGTACAAGGAGCTGGAGGAGGCTGCGGAGGCATACGAGGCGGAGTTCAGGAGTGTGTAAGATAATCAGAGTGTTTGTAATGCGTTTATGGAGATTTTAGAGATATGTTTTATAGCCATAGGGCTGGCGATGGACTGTCTGGCAGTATCGGTGGCAAGCAGTATGGCTTACGGCCGGTATAACTGGTGGAAGATAGTGAGGATGGCCCTGTTTTTCGGCCTGTTCCAAGGGGCGATGCCACTGGTGGGATGGCTGGCAGGGATAAGTTTCTCGGAGTGGATTACGAAGTTCGACCATTGGTTTGCGCTCATAATACTGTGTGCGCTGGGTATCAAGATGGCTGTGGAGAGCTTCAAGGGCGACGAGGTGGAACGGAGCAAGACCCCGTTCGATTCGCTGAAGCTGCTGCTGGCGTATTCCGTGGCGACGAGCATAGACGCGCTGGCAACGGGCATAATATTCGTGCCGTACGGGTGGCAGATAACGCTGGCGGTCATTGTGATAGCAGCGGTGAGCTTCCTGTTTTCCATAGCGGGATGCGTCATCGGCATATCGATGGGGAAACGGTTCAAGGTCAATGTGGAACTGCTGGGCGGCATCATACTGATGGTCATCGGCATCAAGATATTTGTGGAACACATGTTCCTTAGTTAGCACCGGATATGAAAGTTATCCATTTGGAGCATAAGCAGATAGACCGCGAGCTGTGGGACAGGCGGGTGGACGGGGCAGGCGTTACGCTGCCGTATGTCTACTCGTGGTATCTGGATGCGGTGAGCCCCGGATGGGAGGCTCTCGTGTCGGACTACGGATATACGTATTTCATGCCGCTGACTGTGAAAGAGAGATTCGGATTCAGGTATGTCATCCAGCCACGGTGGGTACAGCAGCTGGGACTGTTCTCGGAGTTCGAGGTGTGCGGGGATAGAGTGGCGGAGTTTCTGAAGTCTATGCCCTACATAGTCTATGACTTCAACCTTAATGAGGGGAACGAGACCGGTGGCGTGCAGTACCCGAATATGGTCATAGACCTTTCGCAGGGTTATGAGTATATAGCCGCCGGATATGCGGAGAATACGCGTCGGAATGTGCGTAAGGCACGGGAGGCGGGGCTGTCAGTGAAAGAGATAACGGCAGGAGAGTGTGTCGGGTTCTGGTCGGCTGTAAACGTCAGAATGCCAAAGGATATGCATACGGCTTTGAGTGCTGTGGCGGAGGCAGCCGTGAGCAGGGGCAAGGCTACAGCGTATGGCGTATGCGCAGAAGATGGTGGGCTGGTCGCCACGCTGCTGTTATTGACGAACGGCAGGAGGGCGGTGTACCTCGCACCGGCATCGGACAGCCGTGGCAAGGAGACAAGGGCGATGTTCCTTTTAGTGGATGAGCTGCTGAGAAGATATGCCGGAACGGGGATGACGTTCGACTTCGAAGGCTCGCGCATAGAGGGCGTGGCACGCTTTTATGAGGGGTTCGGCGGACAACGCAGGCATTATGGCCGCGCCCGGCATTGCCGCCCGGAGTGGCTGGTTAGGATGATGCACAGATGAGAGTACTGTTTCTGTCGGCATGGTATCCGCACAGGGGTGACGGGATGTGGGGTCTGTTTGTGCGCAAGCACGCTGCGGCAGTGGCTGCCCAAGGGGCTGAAGTATATGTGCTGTATGCAGTGGCCGCAGACGATGTGGCTGACGGGACGGAATATGCGCGTCAGGTTACGGCGGGAGTAGTGGAACATTATGCGTACTATAAGCGTCCATCGGGCAGAGCGGCGGCATTGGCGGCAGTGTGCAAGGCATACAGAGGGCTTGTGCGGAGGATGGAGGCGGAGGGGTCCCGGCCTGACGTGATACACGCCAATGTGGCAGGCAAGGAGGCTATGCTCGCATATCTCCTGCACAAGCGGTACGGCTGTCCATACGTGATTATGGAACATTGGAGCGGCTATCTGCCAGAGAACGGAGGTTACAAGGGAGCATTGCGCAAGGCGATGACGCAGTTTGTCATAAGGCACTCCGCATGTCTGATGCCGGTTTCGCTGTTTCTCCGGAACGCGATGGAACACAATGGGTTGAGGCACAGGAACTGCAAGACGGTGTTCAACGTCGTGGACGACTTTTTCTATAATGACAAGCGGGAGAACCGGGAGGGAAGCAAGTTCAGGTTCATCCATGTCTCATGTTTCGACAACAGAGCGAAGAATGTGTACGGTATAGTGAGGGCGGCGGTGCGACTATGGAAAGAGAGGCAGGATTTTGAATTGGTGATGGCTGGCTCGGGGGCTGATTATATGGAGACGGTGAGGTTGGCCAAGGAGATGCGTTTGGATGATTGTGTGAGGTTTACGGGGGAGCTGTCTCCGGCGGAAGTGAAAGAGTGGCTGTACAGGAGCGATGCGTTTGTACTATTCTCGAACTATGAGACCGCAGCTGTGGTGCTGGAAGAGAGTATGGCGGCGGGGTGTCCGGTCATATCCACACGGGTGGGCATTGCCATCGATGAAGTGGACGAAAGGACAGGCATCATCGTACCATTCAGGGATGAGCAGGCATTGGCGGAAGCCATGGAGGTAATGATATGCAGGCGCGGCCAATATGACAGCGAATATATACGGGCGAAGGCTGCGAAATACAGCTACGCACAAGTAGGGGGGGCATTGTGCCAAATATATATGGAAGTTACACAAGGAAAAAGATAAACAGTCATGCGGAACAGGATTACATGGGTAAGGAGATTGGCCGTGTGGGTCTTGGCTGTCTGCGCAGTGCAGGCCGCAGAGGCCAAGTATTTCGTAGGCAAAGTTATCGGAGAGGACAGCCTGTCCGTGATATATGCCAGTATCTATATGCAGGAGAACCCTATGACAGGGACGGTGTCGGGCATGGAGGGAGATTTCAGTCTCGAGATACCGGACAGCGTGAGGGGAAATGTCGTCATATCCTGCGTGGGGTATAAGACCAAAGTGTTGAAGTATAACAGTTTCCGGGATTCTGTGCCGTGCGTTATAACCATGGATGAAGATGCCATTGAGCTGGAGGGCACAGTGGTGGAGGGAAAGGCCAAGAGGCGCAACAGGAAACGCACGATGGAAGAGCTGCTGAAGAACATCATCAACAGGATGGAGGTGGATTTCCCGAACGAACCGGCAAAGTATAAGGTCAAGTCGGACGTGAGGCTGAGCGAGGAGGACAAGGTAATCACATACGAGGAGCTGTTGGGGTATATAGTACAGTTGCCCGCCACGGAGGGCAGGAAGACAGATTCCGTGCAATTCAAGGGCCTGTACTGCAAGAGGTATATCGACGAGGATACGGAGGCCAAGGCGCGTTCGGCAGTCGGGCATATCAAGTCGGACAGGACGTATGATTTTGCGAATGAGGTCGATTCGGGCGCAATCACACATCAGTATCTGTGGGGAGGCAACCTCAAATACATTATTCTGGAGCTGGCGGAAAAACCCAAGAAATGGGAACTCGGCAAGGAGAACGACTCGCTGTCAGTGATGACATATACCGACAAATACAATTTCCTCGGAATAGTGAAGGCGGAGATGAAATACCATATCATCATAGATAACTACACATACCGCATATACAGGGTGTCGGAGGAAGTCAACGCACAGATAAACATACCGTTCGGCTATAAGCTGAAAGAGGGCGAGCTGCGGTGGCTCAACGCCATAAGCATGGGGCGGCAGTTCCATAAGTTCAGGTTAAAGAAAGCGAGCGTGAAGGTGAGACGCAACGTATATTACAACACATTGCGCGATGTGAACCATCCTGACAAGAAGGTCATGGCGGCAGATTTTGAAATCACGAACAACAAGAAGCTGACACTGCACTACAACACGAGAGCCAATGCCGAGGTGCTGGAGATAGAGGACAAGAATGTGAAGCCGTTTACGCGGAGAGAGCTGGAACAGAACGTGAAGCGGGAGAATGTGCCGCTAAGTTCCATACAATAGGTGCAGTGCGGAACGGATGTCTGCGTCTCGGGGCTGTGGCTGTGTCTGCGTATCAGAACTGTACGCCGATGCTGACGTGCGGATTCCAGTCGGACTGTACCCATTTCCACTGGTCATCATTGTCCCATAAAGTCCATGCGCAAATGAGGTATAGGCTGCTTCGCGAGGAGAAGTACTGGCGTATGCCTATCCCGGCGCGGAAATCGCTGTAGCGGTCGTACGTATGTCTGTGCGTAATGTCAAATTCATCAATGAAAGCGGCATAGAGGAACAGTTTTGTAGGCGCAGTCTGCCCGAACCTGACGAAATCAAGCCGCGTCGAGACGTTGTAGCCGAGCAGATGGGAGGCAGAACGGTATGAGGTGTTGCCCCATATACCGTATTCGGAATACTGATAGTTCAACCCGACGCTGATCTGCCACGGGGAGAAGAGCTGATAGCCTATTTCGGGCGCAAGGCGGAGCAGCAGCCAGTCGTCAGTGATGTTGAAGCCGAACCCGCCTCCGTAGATAATCCGGTCTTTAGAGAAAAACTGCGCCGATGCGGTAGGGGAGGCAACCGCAACGGTGAGCATGACGACAAATATAAGGCATATTTTCTTCATGTGTCTGATGTTGGAATAGCACAATGCAAAGATAGAGGTTTTTACTCCATATTAATGCTGAGCGTACTACTGTCATTAATAGTACGCTCTGCATTTATTTGCAGCAGCCGTCACTTTACATGGAGTATGTCAGAGATAGCCTGTTTTAAGTCAGGTTTCGGGAGTGCGCCGGTAACCATCTGAGGTTCGCCATTTACGGGAATGAACAGCAGGGTAGGGATGCTGCGGATGCCGAACGCGGCGGCAAGTTCCTGCTCCTTTTCAGTGTTCACTTTGTAGATGTACAGGCTGTCCGCATACTCCTGAGCCAGTTCGTCAAGTATCGGGGCAAGCATTTTGCACGGCCCGCACCACGATGCGTAGAAGTCCACTATGGCAGGGCGGTCGCCGAAATATTTCCACTCGGTGGGATTGGCCTCGTAGTCAACTACTTTCTTGAGGAAGTCTTCTTTTGTAAGTTCAATTGGTTTCATAGTCTTATCTGTTTTCTGTTTGTTCTCTGCCTTATTGCCTGCGCCAACGCATGATGTCAGCAGAGTGAGCGAGAGCAGCGTCAGCGCGGATATAACGGTCAACGTTTGTTTCATGTCTGAAGTTGTTTTGTCGTGGGCAAAGGTAGGACTATATTGCGGAACATTTAAATGATGCGGTCTATACCGTTATAAATAAAATCAATAAATTGGGTGACTAAATTTTTATTGATATGGTATACGGATATATTAGGGTCAGCAGTGACAAACAGACAGTGGAGAATCAGCGTTTTGAAATCAATAATTTCTGTGAGCGCAATAGGCTGGTAATTGACGGCTGGATAGAAGAGACGATCAGCGGGACAAAGTCATATAGCAAGCGGGAATTGGGCCGGTTGCTTAAAAAGGTGGAGAAGGGAGATCTGATCATTTGTGCAGAACTGTCAAGGCTCGGGCGTAACTTGTTTATGATTATGGAGATATTAAATATCTGTATGACGAAGGAGTGTAAGGTGTGGACTATCAAGGACAATTACCGACTTGGGGATGATATACAGAGTAAAGTGCTGGCATTTGCGTTCGGACTGTCGGCTGAGATAGAGAGAAACCTGATTAGCCAACGGACTAAGGAGGCTTTGGCAAGAAAGAAAGCTGAGGGTATGGTGCTGGGGCGACCGAAAGGCAGGCGCAGTGCCAAGGAAAAATATAAGCTATATGGGAAAGAAAGGCTTATAATGGAACTGATGGCAATCGGGATGTCTAACAGGAAGATAGCCGCGATATGCAAGGTGGACCGCAATACGCTGGCGAGGTATCTGAAGCAAGTGATGGCGGTAAGGTAATGATGGCTTGCTGATAGGGCGAGGGTACGTGTTTGGCATTAGCGAGTGTGTGTGATTTTGGGTATGGACTGATATATTATTACGGGGGATTTCGTGCGGCAGAACGCCGTGGAATGCAGTTTCAGCGGCTCTACACCGTGGGTGATCCTGTCGCCGATAGAGCAGAGCATCAAACGGAAGATTGAGGCGGTGGGGATACCGCTCAAGGATTGGGGCGTACAAATCAATTACGGTGTCAAAACAGGATTTAACGATGCGTTTATCATCAGCACAGAAAAGCGTAATGAGATATTGGCAAATTGCCAATCAGAGGACGAACGCACCCGCACGGCTGAACTTATACGACCAATTTGTCCAAGCAGTCACGTCCCGTTACGGTGCAGGCTGTCAGTGAACGGGAGAATGAAGATTTGCGCAACAGAAGGATATTCGTGTCGACAGTTGCAGAATCGAAGATCTTTGTGCCGGCAAAGTCTATCAGCACAAGAGGGTCTGTATCGGCAATGAGGAAACGGCGAAGGGCTTCACCATAGCCTGCACGCATCCATTTGTTAGAGGTGATGAAGCAGAGAGTGCCACCGTGGCGCAGCAACGATGTGCCTAATTCGTAGAATAGGCAGTATATATCGCCAGTACGAGTAAAAACCTGATATTTCATGTCGGAGAGAGCATCTGCATCAATTCCCATTTTTTGCAGCTGGATGTATGGGGGATTGCCTATGATACAGTCGAAACCGATGAATGAGCCTGAATCGTCGAGCAGTTCGGGGTATTCTATACGCCATTCAAGAGCATTGGCATATATAGAGCGTTTTTCTTCGATTCGATTTTCAATTTCCTGTATATCTTTTGTGAGCTTATCCCTTTTCTTGGATATGATGGTGAGCTCTTTGTCTGTGTAAGGTATCAGACGCGGGGCATCAATGGCGAAAAGCTGATTGCGCAACGATGTCAGCTGTCTGATTTCGGGTAATTGGCCGGTTATTCCATCTGCGAGTTTTGTCTTGATATTGTGTATGAAACCATTCATTTCACGTTTGACAAGTTTGTCAGGTGCATTTTTGTAGCTGAAGACCGTTTCACGGTATTTTGCGATGCTAATGCCGGTATCGTGTAAAATCTGTTGTATATTATCGGTTATGTCGAATCTATACAACAACGAGTTGCCACATTTTATGTTTATGTCAATATTCGGAAGGGTTTCGAGCTGGGTATAGCCGCTGTCTGCGGTATAATATGTGTTTTTGAGGAGTTCTATCCATAATCTCAACTGGCATATCTTGACGGAGTTGGGGTTGATGTCCACGCCAAAAAGAGAGTGTTCGATGATGCGCCGTTTCTCTTGGAAAATGGTTTCTTGAATCCGCTGGCATTCGGGGTTTGACGGGATGTATGAAAAGAATGAGCCATCGTAGAGACTGATTACAAGTTCATCGTTGTCAATGGTAATGGTGTAGTCGGTTTTACGTATGCGCTGTCCAGCAGAATCAACGAGTATACCGAGAGAGTATTTGAGGTATATCATTTCGTTGAGTGCGGATACGAGGAAGTGTCCAGAACCAACGGCAGGATCGCATATCTTGATGTTGTCAAATGTTTCATTGGCTTCTGAGACAGAAATATTGTCTATACGGTTATACAAGTCGGAGACAGATGTACATCGCCAGCCATAGCGGTCATTGAATTTATCAATGACAGTGCGGCTAATTGCTTCGCGGCACATATACATGGTGATTACACCGGGAGTGAATACAGAACCGTCTTTGTGTCCGTTTATCTTTTCAAAGATAAGCCCAAGGACAGAGGCATTGATGAGAGTTTTGTCATTGTCTTCCACAGCACCGTCTCCAGTGCTTGCAAAGTCGTATGCATCAAGGAAGCGGAAAAGATATTCCAATGTAGAGCGGGGCGGTGCAGTATGTTTTGCCTTTTTCAAAATGCTACAAGAAAGCAGCGGCAGAGGAACGCGAGCAGATATGGCATTTATTCCAAAGGTGTTTTTTTCGAGTTCTGTTTTTTCAAATAGCGAGCTATTGAGATACGGGACGTGAGGGAAGTCGTTTTTTATAGATTCTGTGCGAGCGTCTACATCACGTGCGAGGACTTTGAAGAAAAGGTCGTTGAGGCCATCAAAGTCATGGATCTTATCTATTGTGAGGAAGCGATAATCGGGATTCCCGTTATGATATGACAGCATTTGGGCTTCGAGCAGCTTTAGGAAGAGGATGCGGTTTATCCACGTGATACACAGTTCTAAGGCAACATTACGCGAGTTCGGGATAACGGCCGCTTAAAACATGGCAAATTGCGTGCTGCTCTCGAATTGGACCGGCAACGCCTGCGGCTTGTTGTCGAAGAAGCAGTAAGCCGTGAGGGCCGAACAGATGTTCATGATGAAGTTGTGTACGGAGCGGTGTCTCGAGTGCACGAT
>JADIMV010000048.1 GCA_017694515.1 Candidatus Aphodosoma intestinipullorum
GCCCTACGGTGATAGGTTCGCCCCCCTCATCGCACTCGACGGTCACGGACTCCTCGTCCATATCCGTGACAGTGCCTATCTTGCCGTTGAAATAACGGCGCGGGTTCTCCTTGTCGTTGGCTATGAACATGACCTTCGCGCCCCTTTTCAGTTGCAGCAGACTGTCGGCGGGATAGCTCTTTTCCGGGAAATCTCCTTTCACCTCGGCCTCGTATTCTGATGCCTTGCCCCCGAGCCTGTCGAGTGCCTCATGGTTGATGCGGTCCGCATTGGCGTTGTGTGTTGTCAGCGTGATATACCCCTCGGCCTCCTCACGGGAGAAGTTCGGGTTATAGCGTTTTTCGAGGAGCGACACGCTCATCGGCGACAGATGTCCGTTGCGCACCTCGTTCAGCAGGTCTATGAAAAGGCGGTTGGTCTGACGGAAGATATGGTCAAGCTCTATATAGACAGGCTGCCGCGCTTCGAGTACACGGCTGTGGAAAAAATAAGGGCTGCGGTAAAAGTGACGCAGCATCTCCCAGTCCTCCGCCGTGCATACAGGCGCGAGCTGGTACATATCGCCGATGAAAATCACCTGCACCCCGCCGAAAGGCTCTTTCGGGCGGTAGCGGTAATGGCGCAGTATCAGGTCGATAAGGTCGAGCAGGTCTGCCCTAACCATCGAAATCTCGTCTATGATGAGAAGCTCCAGCTGACGGAACAGCTTGCGCCTGACCGCCGACACCTTCTGCTTGGCGAAAAAGTTAGCGTTCTCCGACATCGACGGCACGTATGGCGCGGGCGGTATCTGAAAGAAAGAGTGTATCGTCGTGCCGCCTGCGTTGATTGCCGCCACGCCAGTCGGGGCTACTACCACTGCCTGTTTCCGCGTACTCTCCTTGATATGTCTCAGAAATGTGGTCTTGCCCGTCCCGGCCTTGCCGGTCAGGAAAACGGAGCAGTCCGTGTTCTCCACAAACTCCTCCGCAAGGTCATATACAGATATGCCGCTCTCTCCCATCGTCCTGTCTATATTTTCACGCATTAGCGAAAATGAAGACAAGTTTTCATTGAAATCCTCGTACAGTGACTACACACATAATAAAAACGTCTGCCGTCAAAGCCCTACTTGTGAAACTCCACCACAGCGTAATGTTCCCCCTCCTCATTGTCGAGGGCAACAGTCGTGGTATCCAAGTCCGGACTGTAAACCTTCGGAAACATCCGTTCGCCGTACTTCGCCGGAATGTGATACTCCACTCTGATACGCGAAAAGCCGTACCCCTCAGGCAGATACTCCTGCGCCACCGAGATATAACGTGCATTGTTCACATGACGGTTAGCGTCCGTCAGGAAACGCCAAACGAACATCGGTTCATGTTCCACCGCCTCTACCCCTCTCGGGATAGCAATCCTGCGTGGCAGATACTCCATTGGATATGGCTCATACAACGGCACTGTATGCAGCACCTCGTCCGGCACTCTCACCATCTGCCCTGTCGCATAGCTGACAAACGCCCCTGACGCGCAAGAATATACGCACACATTGCCCTCCGCGTCATACATATTCGTATTGCGCAGGCCGTATGAGGGATTGCATCGGTAGACCCACGTGACTATGCGCATACGCTCGCCGTGAACTGGCATACGCACTATATGTATCTGCCTGTGCGCAAGGAACATCCCCGCGTCATTCGCCTTGAACCACGCATCAAGCGTCTGCTCCGAGTCAAGCTGGAAAATGCTGCAGTCCTGCATGAAGTCCACAAGCGAACGCACCGACAGCCGCCCGTCCGGAGCGAGGTGTGACGGCCCCACATAGCGGTATATCTCAAACTTCATGATGTCAGTCCATCTTTGCCCCGAAAGCCAGATCGCCGGCATCGCCTAACCCGGGGACAATATATGCGTGCGAATTGAGTTCCGGGTCTATCGCCGCCACCCACAGGTCGCACGTCTCCGGCGGCAGCGCGGACGCTATGTAGTCCACTGCCCTGCGGCTTGCCAGTATGCTGCACACCGCCACCCTCTTCGGCGTGCCGCGTGTGAGTATAGCCCTGTACGCCAGCTCCATCGAACTGCCTGTGGCAAGCATCGTGTCACACAGTATCACGGTCTTGCCGTCAAGGCACGGCGATGCGATATACTCCACATGGACATCGAAATGCGTCTCGTCCGTGTATTTCCTGTATGCCGAAACGAAACAGTTCTCCGCATGGTCGAAATAAGAGAGCACCCCGTTGTGCAGCGGCAGTCCGGCGCGGAGTATCGATGCGACGACAATGCCGTCGGTCGCCACGCCCGTCTGTGCCACTCCGAGCGGTGTCCGCACATCTACCGTAGTGTAGTCCAGCGTCTTGCTTATCTCGTAGGCCATGATTTCCCCTATGCGTTCCAGGTTGCGGCGGAAGCGCAGCGGGTCGCCCTGTATCTCCACGGAGCGTATCTCCCTTATGAAATGATTCAGGAGCGAGTTCTCCTCACCAAGATGATGTATCTTCATCTGTTACAACAAATATGCCACCGCTGCGGACAGCCCGCCGAGGTCAGTCTGTCCTCTCCTCACGGCGTACAGTAGTTTTATCCGTTGACTATCTTCTTGAAGAGATTCTTCATATTGACCGCCTCCCCTATGGTCGCGCTGAGCGATGCTATAGGCACACGCTCCTGCTCCATCGTGTCCCTGTGGCGTATCGTGACGCAGTTGTCCTCCAGCGTATCGTGGTCGATGGTCACGCAGAACGGCGTGCCTATCGCGTCCTGACGGCGGTAACGCTTGCCGATGGAGTCCTTCTCGTCGTATGCGCAGCGGTAGTCGAACTTCAGTTCGTCCATGATCTCGCGCGCTTTCTCCGGCAGGCCGTCTTTCTTCACAAGCGGCATCACGCACACCTTGTACGGCGCAAGCACAGGCGGCAGCTTCAACACCACGCGGCTGTCGCCCCCCTCCAGCTGTTCCTCGGTATATGCGGCGGCTATGATTGACAGGAACGTGCGGTCCACTCCGATTGAGGTCTCTATGACGTATGGCGTGTACGACTCGTTAAGCTCCGGGTCGAAATACTTGATGTTCTTGCCCGAATACTTCTCGTGGCTCGACAGGTCGAAGTCCGTCCGCGAGTGTATGCCCTCCACCTCCTTGAAGCCGAACGGCATCTCGAACTCTATGTCAGTTGCCGCATTGGCGTAGTGCGCCAGCTTCTCGTGGTCATGGAAACGGTACTTCTCGTCGCCGAGACCGAGAGCCTTGTGCCAGCGCAGGCGGAACTGCTTCCAGTGCTCGAACCACTTCATCTCCTCACCCGGGCGCACGAAGAACTGCATCTCCATCTGCTCGAACTCCCTCATGCGGAATATGAACTGGCGTGCCACTATCTCGTTCCTGAACGCCTTGCCTATCTGCGCTATGCCGAACGGTATCTTCATCCGCCCCGTCTTCTGCACATTCAGGTAATTGACGAATATGCCCTGCGCCGTCTCCGGCCTCAGATACACTTTCATCGCCCCATCGGCCGTCGAACCCATCTCCGTCGAGAACATCAGGTTGAACTGCCGCACGTCGGTCCAGTTCTTCGTCCCCGATATCGGGCACACTATCTCGTAGTCCACTATTATCTGTTTCAGCTCCGCGAGGTCGTTTGCCTCCATCGCCTTCACATAGCGGGCGTGCAGCCCGTCCAGCTTCGCCTTCTGCTCCAGCACACGCGGGTTGGTCTGGCAGAACATCTCCCGGTCGAACTTCTCGCCGAACCTCTTGGCCGCCTTCTCACACTCCTTGTTGATTTTCTCCTCATACTTCGCCATCAGGTCTTCGATGAGCACATCGGCGCGGTATCTCTTCTTGCTGTCCTTGTTGTCGATAAGCGGGTCATTGAACGCGTCCACGTGTCCCGATGCCTTCCACACAGTCGGGTGCATGAAGATAGCCGCGTCTATCCCCACCACATTCTCGTGCAGCAGCGTCATGCTGTCCCACCAGTATTTCTTTATGTTGTTCTTCAGTTCCACGCCGTTCTGGCCGTAGTCATACACTGCCGCCAGCCCGTCGTAAATCTCACTCGACGGGAACACGAAGCCGTACTCCTTGCAGTGAGCTATAAGTTTCTTGAAAACATCTTCCTGTGAAGCCATATCTCTATCTTATGTGTTGATAATTTATTGTCAATCCATCCGTTCCTCAGTCCCGTTCTCCCCATCATTCTCCTTCCCCATACGCACAAAGCCCTGCCACATCATCCCTATCGCTATGCCCACCGGCAGCCACAGACCCACATTGCCCGTCGCCACGCCCACGCCCGTGAACAGCACAATTCCCCACAGCATAGGCATCCATCCGCCTCCGCCCTTCTTTTCCTCCTTGCGGTCCTCCTGCCCGTCCGCCTTATCTGTTCTCTCCTCTTCCGTCATTTCCCAATCAAAATGCTAATCGGTTAAGTAGTTGTTCAAAATTAATTGTATATCTCTTGTGTACTGTTTTGCCGCTATTTTCCTGCCGTGAAAACGGGAGCATAGCGGGCTATGTGACCGTTAAACGACGGGAAAGATAGTGAAAGTCGAATACAAAAGCGGCAAACTTGTTTGGCTGCTTTTATTGAGACGCATCCTATCTTGTGTGCGGCAGCACACAAAGAGCGCAAAAGATAGCGAAAGGTGAGTGCAAAAGCATCAAGCTCGCTTGATTGATTTTGCCGAACCGCATCCTATCTTCGTGCAAGCAAAAGAGACACAAGAGATACAAAGCCTTCATCATATGGTTTCTTTTCTAACGCTCAATTAATCAAGTAGCGTTTAATTTTGAACTGCTACTTATCACCCGGCAAAGTTACCATTTTTTTCATCCCCCGCCAACCCCTCGGCCTCCCGTTCCTCTCATCCCCGCAC